>DATGLQ010000005.1:0-23997 GCA_035294065.1 bacterium | reverse complement strand
TTGCCGTTCACATTCTTGTTTCCATCTGTGTTTTTTGTCACTCACTTGCTGGTCTAAGCTTTTTTTGTCACTATCTACTATCACGGCGTACTTGCGGTTGAGTTTTACTAGGAGTCTTTGCTCAACGAAGAATTTGAGGTTGTCTCCGCCGACTGGGATTACCCCTATTTCCGCGTCATCTAGGTTTTTGGGTATTTTGCCGCTTTTGTAGAGTTTTTCGGCGATTTGTTTGTAGAAGTATGCGTCGGCTGGCCCCTCGACGAAGAGGCATGCGGAGTAGCCTGCGAGGTCGTCGCGGGGGAGTATGCCTAGCTCTTCCGCTACTTTTTCTGGGTCGACGCCTCCTTGTTGGGTGACCTTGGTTGCACCGTTTTGACGTGTGACCAATACTATTTCGTCTTTTCCGACCTCTGAGACGAATACTGGTGAGTGTGATGTTAGTATGATTTGGTTGCCGCTTTCTTTGAGTTTGCTTAGTGACTGTATAAGATCTCTTTGTGCTTTGGGGTGTAGGTATATTTCTGGTTCTTCGATCGCGTAGATTTGGTTTTCATTCTGTTTTGTTGTCTGTTCGGCTCTGTATTTTAGGTAGGCTACCATGGTTAGGCGGCGTATCCCCATTCCTCTGTGGTCTAAGGGTACCTCTACCCCAAAGTTGTCTTTGATTGTGAGGGTTATGTTTACTAGTTTCTTCCAATTATAATTTGGTGTATATCCTAGTTCGCTTATCGTGTCTGTTTGGGTTTTTAGGTTTGCCTCTATACCTTTAACTATTTCCGTGATGGCTTGCCCAACCTTTTGCTCTACTTGTGTCTTAATAGTGTTGTCGACGTCTATTGAGCTGCTGATGGCGTCTTGGAAGGGGGTTTGGAATTCGGATCCTTCTGTGTTGATGTTTTGCTCGGCTTGGAAGTGTATATATGCGGGTAGAAGCTTCTCTATTAGTGTTTCCTCGTCATGTGTGAGGTCTCTCCAGTTATCTTTCTTTGGGATGCTTTTGGCCTCGGCATATTTAGCGAGTTCTTCGATTTTGCTTTCATTGGTGATTGAGCGGCCGGATTTAGTGAAGCTTAGATTATATTTTCGACCTAAGTCGTTGAGGTCTTTCTCTTTTTTTGTCTTTAGACCTCTGAAATCGGGGTCATCGTAGTCGTATACCAGGATACTTGATTTGGGTTTTAGGGTGTCTTTGTCGTAGGTTTTCTTGATTACTAGGTTTCCCTGGGAGTCGAGGAGGCCTGACTTGTTCAGCTCATCCTTGGTTTCCTCTTCGATGTCGGTGAAGCATACCTCCACCTCGATTGGCTCACCGCTTTTGGATGTATTGAAGTCCGTGGTCGTTAGTTTATATCGCCCGAAGAACAAGGCCAACGCGTAGACGATGCATGATTTGCCAACATCGTTCGGACCCACAATAACCGTCATATCTGATAACTCTATGCGTTGGGGGTCGGCGAACGCCCTAAAGTTTCGTATATTTAACCAAGAAATTCTCATATTCCTATAGATATCTATCATAACATAAATATATTTCTATTTATTAGAAAATAAATAGAAAAATCAATAAACCGTGTAGAGGATCCCCCTACAATATCGAGCCTACAACATCCCCCTGTGCAGCCTAGTGTCCACTAACCCAAACTAAATTTAGTAGCAATCGTAGCCACTTTTTGGAGACACTTAGAGCTAGCTCTATTATTTTATAGCGCTCTTGAACTTGGCTTTGTTCTACCCCTTTTTCTTTCCGCATATGGCTACACTCTTTTGTATTTGTGGATACGGCTTTCTCCAGTCATTCGAGGTATATGCACACGTCATTTGTAGCTTTATTGGATCAAGTTATAGCGCGGACTTTATTTCGTTGGTATGTGGGGAAAACACGCTACTCAGGCTTTTTCTACTTGCCTCAATGTGTACGGGTGTAGGCGCACGCTTCCTCACACACTTTCTCCCAGCCTATCGGTGGGGCTCTTCCATTGGGTATCCCTCTTGTGTCGGTGGCGCTCACCTTCGTGTTCTCCTCGTCGGGCTACTACCTTGTCACTGGGGCCAACTATAGACCCTTCCTCGTGAAGGCGCTTGTGGGCGCGGTCACCGATGTTGTGTTCTCACTTCTCCTTATCCCCCGCCCCACGCTTCTTGGTGCGACACTCGTCTAGGCGCTCACCGACCTCGCGGTCTCGGCGCTCACGCTTTTCTTCGTGTGGCGTCTGTGTGCTGTGCCATCCACACGTGTTGAGAGGTTTATCGGTGGGCTCTCACCTCTTTGCTTGCTGGGCTTGACTTGGGCTTGGCTTCTCGGTGTGCTCGCTCTACCCATACTCTGCCGCCTGCTAGTCTCCATAAAAGGGTTGATGTGGGGGGGTGCGCAGTTTCACACCCTCGGAGCTTAAGGGTGGGGTGGGTGTGTTTGGGCTACTGTGTACCGAGTAGATAGGCGGTGGTGTTCGGCTGGTTGTCGGCTTCCAGCACGCATGTTTTGGGTTCCACTGTGGATTTTCGCTTCGTTTCCTTAGATGTAGTATCTGAATTGTGTTTTCGGGTTGGCTACTTTGGGGTTGTCAACAAGTATTTCGCCAACTTCATCTGAGAATTCTAGGGTGACTGGTTGGGTGTTGGCGGGCTTGGCGTTGTTGTAGTTGAGTTTGGTGAGGCCTAGGATGTCTTTGGCTACCTGCACTATGTCTGCTTGGCCGTATTGTATGTCTATTCGTAGTGGTTTGGGTGTCTCGGCTCCATCATACGTTTTGAGTTTGGGTTTGTATCCGTGTGTCCAGAGGTAGGCTGTTTTGTTGTTGAGTTTTAGGAGTGTTCCGCGTGGGATGGGATACCTGCCTTCTCGGAATAGTTTGAAGTACTTATCCACTTGTAGTTGTATTGTTACGAGTTTGACGCCCTGTGGGACAGCGGATGCGAATCCTTGGTATTCCTTATCGTTTATGGGTGACCTATAGTGGAGGAAGACCTCGCTGAGGGTCTGCCCGTGTAGTTCCCGATATGTTTCGAGCACCTTGGTGAGTAGGTCTTTGGCCTCCTTCTGGTCGAGGTGTAGCTGTTTGCTTTGGGGTGAGTACCATGGGCCGAAGTTTCCTCTTATGACTACGCCGTCGCCCGTGTCGAGGAACATCTGCGCCGCGCAGCAGGCGGTGTTCGACTCCGTGGTGTAGTCCTTCCGGTGGTATACTAGCCCCACGTAGCAGACGCCGGGCCTAGCGGTGGCTAGGCGCCACGGTTTGCCTTGAGCCTTATAGTAGATTGCTGTGGCTATGTTCCACACCCTGTCTGATAGGGGTGTTAGCCCTCTTCGGTGTTTTAGCAGGGTGGTCTCCGTGTCTGTGTCTGCGTTTAGGGTTGATTGCCGTATGATTTGTATTGGTGTGTTGTATGTCATTGCTCTGGCTTTGAGTTGTCGTCTGAAGTCGACTGAGTAATTGTATATTTGGAAGTCTTCGTCTGGGAGTAGGCTTTTGGTTTTTGCGCGTTCTTCCCTTATATTCTTGGAGAGTTTCTCACCGTGCCCCTGTTGGACGTAGCCCTTGGGCCTTACGTATTCGTATATGATGTCTGGGGTGATGCATATTATTAGGTCGACTCTATCGTCGCCTTCCGTGATCTGTTTTATTCCTTCGAGGTAGATGTTGACTGTTTGCCATGCTCTTGTGTTTGGGTCATAGTTTGTGGCTGCGTTCACTATGGATTGGTGGTCTATTGTGTAGCTCTTTGTTGGTTTGGAGGGGAAGAGTGATGAGTAGGCGGCTTCGAAGCCTGGGTAGGGGGGCCAGAGGTCTAATTCTCTTTGTGTTCGCCCTGATATGGTGGGTGATACTATGTTTTTGGCGAATTCTTCGAACTGTTTTATTCCTTCCTGTGTGCCGATTAACCCGTATGATATGTTTTTTGGGTGCGATGGTTTGTCAGCGTCGTATGGTCCGAAGATGGATAATCCTTCTTTTGGGTCCTGTGTTCTCTGGGTGTAGCGGAATTCGAGTTGTGGTTCCTCTAGGTGTATGAGTTCGACGCTTCCATGATTCTCACTCGTCTTATTCATCCTCCCATTCCTCCTCCTCTTCTACTTCCTCTTCGTCTTCTCCTTGGTTGTATTCCTCGTTCTCATCTATTGTAGGGGTGGGTTGCTCTCGGGGTTCCTCCGTGATGCCCAGCTTGGATTGGTATTTGAGTGGTGTGCGTCTAATCTTTATCGTGGTGTTTTCAGCCACTGTGAGTTCGAGGTGGTCTCTGCCTTGTGTTAGCCAGCTGATGATGCCAAGTGTGCGTGTTAGCCACTCGTGGTTCCACCAATCCCTGCATATCTTCTTTCTTAGCCTGTTAACCCTTTTCCCGTATATTTCGTTGCCATTGGTGTCCGTGAAGCATAGGCGGATTGTTGCTAGGTATACGGGTTGGCCGAACTTGAAGGGTATGGGCTGCATAACTGGTGAAAGGTGGTATGTGTATTTCACCGTTGTCCCTTGGCTCTTTGACCTGTAGGATCTTTCACCAACCACTTTGATGTGGGTTGTTCTACCCGTGTAGTCTTGGAAATATATTGTGTCGTCTTCTAATAGACCCTTGGGGAATAGTATTGTTTTGCACTGGCGTGGTATTTTAATCCTCGTCTTCTGAGTTCGATTTGGATGGAGCTTCTTAGGAGATTGGTTACAATGTTGGCTCCGGTTAGTTGTTGGATGTTTGTTTGTCGCCAGTCGAGTACACCATTCTCCTTTAGTGGGGTGCGGGGCGCTTGTGGTGGGGGTCCGAAGGCCCATATCTCACCCCCATATTCGTAGTGTGGCCATTCGCTTAGATTGTTCGACTCGGAGTTGATGGGTGCCTGATATCTGTGTAGTTGGCTTGGTATTTCCTCTATGGGTAGTGCGTTGGACCAGATTTGTCCGGTTTTTTGTTCTAGGTTGTGTTTGGTGTTTAGCCACGTGGTTGGGGTTGTTTTCACATCGGTGAATCTTGGTGTTTGGATTTCTTCTAGTAGTTTTAGAAGCTTGTTGAGGCCTTGGGCCCACGACGTGTTAAATGGGATGTACACTATGTCAGAGATCATCCAGTTTAACTCCTTTGGAGACACGCCGTCTAGGTTTAATGGTATTAGGAAGTCGATTCCTTCGCTGCGGGAGATGTTCAGTGCTTGTGTCCATTCTTTTATAGGGTTTTGTTTGTTTAGTGAGTTTCGTGATACTACTGCTAACACTCTGTAGCTGAGCTGTTTGATGGCTATGTCTATTTCTTTGGGGTATGATTCTCCGCCGAGTAGCTTGATTCTGTCATACCATACGCGGTAGCCTTGACTCATTAATTTTAGGGCAAGCCAATCCGTGAAGTAGGAGTCTTCTTGAGCGTAGCTGATAAACAAGTGGTCGCGTCCTCTTGTGTTTTGAGGATTGGTTACCGCATTGCTCATAAATGCATACTACATACTTGAGTACTCCTTACTAATATATAGACTTTTTTGTAGTAATATGCGGTATTATTCGGATAATCTTATCTGCTAATATTTGACCCGTGTTTATTGCCTTGTGGGTGGGTGGGTGGGTGATTAGCTGGTTATAGGACCATAAGTTCCTCTTTCTTTGGTTATCCGACAAATACCGTATTATTATGGTGATTGGATAACGATTTTACGCTTGTGTATCAAGGATTGAGGATTCGTGTTCGGGTTGCAATCACTGCTAAAGGTGAATTTTCATCTTCCGTGGGGGTGGGGGCCGCCCTAGGGGGTACATGAATCGGTGGTTTACCGCCTTTACTTTTATGGCTTCATAGCTGGGTGGGTGTGGTGGCCCACTGGCTGGGTCTTCTGGATGCTGTCTGGGTTAGTTGGTTATGTGTTTGGTATCCGAGTGTGGAGGGGTTTTATAGGTACATTATCGACCTGTGTGTATCATCTATACGTAGTTTGGTTTGCTTTTTTGTCTTCTGAGTGTTATTTCGTAGTCTTCTTCTGCTTCGGTTCTGTATGTTAGAATGATTTCTTCGTTGAATATGTGTTTAGGTTGTTCGCTTGGTGTGAATGGGGCGTCGTGTCCTGGGTATATTATTTTGGGTGATAGTCTTTTTATTTTTGATATGCTTTGGGCGGCGAGCTCGCTCGAGTGGAATATTAGGTCTGGTAGCCCTCGTGTATAGGCTCTAGCGTTGGGTAGTGCGTCTCCGCTTAGTATGTTGAGGCCGTCGTTGTTTTTTACGCTGAGTGCTATGTGTCCAGCTGTGTGGCCTGGTGTTTTCAGTACAACTATATCTTCATCGATTTTATAGCCGTCGTCTATATATACTACATCCATTTTTGTTATGTAGTCGGATAGGAATCCGACGCGTGCGTAGTCGGATGGGTTTTCTACTGTGAGCTCGGAGCGGTCTATGACTATCTTCGAGTTGCTGAAGAGCGGGATGTTCAAAGCGTGGTCCCAGTGGAGGTGTGAGAGTACAACGAAATCTAGATTATTCGGATGTACTCCGAGTGATTCTAGGGATTTTGTTAACAGCGTTCTTCGACCGTTATGTCCTGTGTCGAATAGGATTTTGTGGTTGTCTGAGCTGATTAGGTAGACGCCGCATGCCCCTAGTGACCCGAGGCTGGTTCTAATGGTCGAGCCTTTTAAAACTATATCTATGTTTGCCACACCAGTGAAAGGTGTTCGCTGCCTATTAATTTTTTTGATTCTGATGGAAATAAGTTTTATATTGCGCAGCTCGTAGAGTTTTTTGCTATGAGAATAATCGATGTAAGGGCTGTTGGTTTAGAGGTGCCAATTAGGGATTTAAGGATTCCGCCTGAGAGTTTACCGTATTATAGGGAGCTTGGGAGGATTGTGTTTGATAGCTATAAGACTGTGTTGGTTAGGGTTGAGACCGATGAGGGTGTGGTGGGGATTGGTGAGTGTATGACTAGGGTTGCACCATATGCGATGGCGTCACTGATTGAAGAAATATTGAAACCTGTTGTCGTTGGGAATGATCCATTTGACTATGAATTGATTTGGGATAGGATGTTTTCTACGATGCGGCAGAGGGGTCATTCTAAGGGTTTCATGATAGAGGCTATGAGTGGTGTTGACATTGCGATATGGGATGTGATGGGTAGGGTGCTTAATAAGCCGATTTATTCGTTGCTTGGGGGTAAGTTTAGGGATAGGATTAGGGTTTATGCTTCGTCTATACGTTTTAAATCTCCTAAGGAGGTCGTTGAGGAGGTGGCTACTCTAATTAAGAGGTTTAAGGCTGTGAAGCTGAAAATAGGGCGGGGAGTAGATGATGATGTGGCCGCGGTGAGGGCTTTAAGAGACGCATTTGGATACGACCTCGAGATAATGGTGGATGCTAATAGTGGTTATTCTGTTGATACCGCACTAAAGCTAGGTAGGAAGTTTGAGAAGTTGGAGGTTGAGTGGTTTGAAGAACCTATTCCACCTGATAATCTTGAAGGGTATGTGGAATTGGCTCATGCGTTAGATATACCTATTGCGGCTGGCGAGTCGGAGTTCACTAGATTCGGGTTCCGTGAGCTAATAACTCGCGGTGGGGTTGATATTATTCAGCCTAATGTGGGTAGAGCTGGAGGCTTCACTGAAGTAAAGAGGATATTAGCGCTGGCTTCGGCTTATGGTTTACCCTATGCGCCTCATACTGGTAGCTCCGCTGCGCCCATAATGGTTGCCGAACTGCACTTGGCTACGTATGCACCTAACTTTCTGATCTATGAGTATATGCATAATGCTTGGTCTACCGAGCAGCCTAATCCACTTAAAAAAGATATAGTTAATGAGGACTATGAAAAGTTCGATGGTGAATACTTGCTTCCGCCGAGTGGTGTTGGTTTGGGGATAACGTTGAACGATGAATATAAAAAGTATTTGGTTAAGCCGCCTCGCGTTGGGTTTGATTGACCTCAAATATTTTTTTCTCTTCATCTGATATTGTGTGCAGCTCTTCGAGTGGTTTCTTAGAGGTTTCCTTGTATAACAGGAGTATGGCTAATGGTGGGATGATGAGGGGCCACATGAGGAACACTGCTCCCGCATAGTAGCCATATTGTAAAACAACTTTTGTCCAAGCTAATGACATTGCCACTGCGCCGAGTAATCCGATTCCCAGTGCGAATCCCTCGCCAGATGCACGGGCTCTTGTGGGGAAAAGTTCGGCTAGCATGACGACTTCTATTGGGGAGAATCCCCAGCCGAAGCCCCAGAGCAAGCCTCCGAGCATTATGAGTGTGCGGTCGTTTGCGGGTGGTACGAATGTTAGCAGGTAGCCTACGACGACGAATATGAAGTAAAAGAACCATCCACCTTTTCTTCCTAGGTAGTCTGAAATGGTTCCTCCGGTATAGTATCCTAACATTGCGGTTATAGAGTTAAGCAACACGTATTCTGCGACGAGGCTTGGGGTGAACCCTTTGAGTGCGGTTAAAGCGACGCTGAGCAGGCCGAGCCATGGGAGTGTGTTCCATCTCATTGGTGCGGCTATAAGTGTGGCCAATAGGGTGTTGAAACGCATCTTCGCTGTGGCGAAAAGTTCACCGTAAGCTGACTTCAGACCTCGTGTTGCCACTGCTTCCTTTGAAATTTGGAATCTTTTTGGCTCTTTGAAGTACCTGTTTCTGAAGAATAGTGTTAGGATTGCGGGCACGAATAGGAGGAAATAGGCGTATCGCCAATCCGAAATAGGGTTGGGGGAAACTATGTATTTGAAGACGAGTGCGGCTAGGAAGCCTCCAACTGGGAAGCCTCCGTTAAAGATGCTTACAGCGAGTCCCCGTCTCTTCGCTGGTACAATTTCTGATGCTATTGTTGCGCCAAGCCCCCATTCTACTCCTGTTCCGACGCCTGTTAGGAATCTGAATAGGGATACGGATATGAAATTCCATGATAGACCTGTTAATACAGATGCAAAGGAGTATATGAGGATGCTATATATGAATGCTTGACGGCGTCCCATTCTGTCGGCTACATATGAGAGGATGTAGGTGGATACAAGCTGGCCGATGTTAAATGTGGCAACTATTATACCGGTTAAAGCGGTTGCATAGTTTAGAGATTTGGCAATGTAAGAACCAGTACTACCGAAGATGTATATCTCTGCCCCATCGAATAGCCAACCCATCATTATCAGGATGAGGACTCCTATTTCGTATTTGCCCATTGACTTTGATTCCAAATCTTCGGCTTTGTAGGCTTTATTCTCCATCATGTCCGTACCACCTTACTCCTCTCGGAACTGAACTTTTCAAAGGCGAGTGGAATGGCATCCATGTCTAGGTCTCCCAGCCCTTTTTCCTTGGCTAGTAGATGCAGATTCAAGGCACTTGAAGTCACAAAGAGAGGGATTCCGAGGGCGTTACCCATTTCAACCGCCGCCTCCAAATCTTTGATGTTAATATTCACGCTGCATAGATTCTCGTAGTCATTGGAAGCGACTCTCTTTATCCTTTCAAGCATAGGTGATACGGCTCCGCCCCCACTGTTGCGAATTATTTCATATAACTGGAGCAAATCTAACCCTACAGATTTGGCCACTACTATTGCCTCGGATATAACAGCCCAAGTGGTTAAAGATATCATATTATTTATTATCTTAATAGTAGCCCCCTTGCCTGAGGAGCCAACAAAATAGAGTTTTGATGCTAGTGCTGAAAGAATTGGTTTAACGTTTTCAAAAGCCTCATGATCGCCTCCCACAGGGATTGTCCAGCTCCCTACTTGGTTTGGCATACCGATGACTGGTGCGTCTAAGTAGTGCATGTGTTGTGAACGCAGATATTCGTAGTTGGCCATGCTGAATTGGGGTGGAACTGTGCTCATATCTATAACTAATGCCCCCTGTTTCTTCTGGAGCTTTTCTAGCGTTGCCCTAATACTACTGAGAGTCGGCAGGGATAGGATTACTGCATCCACAGTATCAAAAACTTGGTCTGGTACGCATTTTATAATACCTATCTTCTGTAGATCACTGAGTTTCTTATCATCGACATCGTATCCGTACACTTCGAAGCCCTTGGTTAACAAATGTGTTGCCATTCTGCCGCCCATGTTCCCTAAGCCAATGACGCAAACCTTCTTTTCGGTCATTGTGTCTCTTTTTTAATACAAGTATAAATATATTTCTAATAGGGTAATTAAAAAAATTAATAAGTTTCCTTGTAGTGAAGTCTTTATGGGACGTCTAGAGGGAAAAAGGGTTATTATTACAGGTGGCACCTCGGGAATTGGAGAGGCGACTGTTAGACTTTTCGTTGCTGAGGGAGCTAAAGTTGTTTTTACTGGTCTTAATGTAGCAGCGGGACTGAAGCTGGAGAAAGAGCTGGAGCCAAAAGCTAGGTTTGTTAGGGCCGACGTATCAAAAATCGAGCAGGTTGAATCATCAGTTGGCGAAGCGTTAAAGTTTCTTGGAGGAATAGATGTGCTTGTAAATAATGCGGGAATTCATAGGGGGAGAAAAACTGTTGTGGATCTTTCAGTTGAAGACCTAGATTTGGTAATCAGAACAAATCTTTATGGTCCTATTTTTTACATGAAGAAGATCTTACCACACATGAAGGCTGGTGGATCAATCGTAAATGTGTCTTCGCTTAACGGTATCAGGGGGGTGTATATGCGGCCCGACTACACTTCTTCGAAGGGTGCACTCATAGCCCTTACAAGACAGGTCGCATTGGATTATGCCAAGTATGGGATAAGGGTTAATGCTATCGCCTTTGGTTTGGTTCTCACACCTTTCGCTAAATCGGATACTGAGAGCATCGGACCAGCAGAGTTGGAGAAGCGTATTAGTAAAATACCACTTGGGAGGGCTTGTACGCCCGATGAGGCTGCTAAAGTCATACTTTTCTTAGCGTCCGATGATTCTTCATTTATAACTGGAACAACTATTGTGGCCGACGGCGGTGTATCCTCTTCAGCGTATGTATAAGGGTGCGAAAATTGTGAGGGCAAAACAAACTCGTGTGTTCGATCCAAGGTATCTTCTTACCTTTAAGGAAATAGCTGAGACGGGGTCTTTTTCAGAGGCGAGTAGGAGGCTTTCTTTAACACAAGGTGCTGTTAGTCATCAGATAAGACAGCTTGAGGTAAGCTTGAAAACCAAGCTTTTCAAACGTGAACCAGGAGGTGTGACTCTTACCGCCCAGGGTCTCGCTCTATTAAAACAGAGCTATAAGCTCCAAAAATTCCTAGAGGAAACTTATGACCTTTTCGGTTTAAGATTCGAAAGCTCGACTCCACTAATAAAGATTTTTTCTGGAGAGATCGCGGCGCTCACATTTTTACCGAGCGTTACCATCGCCTTCAAAAAGGATTATAGGGTCGAATTTATAGTGCAAACATCTAATGCACTCAGTTGTCTAAATGCACTCAAAGAAGGCAAGGCGGATATCGCTTTTGTTGGATCAATCGATTTTGGCGAATTTAAAGCTATAAAACATCTTTATTATGTTAATAAATTGATTGAAAGAGAACTTGTTGCCATTGTTCCCTTAAACCATCCACTTTCTAACAGGGAATCGGTTACTCTCGGAGAATTATTAGAATATGACTTCATCTCAAGAGGTTACGGATCCGCTGTACAGCGGAGACTGGAAGATATAATTAAAAATGAACATATAAACCCCCAGAAATTTAGAACCAGACTGATTTTAGAAAATTCCTCCTCGACAATTACAGCGGTCGCGTCTGGTCTAGGCGTAAGCATAGTAGCGGATATACAGGCCAAAAAATTTCAAGGACTAGTAAGAGCTCTAAAGCTAGAAACTAGTAATGCAACAATCGCTACCTATATGGTTCGACCAAAACACTCATCTGACCCTCTCATTCAAAAATTCGCAACATTTACAAGAAGAACTTTAAGCGAAAAACACTAGTTCGTTTATTCAGTTATTATAGATACATTACACTCCGTATTAAGCTCGTGATTCTACTGTTTGATACTTTTAGAAAGTGTGAAATTTTTAATCTGCGCAGATTACGCTCCTAATCATACCGATTTCATAAAGTTGCATAGTTGCCACGGGAATTTCTAAAGAGTCAGCCTTGCCCGAATCCGCCTTTACCCCATATGGCATTTTGATGCTGAGCCTCCAAGTAAATGCAGCATCCATAATAAATCTGTTATTCTTATTACTATGCGGTGTCTCTTGAACTCCACATGTCAGCTCCATCGCGCTACCCCTCTTGTACTGCGTGTCCCGTCCCATTAAGAGAGTGGACTATAAAGTATGCTTAGCTTCGCGCCGAGAGAATTCAAGGTAGTCGTGGGTTTTTAGAATTGCTACTTAGATTAGTGGTAGCGATTGTATTCGGTTTACTCTAAATGGTGGTGTAAATCCTTTAATGATTTCTGGATGTTTGTATCTTACTGGGATATAGTTTTGTAAAGTGGGTCCCCTTGTTTCAGTGATGTGTTCTGAGCTTTGGGGCGAAAGGTTTATTCGGTTTGCCCTAATCATTGAATTAGTTGATAGATTATGGGGGCTGTGAGTAGGTCTTACGTTTTAAGGCTTCTGGGGGAGGCGCTCAGGGATAAGGAGGTTTCGTGGGTGGTCACGGATAGGGCTAATTATGGCTGGGAGGATATTAATCCGCGGAGGGATGAGTTTCTTAAACGATTGGGGAGCGATGGGTTTACAAAGGTTTGGTATAGGGTGTACGACCCCAAGGAGGGTAGTTTTTACACGTTTGAATACTTTGTGGGTGGTCAGCCTTCGAAGGCTGAGTAGACGTGGTCTGGGTTCTCCATGATTTTTTGGGTTATCCATCTACGTTCGCAGTCGTTGAATGGGGTCATGATTTCTACTTTTTTGTTCTTTATTTTTTCCCAGCCCGCGTTGAAGCCTCTTCTAAGCTCTTGGGTGTGCGCCTTAACACCTTCGAATGTGTTTAGGTTATTCTTCATCGACTGGAGTATGTCGGCTCCGTTACCCGTGAATTTGTTGTTTGAATCGCAGGGTCCATCTTCGTTATCCACGCTGTAGAGTTCTTTTTTATCGTATCTGTAGGCGAAGTTTGATGCGTGTCTGTCGCGTACTCCGAGTATGTAGTTGAAGGGTATGAGTGCGCCGTATTTGGCGAAGAATTCTGGGTCGTCTCCTAGGTCTGCTGGGCGTAGTTCGCTGAGGGCTCTGGATGTGTTGGGTGGCCCGCATTCGATGAGTATTAGCTGGTGTTTTTCCCACTCGTTGATTAGGGGATGGGCTTGGTTTCCAGTTTGTGGATTCCTTAGGCGGAGTGCTGGTAGTTGTAATACGCTGTAGTGTGGGTAGCCTAGTATGCGTCTGGCTTCTGCGACCGCTACCTCTCTTCTCAGGAATTCGGGGTTATCGTAGCAGCGCTTGAGTAGTACTAGGTGTTCTAGGCCTCCATCCACTATTGTGCAGCTGAGGATTTTCCCAGCGTTTGCGCTTCTTGAGCTCATATGGGGCTTACTAATTCTGATCTCAGATGTGGGTGATAGTTCTAGTCCTATGCATTCTGCTAGTTTTCCTGTGAATTCATTGCAGTCGTCTTCCGTCACATCGGTCTCTGCTCCTTCAAATATTATTTTGTAGGGCATTGTAGACGGGTTCCTCCCCCCTTTCGGGCCATAGCTTGGTGTTCACATTGTAGAAGAATTTTTCGAGGTAGAAGGTCGCCGTGCTCCTGTATACTTTTAGGTAGTTGGCTCTGTCCTCCTCACCGAGTGCTTTGAATAGCTCGCTTCGCTCGGCTAAGGGCTCGATTATGGTGTCTGTGAGCCTACGCAACTTGTCTTCGAGGCTCAGTATATCGTCACGCATACCGATCACATCTTTGTTTAGCTTCGCCCGTTCTATAGATACGCGGAGTGTGTTGTAGAGGTCGATGACTCCGAGTTGGCTGGGCTGCGTCAAGAGTTGTTTAAATGTTTTCCTTATTTTGTTACGGTCAGCCGTGAGTAGGATTGCTACGATGAGTGTTATCAGGGTTTTCACGTCTGCGCCTGTTAGGTGACGTAAGAATATGGGTGCTTGTGCAATGTTTTCTGAGAGTTTTTGGGCGCATCTTTTAAAGTATTTGCTGTGGAAGAATACCCTGTGTTCTCCCGCAGCGAGAAAGATGAGTGCTAGGGTGATAAATGTGTCGGCGTCTGTCTTCAGTATAAGGGTTCTCTTTAGTCTGTTGGGTGTGCGTGCGCATAGTAGTGTTAGTCGGGGTTTGACTTTTGTGACGGCTGCCTTCGAAGTTTTCGCTTTGGCCGCCAAGATGGATGCTCTAAGGGGCTTTGGGTATTCATTGATGAGTATCTTGAGGTAGCGTGTGAGCGCCGTAAACTGGAGTGGGTTATATTTCTGCATATGCCAGTATGGTCACAGCTGTTTATTAGTTTACCCAAAGTTAACTCGTTTCATGTTTGGAGTTAACTTAGCGGGAGTGTAACGTGGTTAAGCACACAAACTCGCCGTGACACGAGTGGTACCTGGTCGTGGATGGGGGGAGGCGGTGGCGGGTGGGTGATTTGACCAAGCGTGGAATTCCGTTATCTGGACACGATACTATTCTCTCAGACATGCAGCTTATCCCCTTGCTGCGCGCCTCCAATATGTTCTGCTACCCATACTATCCTGTATTCGCCCAGTCCTCTTGGCTTTTCTTGGGGTGGTAGGGTGCCATTATCCTCAGGTTATGCATGAGTAGTACCGTGTACTCTGTTCTTTGCTTTGGTCTTCAGCCTTGTCAGGTTCGCCTTGTATCTCTCCTGAACAAGCGCTCTGAGCCGCATGAGCCCTTCTACCTGCTTGGTATGTAGATTCCCGCATGTATCCTTCACTCAAAGGGCTGGCCAACATGGGTGAACGCGCCGACTTTGTTCGTTTTAATCTTCGCTGACGTTATCCCATTGGTTTTAAGTGGGTTTGATGACGTCACGTCATTGTGTCTCTGAACTAGCATCCTGTAAGCCCACTACAGGGTCGAAGGACCTTCAATAGTCATATTTGAACTCACTTGGGGAAACTCGGAAAGCACTCTGGCTATTAGGTTCACACCTTGGATCGATCTCCCTTACTAGGTCTCCGTGTTTGTTCATTACTGTTGGATTCAAGGTTGTCTTGTAGAGTTTAACTGCGTTTAGCATCATCTGGTTTTCTGATGTGCTTGTCTCTGTTCACGCAGGGCTGACGAGTGTATGGACCTTGACCTACTGTGTAAAATATCGTCATCTTGGTATTGTCTGATTTGCTCAACACTTTTTCAGCTTATTGTGATTATGTTGTGGTTGTGTTGTCTTTGTTGTTGGTTTTTTGTTTTGTTTGGATTGTTCCCCGTGTGGGTTTCGAAGAGCTGCGCTCTAGTGGTGCAAAGGTTCGGGAAGGTGTGTTTTTTGACCACCAAGAGTGGCCGAATACAGTTTTCACGTTGAGCTTGGATTGAAGCACAGCGGTCTTGATAGGCTCGGAGCCCTGGTTTCCTCACCTTTGGGGGAACTGTTGAGATCGAAAATGTGGTGGAGGCTTCAGCAATTTGACTCCCTGATTTTGAAGGGCTTGGGCAAAACGGTGTGATTGTTCTTGAAGGCAGTAGGCTCAAGATTTCGTTTTCCGAGCTGATCAGAAAGGTTAACTCTAGCCTTGTCGTAATCAAGATTAAAAAGAGGATTGCTAGGGAGATTAGAGATAGGGTCGTCACCTTTCGTGTTTCGCAGAACGCGAGGGGCATAGGCGACAAGAGTATCTCATGCTTCGAAGTGAAGCTCGACTACGCGGATTTATGGAAGAGGAGTGTGGATTCCTTTAGCATCCACGATATTATGTTTTCCATATAATTTAGAGGTAATTGGGCAGGATATTGAGCTTCTCTTCCCGAATTATTCAAAGAGCGTCTCAGAAAGGCGGAGCGAGGGGTTTTATCTGGTAGTCGAAAAGCTATAGAGTTTCTGAATCACTTAAATCGAGAGTTTCTTTCGTTCGAGCCTGATGGAAGCATTTGGAGGTTTTATGGCATGATTGGTTTTAGCCCACCAGTTGTAGCTGAAATCTTGGGCATCACGCCAAGAGGCCGTTCCAACTAGGGGATTCTAATTATCCATTGGTTCTTCCCGTGTCTTTGCGGGTGCGGATAAGAACAAAGATACCTGAGAATGAGGCTAAACAGGTGGGCTCAGTCGGAATGAACCTTGGCCGCTTTAGGTTGTTTGTTGAACGCGTCATTCGGTGAGTTGAGCAAATAACTAGTAAGCTTGTTTTTTGATTTGCTGGGCGCTTTACTCGAATTTATGTTTGATAGAGGGTTTGCTTATTAGCCGTTGTTTTTTTGTTTCATTGTTTCGCATGTTTTAATGCGTGTACCCTAGCATTTCCTTAATAAATTTGTTTGCTTGAGGGCGTTTTTCTATTTCGGCTTGGAGTGTTGATGGGTTCCGTTGCAGTTGTATTGTTGTGTTCTGTAGGAATTGGGATTGCTTTTGATAATTGTTGGCTCTTATCTTTTCATAAGTGTTCTGATCGGTTTTTTGTTCTATTATGTGGTAGCAGAAATCGTCGATTCTGAATTCCGCGGGTTTTCTCGTATACCCGTATCTTTTAGATTGGGGGATACTTGTGTGGGAGCTACCCACCACATCGAAACCGATTAGTGTGGTTAAAAAATCGAGTGCTAAAGCGGATTTCTTCTTTTCGCTCAGTCGTGGTCTACCCACGTTCATGGCGTAGTAAAAGAGGTAGAATCCTTCGTTTAGATATTTGTTTTTTAGCCTGAGGAGCATTGCGAGTTGCCTTTTTAAGGCGTCTGGGTTTCTTCTCTTAAAATCGACCATAAGTAAAACAAGGTTGTAGCTTTCTCCTTTTTCTCGTATTGTTGGGCCGTTTTGATAGATTTGAATGAACTTTTCAAGTTCCCTGTGGGAAACATACGCTGGCACATAGCCCAGAAGGTTCTTTGCTGTGTAGGTTGTCGATACCGTCTCATAGACGTGTTTAGCTTGCTCGAGTATGGTTTCAGGGTTTGCAATCATTTCTTGTGAATAATACTTTAGTGAGAAAGGCATTCCTATCAAGTGGTCGTTAAACACGGTTTCGTAATCTGTGATTAGCCCTAAATCTTCGAATTTTGCGAGTTGTAGGGGTTCGACGTCCACGTCACCATAAAATGTGATAATGTTTACATCGTTTTTTTCGACCCTTGAGTTCACCTTTTGTTCGATCCTTAGATTGAATTCCTGATATCCCGCTTCACCTTCAAACTCATCCCTTTTTATCGGTAGGAGAGCCTCTGTTATATACCCCCCATAACCCCCAACCTTTTTATGGGCTCGTATTGGTGTTAGCTTTTGTACGCCTGTATGGTTTTTTAGATGAATACCAGTATACCCATAATCCTCAACGGTTGCGATTATCTGGTAATCCAAAGCGAGAATTTTTATTATCGCAAACGAATATAAAATCGACTGCGCAATGAAAACTTTGGATATTTTTTCGTTGGGAGACATTGTTGAGGCCGCTGTGCACGAGCTTTTGGAAAGCGGGATAAGCGATAAGCTTCAGGTGCAGAAAGCGGTCTTTCTGTTTCTCTGGCTTTATGCCAAGAAAAAGGGTTTTGATTTCCAGCAAATCATATCGATGATGGGTTACGAACCATACAAGATGGGGCCTTTCAGCGAGCAAGTGGATGAAATATACGAACAAGTTTCAGCTGCTGTTAAGTATGGAAAATTTAATTTTGATATTCAAAGAGAGGAGAAGCAAATATTAGACGAAGTTAAAGAGGTTGTAGCGAAACTATCTCCCACCGAACTTGCGTTCTACATTTACTTTAATCCGTATATTCCAAAAAGTATAAGGAAATATTTTGTGTCCAAGTCGATATTACTTGAAAGCTTTCTTAAGTCCGCTGAGAGATATGTTCAGGCAATTGAGAAGAAGGGGTTGATAGACAGCTCTCAAAAGGGGGTTATTCTAAACGAGGTCAAGGAAGCGAGGAAGGCTGGTTGATTCGGATGTGTTTTCAAATTTGATTAAAATATGGACTACAAGCGGTATTACTATTGAAGAGGGTGGTTTTTCTAAGGTGTCTTGTGATCTTATAACCACAAACGTCGTTATAAAAGAGGTGAGTGTTTGGGTAAACAAAAACGCAGGGGACGTACCTTATTCTCGCACGCTAAGAAATAGATTTGATTTCCTAAGAAGTAAAATGAGAGTTATTGATATGCCTGTGGTAAATCTTAGCAATGCGGGTGAAAGGTCGCTCTGTAATGCGTATTTAGAGCTGGTGAGAAGGTATAATGATCTAAAAATCGTTAGCGGAAACGGCGATGACGTCAGAAGGTTTATTAGACAGCTGTTACCATCTGTGGGAATCTCGAACTGCGTAATCACTCCTTTCGAATTTTATGAAAGAGACTTGAATATCTTTTCGAGCACGAAAGACCTCTACCTTTTTCTTGTTGTCGCAAACGCAGACTTTAGAGTGACTAATGTAGTGAAGTTGGGAAACATATTTAGCGGTTTAACTTGAAATCCAAGTTCAATGACTGTGCATTTTTATCCTCGTTTAGGTCACCCTTACGGGCACTATAAATTTTGTCGTATATATGAGATCCTGTCCGGATAAGGATTCATTCTTGTCACCTCCACTGTGTGTACCAGTGGATGAATAGTTCGAGGAAGTCCACGAGTGGTGTAAAGAGTGTTTTCTTGGGGTTGATGTTGTTGTAGAACACCCTTGTTCTGTCTTTGAGGTATCCCTGAATCGTTCGACTGAGCTCCTCAATCCAAAGGTTTGGTGGATGTGGTTTTGGAACCCAGCCCGGATCACTGAGTCACGGTACCATGGACCCCTATCAGTGAGTATCACCGGGTCTCCCACGGAGACACCTCCTCCTCAGCCTTCGAAGAAATCTGAGGGCGTTCTTCGTGGTCCTTGTGAGTGATACCCCGAACCAGACAGATGGGCTGCCTCGTGTGTGCGTCAACCGCAACCCACACGTAGATCGGTCTGCCACTACACTTCACCACACTCTCATCCACCGCGATCGCTTGGTGCCAGCTCGGTTCCACATCGAAGTTGAGTTTCCCCTCAACCTTCCTCACCCACTCCTCTACACTCGACTTCGAGACGCGCTCTGATTCGAGAGCACCCATCCAGAAGAACCGCGAGGTCTTCCTGAGGCTCAACCCAAAGGCGTAGAGCAGCACCGCAACCACTCTCAGTTCGTGAGAACCTCTTCCTATTCCTCTTAAAAACATTTAAATCCCCGAAGTGTTCGAATATATCCCCCCTCCCGGTGGTGGGCTCCACGGTCTCTCACCGATTCGGTTCCGTGGCGCCCACCACTTAAGGCTTATCCGGATGATCCCTGATAGGATGGTGTCCAGATTAGAGGGTGACGAGCGTGGCATCCAAGCGTGGAAAAACAGTTATCCGGACACCATCCCTGATAGTGATGTCTAGATTGTGAAAGTTTTATCTGATTAAATCTGTAAAAAGCTAAGTGTTTGCTTCTAGAGTTTTGACTAAAGATAATTGGTATGCGTAACTCGGCAAACCTTTAATGGAAATTTTAGCAAGAACAGGGGTTATGGAAAATTTGACGCTTCAAGTCTGACGGAGCCGTGGGCAAGGCGGTCGAAGAACTGCTGGCGCGGCTGGGCGGAGGTGAGGTCCCTATATGATGCTGTGAAGCCCAAGCTCCACTATGCGTACGAGAGATATGCGGACGCATACCTACGTATGCCTACGTAGGGTGAAACCCGTCTAAGTTTTCGAGGGCGTCCTCTATAACCTTCTCATCTACCGCCATATTCTCCTGTTCGAGGCCGCGCACAAGAAACTCTTTTGCCTTCTCCCTCGAGAGTGGGTTCAGCCTTACCTCGCTATAGGCCCTTCCATAAAGGGGGCTTCTGGGTCTTCGAGCCTCAGGAACCTGTAGAGAAGACCCACCCTGGACCCTGATATGATTAGCCTTACGTCGGTGGAGTCAAAGGTGTAGGCTAGCAGTGAATCAAACCTGTATGCTGACATTCTAAGCGCCTGAGCCTCATCTATAACGAGGGCGCTTCCTCCACGAGCCTTTAGAGTCCTCAGTATACTCTCCTCGCCCTTCCTCCCGAGTTTCAGCCCGAAACCTCCAAGTTGCACCTCTGCGGACTTCAGGCTTTGTAGTAGCCTGATCCCCCAACTGTCTTTTGCCAGCTCCCCTTCTAGGAGCGCTCTGAAGGAGTTCAGTGAAAGCATGGGAGGGAGTAGCCTGCAGTTCAGATAAACATACTTCTCTCTGCTCTCATTCATGTAAGTCATGATGAGTGAGGTTTTCCGTACCTCCTCAGCCCTGTTACTATCACCATTTTACCTTTTTTAAGCCCCTATAAAGCTGTTTTAACGCTTAGATGGTTTGGTTTGCTATTCCAAACTTTTAAATTATTCTTTGGATTAGTATTCCTAACATGGTTGGGTTGAGAGAGATCACTGAGGAGTATGTGGGGGGTCTACGCTTCGTTAAGGAGCTCCCTAGGAGTTTCAGGTTGAATCTATCCACTCCTGATATAACTGTGGTGGCTGGGCCTAGAAGGGTTGGGAAGACTTTCCTCATGCTTAAAGAGGTGAGGTCGCTTTTGAGCTCGGGGGAGAATGCGGTCTACTTGTCATTGGATGACCCCTTGTTCAGGGATTTGGAGGCTAGGAGGCTGGCCGAGATGGTTAGGTCTGAGTATGTTGAGGGGAGGGTGTGTCTTTTTCTCGATGAGGTTCAGGATTGGAGGGATTGGGACTTCAAGTTGAGGTGGTTGCACGATGTTAAGGACTTTAAGCTTGTGGTTTCAGGTTCTTCCTCCACACTGCTCTCTTCCGAGATACCCAGTAGGCTGAGGGGTAGGGAGCTCACACAGATTGTTTACCCCTTCAGCCTCGGGGAGCTAGCTTCCCCACTGGAGCGTGATTTTAGGGGGAGGGGTAAATTTATGAGGGCTCTCCACGAATACATGGTGTGGGGTGGGTTCCCTGAGCCTTGGGTCTACCGCTCGAGAGAGAAGTTGTTGGATGTGCTTGAAGCGGTTTTCTACCGGGACATCGTGGAGAGAAACAGGGTGAGAGACGTCGAGCAGTTCAGGGTTGTGTTTGACTTCTTGCTCTCCAACTACTCTAACCCGATGACTTGGAATTCCATGAGGAATCTGCTGAAGGCGGTGGGAGTCGACGTAGACGTGAAAACAATTATGAACTATGTTGAGTACATGAGGAGGGCGTTCCTCATATTCAACGTGAAGAGGTTTGACTACTCGGAGAGGAGGAGAGCCGTGTCTCCTAAGAAGGTGTACGCCGTGGACTTGGGGATAGCCTCGCTTTACGATGGCAAAACAATAGCCGACTCACAAGGCAGCCTGGGGAGAAAGTTAGAGAACCTAGTATTCCTAGAGCTGATCCGGCGGTCATGGGAAGTAGACTACTACCTTCTAAAGGATGGAAGAGAGGTGGACTTCATCGCTAGGAAGGGGGGTAGAAAGGCACTCATAGAGGTCAGCTTGAACACGGACCCAGAACACGTGCACAAGCTTAGAAGAGCAACCCAAGAGACTGGGATAAGAGAGGCTTACATCATCACGCTTGAAGGAGAGAGAAGAGACCTGGGGGACGGGGTGAAGGAGGTTCCACT
The DNA here is from genome assembly GCA_035294065.1 of bacterium. Classification (GTDB taxonomy): domain Archaea; phylum Thermoproteota; class Thermoprotei_A; order Marsarchaeales; family Marsarchaeaceae; genus ECH-B-1. The sequence goes on along the minus strand of DATGLQ010000005.1, from coordinate 2,397 downwards.
GTTCGACTGGCTTCTATCCGCAGCAGAGCCTCAATAGCCCCTACAGCAAGCCGCCTCTCCTTAAAACACGTGTGGTTCTCAGCCTCCAATGCATAGTGCCACCTATATCCCCCACACTTTTTACCTAGTAGTGTATGGTGGCCAAAAATTACCCATTAGAAGTTTGAGGATGTCATCGTAAAGCCAATGCCTCAATGCGGGGAAGCCATAAAGCGGTCCAGTTGTCTAGTATCCAAGAACTCACCTTTTATGTTAATGTCAAAAACCCGTGCCTGGCGCACAGTTTAGGCTAAGGTTGATTTTTGATTCATTGAGAAGGGGCGATTGGGAATTTTATATGTCATGTCAAAGAGCAAGCACACAGTGTTACTATCCGCGCTCGAGCAGACGTGAGGGGAGCGCGTCTCCCTTAGGTGCTCCTCAAATGTAATCTTTGCTAGGGGTTCCTCTTCGAGGAGCTCCTCAACACTTGGCGCACGCTCAACCATAAGCCTATCACCCTCCACATGGAACCTCACCCTCTGACCGGACTTCAAACCCAGCTTCTCCCTAATCTTCCTTGAAGGGTACAACTCACACTAGAGCCCATAGCGCCTTTATGCTTCATTTCAACCCTGTATCAACAACACACAGGACAACTTAGACTTTTTCGGAAATCCAGGCTTCGTCGGATTTATGGAGACGCGGGTCACCTCATCCGGGACTGCAGCCTCAAGATTAACAAATTATATCCAACTCTCAACATTAACCAAGGGTGGGTTGGCATTTAGTGGGCACCGACTGATGGCGCCGCAATGGCAATCGGCGGTACCAAAACAGTATTTTTCCACGCTTTGTCGCCACGTTCGCACCCATGAACTCCTGATTCTAAGTGCATCGTGGCTGACGCATGCCTCTACCATTATACACGTGTTAGTAGGAGGTGCCTATTATTTTCACTCTTGCTGAAAAGGATTATATATGTCCATTTGCAGTAACATTGCGGACGTCTGAGAGGTGTGAGCTACCCCCGCCTGAAGGTGGGAGCTTCCCGCTTCTTCATAGGCTCCATCCTCACCAAAGGTTACGGGGACACGCTTGGTGTTTACAGGCGTACACACACCGCCACACACTGAGGATACCCGTCATGCCACCATAAAAGTCCGTTTAAGCCTTAGACCGCAAAGCCATGGTGTCCGGGTACCTATGTGGGCGGCTTGTAAACCCGGCGGGCGATCACAGCCGCCACCCCCGTGGGAGCGGGGAAGATAAGAGTAGAATGGAGAAATGGTAGAAAGAGAAGGGGTAACCCTACACCATACCTATTACCCATCCTCGGATGGGTCAAGGACTCCACCCATCCAGTGTGAAACACCTCTCATCGAATGGCGTGCACCCCGTAAGCATGTTTGGCCGTATTCAACTGGGCGCTGTGATCCGACTCCCAATCCAGCCGGACACGGCGTGCCGCTCACACCACGCCTGTCGCCAAACACCACCCAACAAACCTATCCCAACCCACACAAGATTAGAGTTTTCCACGCTCAGCTGCAACATCCATCCACCTCTAACCCACACAGCATTCTTAATCGATGTTCTCTTTATGTAGATGCGTCGAGATTAGGGATGGCGAACGTGATAGCCGGGCTCGAAAATTCTTGTCTGGACATAACCTTACATAGAGGTATACTTCGTCAGGCCTTAAAGGGCAAGATTTGTATTTTATGGGTAATACTGGCGTGTTATGCCAAGTCCAGTATGCACGGGATAAGGCTTAACAAGAAGCAAGAGGAGGAGAGGAGGATTAACGCGGTGAAAGACGTGAGTAACGGGATAAGCATAAAGGACGTGGCGAGGAAGTACGACGTGTCGATCTTCACGGTGTACAAGTGGTTGAGGAGGGAAGATTTGAGCGCGAAACCGAGGAAGGGGTTCACGAAAATTAAGGACGAGGGAAAGCTCGTCGAGATCTTGGAAAGGAGCCCTAGGGATTTGGGGTTGAACTACGACTTCTGGACCTTGAAGCTCATAGCTTACGTAATTGAGAGGGAGTTCGGGGTAAAGTACAACCAGAGGAGTTTGGGCCCAGTCCTCAAGAAGTTGGGCTTCAAGTATAAGAAGGGGAAGGGGACCTACGTGAGGGACTAGAAGGCTGTGGAGGGATGGGTCAAGGAGCAAGGGGAGAGGCTTTTAAAAAAATAGGGGAAGGATACAGGGTACACATCTACGACGAGTCGTACGTGTCCCCCGTAAACAAGGGTAAAGGCTGGATGAAGGTCGGAGGAGGAATAAAGGTAAACCCTAAGAGGAAGAGGTTTGCAGTAGTAGGGGGGAATAACGATTAGTAAACAGGGAATAGCCTTCACCTATTCGACATACAAGAAGCCATCGCTGAACTCCGAAGACATCATACTCTAC
>DATGLQ010000004.1:0-21363 GCA_035294065.1 bacterium | reverse complement strand
GACATGTGAGGAGTCAAGCAAGACTTATATCCCAAGCAACCCTCTAAAGTGAAAGTGCCCACAAATTGGTCACAGACGACTCCACGCAGCGCATGAACCCGGTCACAGGCGCCCTAAAATTCCTCCTATCAACCACACTCAACACGGTACTCGCACTAGCATTCTTCCTCGTAGTCGCCCACTACCAAACACCCACATTCGTCGGCAAAGTAGCCATAATACAACTACTAGAACTAATAGCAGGGTCAGCACTAACATACCTCTCACCAACAATATACACACGCGAAATCTCACAAGCACTAGCCAAAAACACCCCAGACACACAAATAGTGGGCACCGTACTCACATCAATACTAGCAGCAACACCCACACTCCTACTACTATTATTATTCCCAACCTACATCTGGCTCTCAATACCCTACCTCGCACTATACGTATACTCAAACACACTCCAAAACATAGCCACCGCCAGAGGACACTTCACAGAGGGCGCAGTAAGCGCAGCAATATTCTCCATCACAAGATGGGGCCTCTCAGCCATACCCGCCTACCTCGGAAACATAAAACTACTAATACTAATATGGACACTCGGAGCACTCACGAAAACAATATACCTACACCTATGGACACGAGGACTAACACTAACACCCAGTATCAAGATAGCCAAAAACATATTCATCGAAGGACTACCAGTATACATTTCAACGATCCTCACCTTTGTTTCAAGCCAGGGAGACCGCGTGGCAACAGCATTCCTACTCCACTCATACTACTTAGGAATATACCAGCTCGCCTCACTCATCTCATCAGCACCGCTACTCCTCGCCTCAGCCTTCACATCTGTATTACTACCATCAGCCTCTTTCTACGCGGCCAAAGGAATAAACATAAGGAAAATGAGCGCACTCACACTCAGATTCTCACTCTACACATTCACGCTCGTCGCTGTAATCTCAGCGTACATAGGAGACACCATAATCAGAATGCTGTTCCCATCCTACACTCAGGGTATACCCGCATTCAGACTACTAGTACTAGCAACAATGCTCGGCGCACCCTACTCATACCTATACAATTTTATAGTCGCATCAAAAGGGGGCCTAAGACCCCTACTCCTCATAACGGGTACATCCGCAGCCGTAATAATCGCATCATCCATAGCTCTAATACCTAAACTTGGAATATTCGGCGCCGCGATAAGCCAAGCACTCGTCCAAACTACCACAGCCATCCTAATAACACTCTGGGCCATCAAAACAAGAGTGCTCGAATTCGGAAAAAGAGAGATTTTCGTAAGCGTAACAACTCTAACAGTAGTTGGCGCAGTCTATCTCGAACCACTCGTCTTCATCCTCGTGTTCCTATTCTTCCTCAGATTTTCCACAGTCGTTAACAAGTCTGAATACGAGTCCCTAGAAGAGTTCATACCAAAACGTATCCACATTATAACAAGAATAATAGAACTGTTACTTTCATGATAGGCAGAGTTGTTAGTATTTTTTATCAGCCTAAGAAAACTCATAGTAGACCTTGACACAATGATTGGCTTGCGCATGTAAGCGATTTATATACCCAGCGGGCGAACACAAATCCTGTCCGGATATCCATGTGAGTCGTTTATAAACCCAGCGCCAGCCAGTCATAACGACCCCCACCTAACACCTGGGCGGTGCCACCTTCAGGAGGAGAAAGAGTATGGTATACCAATTACCCATCCTCGGGGTGGGGGTCGAAACCCCAGTCAACAGCCGTCAAACCCCTTCCGCCGACCGTGGGCGCCTTGCTTGGCGAGCCAAGCCGTATTTAAGAATGCGAGGCATGTTTGCTCCTCAATTCGGAAACCCTGCTGTTCGAAAAATACCAACGTCACCCACCACCAATACGCCTATTCCCACCCACATAAGGCTAACAATTTTCTTCGCTTGGATACCACCCTTACCACTAATTAATCCAGACGAGATCGCAATTTTGATAGTTCTCTAATAAAAATCGCGTACGGGGTTCAATGAATTTCAAAGAGAACGGTGGTACTTTACATTTTGGCTCTATTAGAGAACATGTGTTCTTCTAACTTTTTTGGGGAATGGGAGTAAGTAATCCTTGAATACTAACATTAAACTTCTTATCTTATGGGTCATAATTATATATTTGGTTCTGGCAAAAGTGTAAATGTACTAACGCCTAAGTTTCCGTCATAGTTGCACTATATAATTTTGAGAAATATGTTTCTTGAACGGATTACAGTGGATGGCTTTGTGCGAAACGTCTAAATAGTGCCCATATAGAGCTTCGTAGTAAAGCTCTGATGATCGATCTTGGACTACCCATGTTTGATTCATGTTGTATAGCAGGCTTTATACAATATAATTGACGCTTTATAGCGTTAGTAGGTCATTTATTCTTTTTCGCATAAAGCATTCCAATACCAGAGCCTGTGTACCTGACTGAGAAGCCATTTTTCGACAATAAGCTTGGTATTCCTTTTGGACCTTCATGAAACTCAAGGATAACTTCTTCTATCTTATCTAGGATTAATTGATCGACATCGTTGAAGATATAATACTCACACCCTTCGCAGTCCATTTTAAGGAGGCTTACGTTGTTCAAACTAAAATCTTTAACTATATCTTGGAGACTCAAGGTTTCCACCTCGACCTCATTATCATAGGTAATTCCTAGGTCTATTACTTGTCTTGTTGGACTTATAGAGTTGGCGTTTGGATTTTTGGTAGATACTTTGAACTTAGTTTTCCCCCTCTCTGTGAATAGGGCCGCATTGACAAGCTTTACTTTATGTTTCAATCCATTTATTTCGACGTTTTTCATGGCAAGCTGGTAGGATTCAGGCATTGGTTCCAAAGCTATGACCATGTCGGCGCCCCGTTTAGCGAAGAATATTGAGGAATCGCCGTTAGAAGCGCCCACGTCAACTACGACCCCTTGGAAATGATCTCCATATACTTTATTAATATACAATTCAGTTAAGTGGCTAATGTCATATCCACTGTTAAGCCGACAGATAAAACACTCATCTTTACAAAGCGTGACGTAATCATTGTCGCTTTCTTTAATAACCCATCCAACCTCTAAAAGCTTGGCGAGTGGGTACTCCTGGTTGCTCTTCATGTTAATAATTTTACCTGACTTCAGTATTAACTTATTCAAATCTTTCTTTAGTATCCTTTTCGTAGCTATTTCAAGCCAGTTTTGATAGTGCTTTGAAATAGACTTGATATATTCCGTATAGAATTTCCACTTGTTCATAAGATAAAGTCATAAAAGACTCTAAATTAAGGTTTAGCTGGGCTGTAGATAGTGCCCGGATATCCATGTGATACGGTTTGTAAGTAAAAAGGTAAAAAGTGTACCACTTACCCATTAAGAACCCCAGCGTCTCCCCCGGTTTCGGCATTCCAAGTCGCATTTAAGCCGACGCAATGTGTTAACTCCTATGCAGACGCTTGGCAGTAGCTCATTAACTATGGGTCTGCACTTGAGTACGGAGTTATTCAAAGTACCTTCGAAGATGTGGTGGTTATTGCAAGTGCGACACTCTCCATGATCTTGACTGGCAGAACTTTGCCCTGCTTCAGACTGACGCTTTGTCCAAGTCAGTTGATTGAGTGTCCACCCTCTTAAGGCGCTTCTAGTTGCTTGGTTATTGTTCAAAGTAGATTTTTTATTAGTTGACAGTGCGAGATCAGTTCACGAAACCAAATGGTTTCAGGAAACCTGTATATCACCTAAGGTATGGATAGATGCGGATTATGAAATGTTAGGAATCGTCATAACTTTGTTTGTTCGTTTCTTTAGTCTCTTTATCGCCTCAGATATGCTTCTAGTCTTATGTAAGTGGTAATATACGCATTAAGAAGTTAACACGGAGCACATGTACGTCGAAGCATACCCATACACTTATAAGTGTACTATGAATGTGGCCGTTATTGTGTGGATTAAGCTTGAAACCTACTGAGAGACAAAGCAGAGGTATTAGCCTGAGAGGCTCACAGCACTCTTAGAGCAACTACCAGCGAATTCACATATAATCCTAATAGAAGCCTTATCATCTAGTACTGGGCCTACGGGACACTGGCACAAGCAGAGGCACAACGTTGTGTTCTCGAATCCATCCACATACAGAAGATCAAGGCCACTGTCTCAGCCATTATCAAAACCCACAAGATAGATGCCTACACGCTTGCTTGCAGACTTCCTACAGGCGCAGCGAAGTGGATATATATCCACCACTAAGCGAGATATATGCTTCACAACAAGATAGTTTGCGGGGCCCAAGTAGCTTGTTTGCTCAAAAAGTATAGGACGAGCCTCGTAATGCTGAGGGCCAAGGTGAAGAACAGGGTGCACGTAACCCTACTCATAATAGAGTGTTAGGATTTAGGGCTCACCATTCACCACAGAGTATGTCAGGAGGCTTGGCTCTCAATGACTACAGGATTGATGGATAACTAAACATGGTTGAGGTCTTGAAGAAGGAGACTAAAAGTGTCTCACCATTTATAGACATCATCGCAAACGAAGGACGGTGAACGGGTGGACGGGTAGGGTTGCTTAAGACGATACCTGTCATCCCACACCACTATTCAGCCTTCCTATTCATAGCGAGCGAGATAGCTGACGTGAAAAGATCCTTAGCCTCACTCACCTGGATCACTTGGTGTCCTATGCTGGGCTCGCACCGCTCACCCCACAATACACGCATCTGGCGGGGGGCAAAAACCTACTATGGCACAATTACCAAGCAGAGTAGCGACTACCTCCCCCACCCTAATAGATCAAAGCTCATTACCTAGTTTATAACTTGGTGAAACAAGGGATGTTGTTACTATTAGGATTAGTGGAATCACTGATAGTCCAAGACCATTTATAAGGGTCTCTAGGGATAAGTCACCCCTCCCATTCCCAAGGGATGTGAGGAGGGAGTAGAGTAGTAGTGCCAACGCTATAACCCGCAGGCGGAACGCGTACTTTGTGGAGCTGGTGAAGGGAAGGGTAGGAAGGACTTAATAACCCTGTAGGGGGTCTCCGTACACGGGCGTCATCACCAAGTCGTATACCCTCTTGACAGAGTGTGGAGGCATATGAAGGTTGGTTGCATAACCCAGTATCTTGTCCTCCCTCTGGAGTGCTTCCTGTTCTCTCTTCACCCTCAGAGTAACGAGCCTGAAGCCCACCTGCTCCTCCCTCCCATGCTTCTTGGAGTTTGTGGTGTAATCCTCGTCGACTTCCCTGCTCGGACGTGATGGACCCACGGATACCGCAATCATGAACTCGTACCTAGACACCTCCCTGAGTACATCCACCGTATAGAACCTGACATCTAAAGCCACCATCCTAACCCTGACTACCTCCTCCGCCTGCCTCAAGAGTTTCCTGACCACCTCCCCTTTTCCCATCCTAGGCTTCACCACCATGAAGCACAGTATCCACGTCTTCCCGTGGGTCTTGGTCACAGCTGTGGCAAAGCACCAGCGTACCCATACTTCCTTCCACCTTCTCTCCGTAGTACCTCACATTCGTCAAGTCAATGGAGATATCGGCCTCCATCCCTCTCAGCATCCCAGCGGCCTTTTCCCTCCCTAGCCTTAGTCAACAAGCTTGTCGCCAGCACCACTCCCTCCCTCTCCGATCCGAGCAAACCCTGACGGTTTGCCCCGACGTCCCCAAGCCCCTTCCCGAGGCTCCACGGACTCGTTCTTCAAAGCTGCCAAGACAAGAGTCCTAGCAGCCTCCCAAGACTTCCTATCACGGAATTCTAGGGAGGAGATGACCTCATTAACCACCTGAGCTGAGTTAAATTAACACCGTGGGTGACCCGTGTTATCTTTTTGCCTAGCATTATGGATTGCTCGCTAATATGTTTCCAGCCTGATTCCAATTTCCGGATAGCCATATTTTATCAAGAACTAATTTTATGTTTTAAAAGGTCTTATCCCTATTTTTGATCCACCAGTCCGAGGAGGGGCTGGACCCTGAATCAGGTAGCTTACGCGGTCTAACACCCACTAGAATGGTGTGAGTCGGCCTGATGTGGTGAAGTGAGGTTCTACGAGAGGATCAAGGCGAAAGAGGAGGGTAGCTCTGTTGTTGCTGTGACCGCGGCATCCGCAGTCGAAGATGCTTTGCACAGTCTACTGGGTGGGTATTAAGGGAGTGCAGGGCGTATCACGGTTAATGGGTCTTAGGCCACGGTGTCAGAATTGGGGTTCCGGACCCCGTGCCCCTAAGCGGAATCCGACCCGCTAACAAGGTGCCAGCTAAAGGAGTTTGACACTTTGGGGTCGACCCTATGGGTAATCGGTATAATGTTACCCTCTCTTTCTATTCTTCTACCCTTCTTTTTCCGCCTGTTCTAGGGATGGGTGGTGGTTGGGTGGCTCGCTGGGTTTATAAGTTGCGCGCATATGCATCTCGACACAATCAAAATTTCGATGTTGAGTAATTAGTTAGGATTAGGATTTTTTTGAAACTAATTCACTGTTTATAATAAAAATAAGGGAAGTTTGAATCATTCGAAAAAATAATACTAGTTAAGCTATTTATGGATAGTATTAGCAGAATTATTTAAGTATACTAGGAGATGGCATTATCCAGCCAATATCTTAGCTTATAAAAATAAAATATTTTCTGACAAATTCTAGAATTAATTTTTATACTAATTCTTATATAGTTTTTCCCAACGTCTAAATAGACTTTTTTGAACATACTTACGAGCAAGGATCGAAGCCAAACCAACCGCAATAAACTTATAATTTGGTTCACGGGATGATAAGAAATCCCTAAACAGTGGTTTCTTTAGTAGCCTAATACATGTGCTTAGTGTCACATATGGGTTAATTTGAGTATCCTTCTGCAATATTCTAAGAATAAGTTGACTTCTAAGGTAGGCCTGATCAAGATAATGCATTAGATTTACATCGCTGACTTGTGTTTTTAGCATATGAAGCGTTCTTAGGGCGTCCGGAAGTCTATTGTTGAAGAGTTCTTCTATTGTCTGTTTTTCCTTGTTTAGTGATAACCGATAAAGTGTTAACGGGATATCTGATAACACAAATTTGTGGTCGAGACCCATAGAGGAGATTAGTGCAAAGAAGAAAATTGCATAATCGACTGCCACACTATGTCCAACCAATTTCTTTGAAAACTTTTCAAAAAGCTCTCTTCTTACAGAAATGCAGCTATTATTAAAACTTATTCCCATCTTTAAGGCATTATTTAATCCTTTCAGCTCCAGAAGTTGATCACTGGTCCATATGTAAGTTGGACCTATGCTTGGGATGAAATTGCCAATGTTTTTCGTGCTGTTATAAAATGGGAGATAATTATGACGCAAATAAACAACTGTTTTATCTTGAAAGATTTCATTAACTTGCATAAGTTTGTTGGGTAAAAATTGATCATCATCTTCGAGTAAAGAGATGATTTCGCCTCGGGATTCTTCTAATCCCACCCTTATTTTCCCTCCAAGGCTTGTATCATGGATCGTTACGTTCTTCAAACCTTTGCTATTAAGCCATTGATCTATATCACTATCTTCATAGTTTTTAACGACAATTACTTCGTATCTATCCCTATTTAAGGTCTGATTGAGGGCTGAAAGAACTGCCTCTTTGATAAAAGGTCTCTTAGTATACGCTGTTATAATGACGCTTAGACGCACATTTAGAGCCCTTTCTTTTAGTGAGTTAAAAGTGCAGCGTAAAAATTTTGATGGTATTCGGATAAGCTTTCGCGCGCATCATCTCCACTTGATGTACCACTGGATGATTAGCTCTAGGAAGCCTATGATTGGTTTGAAAGGTGCTTTCTTGGGTTTGAGGTAACTGTGGAATCGCTCCAGTAACGGAGCTTCTTAACTCGGAGGTTTGGTAGACATAATTTTGGAAGCCTGCGCTCGCGAATCACAGCGTCACGGTACTATGTGGTACAGTTTGTGTAGATAACTGGTTCACCACTTAAGAGGCACCTTCTCTTCAGCCTTCGGAGAAACCCGTGGACGTTCCTTGTAGCGCGTATTAATGTGACGCCGAACCAGCCGGATTGATTGCTTCGTATATGCGTCCACATATTGCCACCCACACGTAGTCTGGTCTACCGCTACAGTTCACCGCGCTCCCGTCAACAGCGATGACTGGGTGTTCGCGTGACATCGGGTCAATGTTGAGTCTCTACTCATTTATGTTCGTCTTCGAAACTGGGTGGCTCAAACCGCATAAATGCTGTGAGGTAGATCCGCTATTTTGCTCTTATCTGACCAATATCACATCTAGAAACGTAACAAAGATAAAGTAACTCTGGAGTGAATCTACTGAGGGTTGTGAAAAGTTGCTCGTAGTTATCGTGACTCACAATCCTGATTTAGACTTCGTAAAGAAAAATATAGGTAAGATACGTTTAGATCCACGTTTAAGGTTGATGATAATTGATAATCATTCACAAAATGATGTTACCGAGCTTAAAACTTACGTGGATCACTTCATAAGCTTCGCTAAGAACTATGGATTAGGACGGGCGTATAACTTCGCTTTTGAGTTTGCTAAATCGAATTCCGAAGATTATGTACTCTTCCTGGATCAGGATGCTAGGGTCCTCGACAATTTCGACCCGTTATCGGTGGTCGAACAAGCGTCGAGAGTCTTAGAAAAACCAGTAATAATCGGTATTAATCCCTTAACAGCTGCAGTTAACGGGCAGATGTTGTACACAAACTTTTACTTGGTAAAATCTTTAATGAATTCTGGAATGATTGTTCGCGTTGACTATGGACTTAAGAATCCTTTTCTAGAAGGCTTGTTCCTTGATTCGTTGGATGTGGAATATTGTTTTCGAGCGTGGAAAAATCGGCACATCATTTTGGTTTATAAGGAACCTATGATTACGCATAATCCGGGTGAGGGGTATTGGATGCCGCGAGGTGTGACGGGTGGAATTATAATAGTGTTAAAGACCTTAATTAAAACAGTATATGTTCTTGCCGGTAAGGTTAATGCTGAACGGGGCAGGGTTGGTTGGCCCTTTGAGCTGAAATATTCGAACTTTTTGAGGTATTACTTGATGCTGAGAAATAACCTCTTCTTAGTTATGAGAAGGATGGTTCCTCTGGGTACTTTGCGTTTCTTGGTTGTGCAAGGCTTGCTTCTTATAAATTTAAAGGGGGTAAGGTGTGGGGGTGGACTAGTCTTGAGAGCCATAGTGAGGGGTTTAACAGGTAGGCTCACTGAAGATAACCAGGAGCTTTTCTATGAATCTTAACGATTATGAACTACAGTTTTTAATCTAATCTTCTTGTTCCATGTCTACAAATGATGACAATTAGTATATTTAGAGGTTCTCAAGAGTCCTGTTTTTAAGATGATGATCATAAGCGTCAAAAGTATTAGTAGAAGTATGTCGATTATCTCGTTGTAATAGTAAAGATAGCCTATGACGTGCTCGGATGGTTCAAGGTTGAAGCTCATCGTGTAGGTTCCTTCTCGGGTTACGTTAAATAATATTAGTGTGGCGCTCCCGTAGTTGGCTGGTAAGATCGTGACTGGGAATAACGTGGTGTCCTCACCCTTTAGATTTACGTTTTCGTAATTTCCGAGACTGTTATAGGGATATCTAACGATGATGGGTAGGATGCCTTGGCTCACTCCACTTATCAGGCATTTAAATTGCTCTGGTGATATTCCTCTTATTTGGATTATCTTTGCGGGTTGCCCGGTGGGATAGGGGTAGTAGAGTGTCGCGTTGTCAGGCTTGGTATTCAGGAATTCTTGGACTTGTGGGCTGAGGTAGATTACGGCTGTATTCTCCCATTCAGTTTTTAGGCTCAGCACCCTATAAATCGTTGACAGTGAAGTAGCATTGCTTATTGGGTTTTCTGCTTGGGGTGAAAGCACCATTTGCTTTGGGATGTAGCAGAGGGTTGCGTTCGAGTAGTAATAGAGTGTGAACCCTGCGTAGTTGAGTTGAATGGATTGGGAATTAGATGCTATGGTTGTGTTTAGCTGTTCTAGGCCCTCATTGGTCAGTGTGGGATCCTGAGCCGCGTTTCCTCCGTATGTAAGTGCCCTTTGAACACTTGTGTTTGTGTACACTACATAATTTATGCCTAAGAGCTTAAGGGCGTTTGTGTAAAGCTCTGGGTTTGACATATTGGCTTGGTACAGCGTTGTGAAAGCTACTAATGGTGGGTATCCTTGGTAGTAGCCGAATGTGTCGCCTTTGATTAATGTGTCCCAGAATCCGGCGCCCACATATTGCCCGTCCCCGTACGCGCTCCAGTTATACCAGAGGTAGAGGAAGCTGGATGGGGTTACCATGACTCTTGGGTTGTATATATGTGACGAGCCGATGATGGTCGATATATCGTAGACGGGTTGCGGAAGGGAGAATCCGCCACCACTCTCAGTGCTGACAGGGTAAACATTTAGAGCAAGTGAGAGACCCAGCAGGATGATTATCAGTATCATAATAATTTTCCGTGGTTTCTTTTTTTGAAACAGAATCTTAGTGACCACATAGGCGACTAGTAGTGTTGCGCTTATCGATAATGGGTAGGGGAAGACCGCTTCAGGTATATCTAATGACCAGAGTATCTCAACGTGCGATACGAAGTTTATGTAGTACGGTAGGATATAGGGTGCGGAGAACCAAGCAGCTGTAAGTAGGAATATAAAGTAGAAAAACATGGGTTCTCTTTTTGTTTTGCTTTGTAGCAGTGGTGCGAAGAGTAGGAGTGTTATGGCTGAGCCTAGAATTGTGATGAGATGTGAGCTATAATAGGGTGCGGTTCCTAGATATTTGTAGGTTGAGGGTGGGAGTGTTGTTATGTTTGGGGTGTAGGTTAGTGTGAGTGTTTTGATGAGGTCTCCTTGGTACCCTCTGACGAAGTAGTGTCCGAGTGCGAGCCGAATGTTTTTAGAGGTTACTGCACTTGCGAATGCTGGCGCTGTAACCCTGATGAGACCAAGGACGTAGGGGTATGCGACTACGGCTAAAATTGCTATGAGCTGGCCGAGTCTTAATATTTTTGTCTTGGTTGGTTGCCCTTTGAGAAAGAATGTGAGAAACATTGCAAATGAGGCTAGTAGGAAGGCGAGTGGGATGTTCACTATTATGAAGTATGTGTTCGCGATAAATATGTAGTATAGTAATATTGCCATAAGACCGTAGGTGAATGCCTTTATCGATGATTTTTCTTTGAAGTTCAAGTAGATTAGGTATAGTATCCATGGGAAGACTCCGAATATTGGCACCATGGAAGAGTTGATGCCCATGACTTGGCCTATCCCTTGGTTGGTGTTGTAGAAGAGTAGGGTAACGAAGCCTACGGTTGCCGTCTTCTTGAGGTCTTTGTTGTTCAAGTCGTAGTAGGTGTGAATTAGGCTGAGTAGTCCGAAGTTGCCTAGTGTAAAATAAAAGATATATGAAGCTATCTCGCCGTATTTTTGGGTGACGAACATGAATGGGTTTGCGTAGATGTTGAATATTATAAAGGAAACAAATGAGGAAGGTATGCTCGCGACTTGGCCGCCTTTGGCGTTTGAAAAGAATGGTTGGAAGTTGTAGAGAGCAGCTGGGGAAAGCGGAGTAACGTCGTCTCCAGAAGTATAGTATGTGTGTCCACGGAAGAAAACGGCCACAATGAAAATCGCCATTGATAATGATAGAATAAAGTAAGTAAGGTATGCCTTCGAATTCCGATTCATACATTTCGTAGCCTTAAACTGGTTATTTAAGAGTAACACTCGGGGTCAGCGTCGTGTCAGTTTTTAAAACTGTATGGTCACACCAATAGGATGCTCATATTGATATGATTATGTTAAGTTGAACTATAATTGTGACCTAGAAGAAATCGATCTACCTGTAGATAGGTGCTTCAGCTCTTCCTTATCCTCTATTTACTGCGTAATAATTATTGTAACTTCCAAGCCAAATGGTTTAATGATATTCCATGAGTCATGGGTAGAGGTTTGGCCTATTTTTGTGTCTCTTCTCTACTATACACCTATTTTTGTGTCTCTTCTCTACTATACAATAGTACTTAAGCTGTGGAGGGGTAGGACTTTATCCGCTGCTTACACGACTACACGTGTTGATGTAGCATGTTTTGCATCTGGCCTAAACAAATGGGTCACTTTGTTCACTTTAACTGGAGAATGTATGATTGCCCGCTAATTCAGCTTATCTTTGTATCAATCGATACATGTTTGCTGTATTAGAATTTGCACCACTAAAAACTTGGGAATCTTTTGATCAGCGCGGTTTATCTACTGTTCTTTACGGGGTCACTTTGAGTATTGATGAATCACCTTTATCATGGTTGAATACTTTTCTGCCATTCTTTTCCAGTCGAAGTGTTTTTCCGCTGTTTCTCTTATCATGGTTTTTTGTTGATTGTATTCATTTATTGACTCATTCCATTGTTTGTATTTGTTGAGTATGTTCTTGGCTATTTCGGCTGGGTCCCAGCTTGTTAGGTTCCCGAAGGCTTTGCTGTATCCTATGATGTGTTTTGGGCCGCTTGTAGGTGTCGAAATTATTGGGAGGCCTGATGCCAATCCTTCGAGCAGCACAAGTGGGAAGGGTTCAAGGTTTGATGTGCTAAGTATCAAGTTTGAGCTCTCGAGTGCTCTTATCTTTTGTTCTTCGGTTATGTAACCTAGGTATCGATAGTTTTTCGTTGGTATTGTGGTCACCAAGGCGGAATCGGGTCCTCTTCCAGCGATTAGGAACTGTATCTCGGGGTTGATTTGGGCTGTGTGGAGTATTACTTTTCTCAGTCGTCTTATCCCTTTATCTCTATCACTCATTCTTCCTATGAATATAACTCTAAAGTGCTCGGTGTTGAGGCCTACGCGGTATTTTTCAAAGTGTACACCATTCTCTATTAGAAAGATTTTAGAGGTGTTTCGGAGGACGCTGGATAAATAGTTGTACTGTGTGTTGTTGAGTGTTTGGAAGAAAATATTATTAGATTTTTTCGCGATGTTGGCTGCTGCCTTTAGTGCTCGGCGCATCAGTACTTGGTATATTGTGTATTTGAGGTTTCCCTGTATCACTCTATCAAGGCCTATTCCGTGCAGTAGGAAAGCCACTTTCGCTTTGGTGCTCATGATGTTCTTGAGATAGGAGGGTGGTGGTGGCCTGTAGACCATGATTAAGTTAACGTCATATGTGAGTGAGCTGGGGGGTGGGAGGGGCCTGTATAGTGTGTTAATGGGCCAAGGGAAACCTTGGTAGGTCACCTCTTTCGGCTCGATGTCTGCAAACTCCGAATATTTTTTGAGCTCTGCGACTGAGTAGTTATCGTTCAAGGGATTGTGGAAGAGGTCCACATCGAATGAGGTCTTAAGGTGGTTTACTAATTCTAGAGCTAGCCTCTCTCCTCCTCCTAGGAGGGCTAGATTGGTTTGTGTGAAGAAGCCAACGCTTATCTTGCCCATATGAAATTAGCAAGTTGAGCCCTTTAAAAGTCTTTATGCGGCGGAAGGCGTACTGTCTGGATTAGCGTCAAGTGAGTGTGGTATTCGAGCGTAGAGATCTGTAATCCGGAGACCATCGTAAAAGGAGTTATCGATAGGATGAGCTTTCTAAATGATATTGAGTTGCATGGTCTAACTCTCGCAATATTTGTATATTGTAGGAGAGATTATTATTTCAATATGTCTGAAGCCATGAGAGTAGTATGCTAGATAGATACGGGACAAGAGATTGTGGTAGCTGAGCGTGGTGTTTCTTTATCCATAGTACTGTGTCTTGCTGGCCATATTCCTTATAGAAGGGGTGTTGTTTGATTAGAGTATGGCTAGGGTCATTTCGATTGATGCTGTTATACCCACTCTTAATTGCTCCTCTAATCTGCGGCGTTGCTTGGAGCGTCTTTCGGCTCAGAGGTTTGATGGGGTGATTAACGTTATTGTTGTTGATGGTGGGTCAACGGATGATACCCTTGAGGTTGCCAAGGAGTTTGGCGCTAAGATTCTTGTTGCGCCTGGCTCCCATCCTGAGGGTAGGGATGGGCAGAGAAGTCTTGGTATTAGGTCTGGTGATTCCGAATTTGTGTGGCATATTGATTCGGATAACTTCCTTGTTGAGGATACTGTGGCTAGAGATTTGGTTGAGCCATTTCTTAGACATAGTGACCTTTATATAACGATGCCCGAGACCGCGGTGGATTTTAGTTCGGCGCCGTTTAACCGGTTTCTTTCTTATGTTGAAATTGAGAATGTTAATAGGATGAAGAGGGGAGGTTTACGCGTTGGAAATCTATATGTTATTGATGACATGTGGTATGGTTTAACTAATGCTTCGCTGATTCGGCGCAGTGCTTTAGAAATGGTTGGTGGGTGGGATATGGATACCAAGGTTCTAAGGCGTCTAAGGATGGCTGGTCTTTCTAGGGGGGCGATCGTATCAACTGCTCACTTCTACCATAATCAGACTGTATCATTTTCCCACTATTTTCGAAAGTGGGAGAGGAGGGTGTTGTTTTTTGGTTCCTTTACTTCGCAAGTGGCGGAGAGATATTTTGTAACTTGTGGGAGCGGGCTTAAGCGAGCTGGGCCAATCGGCTTGGCAGATTTTATTTTTTCTCCAAGTATGACCAGTTTAAAGATGGTTGGCAACCGGGGGTTTTCAGGCTTAAACGTGTATGGCTTCCTTTATCCGTTTATCTTTATGTCGATATTTCTGAAACATCCTGTTAAAACGTTAAATGCGATGCGTATCGTCAGTAAATATTAGAAAATTGATGAGGAGCGGGATTGACTATGTATCTTCAGTACTATCTTAAGTGTCTTGTGGCTGTCACGGTGAATCGACTATTAGTCGATGTGGTTGCTACATGATTTTTAGGATAATTTCTAGGGAAAGCACTTTTCATAGTCAAGGTTTTCTGAAAGCGTGATTTGTTAGCTTATTGGGTTTAAGGCGGGTGGATTTTATCTGTTAATCAGTAAGAGTATCGTTGAGATGATGGTCTAGGTTGAATATAGGTGGAGTTGGTATGAGCGCTGATATTTAATTGATTTTATCTATAACTAATATAAAGCTACTGTTAAATAAATTGGTGCTGTCCAGATATTTCGGACCGTGAGCGTAATACTCAGGTGAGGAAGCTTTTTATGCGGCCGCTATTAGGTAAATCTCTGTAATGGTTTATTAAGATAAATCTGATTTAGTATTTGGCGAAATATTGAGGATTGATTAAGTCACCTTAGAGTTCTTTAGGTAATAATTGTTCAACCGCTTCGATGGCGTAGCTTAGTTTAGATTTGATTCTAACTATCCTTCCATTCTCCATTCTTTCGAGTGCGTTACTTATATTTATGAAGAGTTGGTCGCGGTTGCACAGCTTGACGTGATCGAATCCTTCGGCTTGCTCTCTGTATTCTGGGAAGTCTATTGCTATCGTGGGTGTTTCGAAGAATATGGCTTGTTCTAGTACGCCTGAGTGGCCGCCAGGTGTATTGTAGGGTAGTAGGAGTAGGTCGGCTTGTGTGTATAGTGTGAACATGTCTTTTTCTTGTTTTTTCCTTTGTAGCTGTCTGTATAGTTGTATTGTTTTAGGAGTTGTTGGAATTGTTTGGTGTATTCTGGGAAGTGTTTGTTTATTCCTCCTGTTATAACAGTGTTGAATTGGTGTCCTTTGTTTTTGAGGTTTGTGAGTGTTTGGAGTGCTAGTTTGAGGTCTTTTTGTGGTCCCCAGTTGCCGTGAAGTAGTATGGTTGGGGGGCCCTCTCTTTTGATTGTTATTACATCAGTGTTTTGTAGGTTGTTGAGGTAGATTGTGGGGAGGGCTTCGAGTCCGCGCGCGTTGAGATATTCGACTTTGTTTGGACCTATTTGGCTTGCTATTTTCTCCTTGTACTGTTTTAGTAGGACGTATGTTGGAATCGTTTTGAATATTGTTCTCTCGATTGTTTTGAGTGTGTTGGCTCTTATCGCGTCGTATGCTGTGTTGTAACCGAGTTTTCTGTAGTTGTTGGTGTAGGCTGAGTTGTGGTATACTATGCGTGTGTCTTGGTTTGCTAGGTGTCTGAGTAGGATTGGTGTGAGGAGGCCTGCGAGGTTGGCTGTGGAGGATGTGCCGAAGGATGTGGGTAGGAGGTTGAAGATGACTGTGTGGTAGGTTTTTCCGCCTAGTTTTTTGATGAGTTTTGAGGATAGGAGTGGATCGTCGTAGCTGTATGTTTCGTGTATGTTTAGTTTGCTTGGGGGTTTGAATGGTTCGGTTTCAGGATTCCTATGTGGGCAGTAGACATCTATCTCATCGACTTCCTCACACTCAGATAGTGCGAGGAGTATGCCTGTGCCCACGGTTGCAAGATAGTAACCGTGATTCAGTAGATCACCCACGTAGGCTATCCGCATGGTTCATTGTACTACACCACTTTGCAGCAAATCTTTAAAAGCTCTTCTTTAAAGGGTGTACCCCCTTTCGGGGGATGTTTTGTACGCTTTCAAAATTTGTGTATCGGTTAATAGCTATGTGGATTGTGTGGATATTTACTTAATCGTAGATGAGGAAAGTAAAGGGTTGCATTAGACCATAGATAGGAATCCGTTCACCAGGAGCGAAGCCCCATCTTGATCGGCTTAGGTTCATGGTATTAGAAGTTTTAACTTTCCAGATTTAGTATTCATCAGATAGCTAAAGAGGAGTTGTAGAATTACGACTAGCTTATTCACTATAAAGAAATAAACATGGAATATTGGCAGACGAGATTATCGGACGAATACCTCCAGATTTATGGGTTAATGGGTCACCGCTTAAAGTCGTGATGTTAAGAGGGTGTGGAGTCTGTTGTGGTTATTGCTTGGGAAACCAGTAAGAATTCGGGATTGCTTTAGAGGGTGTGGGTGCGTAGGGTACATTTTGATTTGTAACGGTGACACTTGTTCTGGATTTTAGTGCCCTATTCGAGGATCATGAAAGATTCGGCGTTATTTGACCATTGTCAGTGTCATGGTTCCAGTCACGGATGCCTTTTGAAAGAAGGTTGTTCTCAAAGCTTAGGCTGGGAGGGTTACCGAATTGGTTGAGAAGCCTCGTTCTCTGTATAGTGATTGAGTTATGGTTGTGGTGGTGTATACATTCTTGATAACCGTTTTGCTGGGGTGCGTAGAGGGTTTCTTTTAATGAGTAAAGGTAAACTGAAAGTCGAGGTTTCCGCGATTAGTTTCAGGAAATTGGGATTTCATTATCGATTTGAATATTACGTTGATGCGTAATTACTGGATGATTAAATTAAGGCTTTTAGAAGTTTGTTATTTGAGACAGGTTTTGCCGCAATGATTGTGCTTTAATTATAGATATCTAATTCGATGTAAGCTTATCGTAATGCTACTATGCCTTAGATAAACCTTAAGTTAAGGTAAAGAAAAATTTTTGAAAATATGCAGGAGGATGAATGGAGTAAGACGAGAGAGCAACTGATTGTTGCACAATTCAATAGAGTTGCTGATGACTTTAGACAATTTGATCAAATGATTTGGCAAGTACCATCTGTAGCAGTTACGTTAACATCGTTTATTTTTGCTGTATCACTTAACTATGTTCACAATAGAGTCTGATTTCAGGAATTATACTCCTAATGGGCGGTTTTTTTGATTTTAGTCTTGTTGTCGCTCTGAATAAACATAGGTTATATGAGGATGTTAGGGCGAGATATCTTGAGGAAATTGAAAAAGCATTTAATATTAAACATTTACCATTGAAGGCTGAAGAAGCAGAAGGCTTTTTGGCTGAAAAGTCAGATCATACTCATGCATCTTTTAAATTCTTTAGAAAGAAAAATGCGTTTAGATTTCTTACTTTTTCGATTTTGATTTTTACTGTTTCATTGTTCGGATTAGGAGTATTATTTATAGTAAATTATATTATTCATTATAATCTATTTTTTAGACATATTATCGATAAATTATAGGGGGTCAAATTTTATTTATTTGCGGATCTTGGACAGATATCTCAGTGGTTAAGATTCTGATTGCTTCTGCTACCATACAAAATTAAAAACCGAAGCGACCCACGTTGTTTGTATAGGTCTTCGTACACGAGTACTTACCCTATTGCCCCGTGGTTTAGCTCCTCTTTGGCCTTAATTATCCAACTTCTTCCTAGGTACTAGCACACGGCGTCGACGTACTTCTTCCTAGGAAACCCCTTTATACTGTGTTTCGTCCATCATAAAAACCTTTTAGAACCCGCTGGAACCTTGGGTGCGCATAACACATCTTTGAATAGGTGAATTGTCATGGAAGAAGTTGGGGATTAGCGTTGCTTGACGCCCAACTCGTGGAAAGCTCCCGCGTTGGTCAGGAGGTTATGCTTTCGGTTGGGAGCGCCTTTGCCTCACCCGCGGAGTTTCGAAAAGACTGGAGGAGGCGGGCGCCGGTGGGTGATTTGGTTCTTGGGGTGCATATTGAGGCGGGCATTGGTTGATGGGGGGCAGAGTAGGGCACTGGGTGCTGCGGGTATAGTGTAGGGCGGGGGTCTGTGTGGCTCCCTGTGTGTGAATCCGGTTGGGTTCCTAGGTAGGTCTTCTCGCGCGGTGTTTAAGCCTTCGGCTGAGTGTTTGTTGTGTGTCAAGCCATCTCAAGGAGCCTGACCCCATACTTGCCAAGGTGGAGGAGGCTCTTGGTTTTGCGGGTGCGGGTGAGTCAGCGGCGAGAGTGAGCGGGGCCTTGGAGGTGGTGGGTGTGAGCCAAGGGGGACGTGCTTCTCTTTATACCCGTATTCCTCGTGTTCTACGCGGACACGGGGGACGTGGGGCTGGGGCAGTTAATGTTGAACACGGAGGCGGATGCCGAGAGGACGCTTAGAGCAGTGAGACGAATGCGGCACGATCTACTCGAAGGGTTTCGGGGGTAGCGGGGGGACATCTCCCAGCTGAGTCCGTATGCCTCGGGGCCACCTGCGTCGGGGGGTTCCGAGGTCGAGTGTAGTTTTCCTAAAGCGTTTGTATGGTTGTTCTAGGTGTACTTGTGGTGTCTTGGTTGGCCGATTGTGTTTCAGTAAAAGTTACCTTGGTGTGTGGTCGTGGGTTTGGGATGGGAGGGGGTGGGTGTTTGGTTTATTCTAGGAGTCCTCGTGTTAGTTTGTGGGCGATTCCAAGTAGCTCTTTTGGTCCTAGGCTCATGTCGGCGTAGTCGGGGGGTTTTTCTCTGAGGCTTATGAGTCCCACTTTTTTGGCTACCCTGCTCATCCTCTTTACGGAGTCCAGTGCGTTGCCTCTGTTTATTTCTCCGGTTTTGACTTCGAAGGCCCAGATAGGTGTCTTCTTTTTGACGATTATGATGTCTATGTCTTCTCTGGGTGAGTAGTGTAGTTCGCCTTCGAAGTATTTGGCGAGCATTTCGCCCACGCTGAACTGGACCTCTTTACCTATGGGTAATTCTTTGATTTGTAGGTTGGTTTCGCTTACTGCGTATTTGCTTTCGGCGTAGAGTAGGAGTGAGAGGGGTGGGGATCTGACTTTATAGTAGGGTTCCCTGCCTAGGGTGGGTATCTTCATGGCTAGGCCCATTTTTGCGAGTTTGCTGAGTAGGGATGATGTGGTGGCCTGCCCGCCGCGTGGCTGGGCGATTCCCGCGATCTCGGAGCTCCTCCATATGCCTTCTCCTAGGAGGAGTATTATCTTGTAGTAGAGGTCGGTGAGCTGCCTTTCCTCCTCTTTGAAGACTTCACCTATTAGTCCCTTGGCGATGAGTGCGAACTCCTTGATTCTCTCGACGAATTCGGCGTAGCTGTCCACTAGGGGTATCAGCCAGGGGTCCCTGAAGAGTGTTGATAGTATTGGGTCTCCGAGCTGGGTGAGCACGTCCTCGTAGGAGGCTATGTCGATTTCAAGGGGTGTGAAGAATCCTAGGAGGGGGCTGTTCCTCTCGAAGACCTTGTTGACGATGCCGTAGCTTGAGGCCACGGCTACGAGTGTCCCGGAGGGCGCCCAGGTGGAGATTAGGCTCCAGTATATCTCGGGTAGCCTTTGGAATTCGTCGATCACCGCGGTGCCACCTCTACTCAACACGTCCCTCACATCCCTTAGCGCATCCTCGAGTTTCAGTATCCTGCCGTCGTGTGTAACCGCGTTTTGGAGGTCCCCCACGGTTACGTAGTAATCGTATTTCAGGGAGCTCCTTACAAGCGTGGTCTTACCCGTCTTTCTTCTCCCATAAATCAGGGTCCAGTTCTTGATTTTGGATACACTCAGTACTTCGCGTCTCTTAAGACTTAGTCGCATAGGACTAGTCCCATGGGACTAGTTTTTAAAGTCCACGATGATACACGGTGAGCGCGGCATTGGTGTAGGTATAATGTGGGCGGTGTCCAACGACATTCTGAGTCCTCGTCGATGCGTTATCTAGGAAGACGTGGAGGTTTCTGTGAGGTTCAACCGAAAGGCGTTGGGCACCGTCTTGAGTCCGTGAGAACCCCTTCCTCATTCCTCTCGAAAGCATTTGAATCCCTAAAGGGTGCGAATATTTCTGTGGTGGGCTTCACGGGATGTCGCAGAGTTCGGGCCATGGCGGCCACCACGTTTAAGCCTGATCTTGACATAGAATCACTCCACACACCGGTGGGTAGCGAAAAGCTCGAATCGATTCTCTGCGGTTTGAGCGTTTAGAATTCAGAGAAGTTGTAAGCGGATTCATACAGCACGAGGTGAGGGCGTTCCCAACTTTTAAGCCGATTACGATTTTCTTGCAGTCAAGTGTAGATGTTTGACTGAACCCGACCCCTATCTCAAGGTAGCATTATCTGGACACCGACCTCTTCGAGGCCCACAACTTTCACTCACCGCATGAAGTAAAGGGGATTAGAGGCATACGCTGTTCAGTCCCATCTTAGTAGCAATTTTGTGGAGCGTTTGGTCTGAGGTGTAGAACAGATTCGCATCAGCCATCTTTGCCGAAGCGAGTTGCAACGCATCCGCCTCATATATGTGCTGCGCCTCAACTATGCTCCACGCCTCCTTAAGCACCGTAGTCTTCAGCGGTAAAACCCCGCAGACCCCCAGCCTAATCATCCTCCTAGTCTCAGATATGAACCGTGTCCTCGTTAGTGCGTGCTCCGCCCTAGAGAGTCTTCTAAGCCTCCTCGCCCGGTCGAGCACACCGAGCACCTCACCTATATTCCACAGGCTGAAACAGATTACGTGCTCCCCCGCGTAGGCCTTGAGGTATAACTCCGCGGCCTTTTCACTTTGGTCTTCCTTCAAATACCTCTTCAAAATTACACTACTGTCCAGATAGACTCTTCTCCCTACGTCTTCTCCCAACTTTTACCAACCCACTCACACTCTTCTTCGGCGTGACTGGCTCAAAGTTCACTTCAACACTCCAAGTATTATCTAG
>DATGLQ010000003.1:0-7162 GCA_035294065.1 bacterium | reverse complement strand
ACTCCAACCCTTCCATCTAACAACATATGGTTTGCCTCCTCCCTCCCCCTCTCTTTCCTCCTCTATTTTTGACCCCTCCAATAATAGCCTATCCAGCAAATCGTGCGAAAAGAACCTTTGCGCCGCCCTATCAATAAAATGGGCCGTGAATCTTCTTTTACAATCGCGCCAAGGATCCATAAAATGCTTAATCTAAAAACACAAATAAAAACTTCACAATCCCCTAAGCCATATCCGGCTCAGGCCGACACAGGTCAAAGGCACGTCAAGCAACCAACATCGGCGAATGAACGGAGCTCACCTCAACTTCAAGCTTCGAAATCCTGAGTACACCTAGGCACACTTTACGGCGAGACCGCATATTTACGGTTACAACACCCTAAAAGCCTCCCCCCCCCACATGGCGATGACGAAGCCAGAAACCCAAATTAATGAAAAGGAAGAGAGAGGACACCAAAACCGCAACTAGACATACAATACGACGAGGCCGACATCCGACAGCTATCCAGAGATATTCCAGTACTCATCCGACTAGACTACAAAAACTGCAACTCGTCAACAACAGGCCACCCTAACTCAGAGTTAGGAGAAATAAAACCAAAAACAGCTGTAACAAACGTTCTCAAATGTACCAAACGAGTAAGACCGACATCTAACGGCTCTGTCTCCGCTCGTGCTGCCAAAGCATGGGACGGGGTTCGCCTCCGAGTTCCGCGGGTGCTGGGCTTCCGAGCCGCGGAAAACACAACCCCCTGAAAGTCTGGGAAAAGCTGGAGTTTATTCACTAAACTTTTAGGGGTTCCCACAACATCGGGGGATAGAGGTCGTATGGACAACCTTGATAACAACTTTTTAATCGGGCTGTGCCTATAATGTCCCTGAAACATGTCTGCGATCTGGAATGAGATAAACGCAATAGGAACACTTCTATTCGCCGCCATCGCCCTCTTCGCCCTCTTCTACCCCCAGCTTCTTGAAAAGTATAGGTCACCCAAATTCGGCTTCGAAATCCTCTCATACGGAAATGATCCCGGAAAGGTTCAGTCTATAAAGATAAGAGTAACTAATATAGGGAAAAGGGCCGCTCACGGAGTCGTGGGGTTCATCGAAATAAATGACCCAAAAGAGAAGAAGAACCTGCTGTATGGGAAGATCCCCGTGGATGAGATCCGAATATCGCATGATGGAATCCGAATGTCATATGATGGGATCACGGTATATCCAAAGCAATGCTGTGAAATGTTATGCATGGTAAGCGGCAATCTGAGGATAGCTAAGCCGCCCCATCTTGAGATCACCTCTTATCCATATGGCATCGGAGAGTACATTCCCCCGCTTACCTCACTCAAGGAGTTTAGCGCAAAATCAGATATGTATATACACGAGGAAAGACGATACACCGCTACCGTAACAGCAGCGTGTGAAGAGCTCTCAGAGCCCAGTTCATACAGTTTTGACTTTATATATAGACAAGGACGCGTGGAGATTTTGAATAAACCGGTCACAACGCAATAACAAGAGCTATCACCACGGGGTTGAGCGTGAGGTCCGCCCCTTCTTTTAAGTCACAGCAATAGATTACAGGTAGCGTCAGGTTTAGGGTGTGGTGTACGTGGCCCCAAGGCGTGGATATTATCCGGACACCATCTGGGCTGTGAATCATATTAGTCATATGTGAGCGGAAATAGGAATACTAGTAGTAGGAGGCAAGTTGGCTCTAGCCACATGCCCATTCATTGGGGTAGACCTGTACTACGCACACGCCCACTATGAGTGCGGTTGTCGTGGATGGATGGGGATGGGAGCCTATTCAAACAAGGAGGACAAACTCGTGTGCGAAGCGGATAGCCTAGGATGGTTCTCCTTGGAGCGCCTACCATCCACTAATCGTATTTTCCTTTACATGTGGCTATTATTTCTGTACGTTTGGTTTCCCTGCTCATTAATCTGTGATCTGGAGGTTCGTGGGTACGGCCTGTGCTTGTATCTAGGCTTCTGCCCTAAGATACTAGTGGTGGATCCATCTGTCTGAATCCGTGTGGGTGGATTTGTTCGTGTGTTTTTGGATTGGTTTAAATACTATCGGGTTTTAAGTGTTATTGTGCCTGAGAGATCCTGTCCGGATAAGCATTCATTTTTGTAACCTCCACTCGGTGTACCAGTGCATGAATAGTTCTAGGAAGTCCACTAGTGGCGTGAAAAGTGTTTTCTTGGGGTTGATGTTATTATAGAAAACTCTGGTCCTGTCTTTGAGGTATCCGAAGAATCGTTCGACTGAGCTTCTCAATCCAAAGGTTTGGTGGATGTGGTTTTGGAAGCCGGCTCGGCTCACGGCGTCACGGTACCAGGGACCCATATCAGTGAGTATAACCGGGTCTCCGAGGCACCTCCTCCTTAGTCTCCGGAGGAATCTGAGGGCGTTCTCCACGGTTCGGGTGAGTGAGACCCCGAACCAGGCAGACGGGCTGCCTCGTTGTTGTAGGCGTCAACTGCCACCCAAACGTAGATTGGTCTCCCACAACACTTGACCACACTCTCATCCACGGCGACTACTTGGTGCCAGCTTGGCTCCACTTCAAAGTTGAGTTTCGCCTCAACCTTCCTAACCCACTCCTCTACGCTCGACTTCGAGACGTGCTCGGAGAGTATCCAGAAGAATCCCGAGGTTTTTCTGAGGCTTAATCCAAAGGCGTAGAGCAAAACAGCGACCACCTTGAGCTCGAACCTCCTCTTATTCCTCTTAAAAACATTTAAATCCCTGAAGAATTCGAATATATCCGTGGTGGACTCCACGGCTACTCACCAATTCCGAACCGTGGGGGCCACCACGTTTAAGCCTTATCCGGACAGGGTCCACAGCCCATCAGATATTGTTTAATAGCACAATATTCCCAGTTTCACTCACATAGGGCTAATGGCATTACAGGTATAGTGTTCAGTTTTTATGGTTGTTCATCTAATCGCCGTGGTGGACACACTAGGCTTATATCGAAAAAGATAATTTCTTATAGTGTGTTATGGTTACTCAAAGGGAGTTAACGCTACTCAGTGTAACACCCGCTTACGATATTAGGACGGGTGAACATATTGTTGAGTTAAACTTTGGAGAAGTTATTCAGAACCCGCCCGAGGTTGCCTCTAGGATTACGCCACCGCAGCCTGGTATCCCCCCGGTGGCGTTGTAGGAGACAACCACCTTCACCCTCGTGTTGTTTGTTAAACTGGAGGATGTGAAGTATGCTGTGGGTTCGAGGTGGATGCTCACGGTTGGAGATGATGGAAAGGTGACCCTGGAGGCGAAAAGGGGTGTCTCTGGTTAACCAGCAGGAGAAAGTCTTCCTTCCCCCACACTTCAGTCACACTTGGCTGATTCCTTTAGGTTCAAATTCGGCTTTATCGAGCGCTCCGTATGTTCGGGTTCCTCTTACTTCACCACCCACTATGGGAGAACAGGAGTCCGTGAAGGCAGTGCTTGAAACCATTATGGGGGAAATCATGCGCTCCCTCATCCTTTCGCCGATGCAGGGCTTTGAGGCGCTCGAACTGCTTCGTTCGACGCCTTTAAAGCTTGAAGAGGTGATTAGGCTTTATCCGTGGTCCGCGGAAGTGCTAAGTAAGGCCACCACCATCTTCAAAGATCCTTTTATCTACGCCCTTTTTGTGGATATTATCTACCAAGTTAGGCTTAGCTACAGGATAGCTTCTATCCAAGTCGAGTACGAGTCCGATGAGGAAGACGTGCGAAAATTTTCGGGCTTCACCGTGATCATCACGGATTGCACCATCGAGGGGTGGCGTCGAGCCAATGATTTGGTCACTGAGACGACGCGTGCCGCTTTGAAGAGGTTTGGGGAAAGGGTGCTCGAGGTCTACAGGATGGTCACAGTTGAGTGCGCCGACGCCTATAGGTCGAAGGCTTAACCCTACGGCCTTAATCCAACGCCTACGCGCATGTTTCCCCCAAGCCGCAGAGGTTGAGGTTAGACGTGTAATCGCCACGCTACTACACGCCGTGTTTAACTGCTGGATGGAAATCCACTCTAAAACTGACTGCAGCCAAGTAGAGCTCCTCAAATGGCTCAGAGACCTCAACCTGAAAAGGTTGACATGTAGACCTCCAGTGAGGAGTATCAGCGGCAGCTGCGTAAGCGCAGAGCAGCCGACCATTACAGTGAGAAGACGGTGAGTATCAGTGGGGTTATGGTTGAATTCACCCCGCAGTCCTGCGCTCAGGCCTTTGACGACGCGGAGAAAGTGTTGGGCTTACTTGAGTGGTATGATGCGTATCCCACTTCGCTTCCATCTTATCCATGACACCATGGGGAAGTACATCCCATATCCGTATTTCACACACGGTTTAGGGTTGAATTACGGGTAAACCGTACGGAATCTGAAGAGTAGAGGGCGTGGTATCTGAGCGTGGAAACGCGTTATCAAGACGCAATCTCTAAGAAACATATCTAATACTGAAGACTTTGACCAAAGAATGTGCGCCCTAATGATTACTGACGGTGCAGCGTTATTGACTTAGCTCATAATCTTTAAGTGTGTTGGAAAAACTATCTGTATAAGTGGTATTACTTGGATGTGCCAATTGAGGTATTACGTAGAAAGATGATTGAGTGGGGAAACACGGTAGAATCTAGGAAGGAGTACATCAAAAGAAAGGGTCGAGCTGGTCTCGCAGAAGAGTTCAGAAACGATCTCCAAGTAAGAGAAGTCCTCTGCCCACTTATTAAGAGGATAGGTGATTTTCAGCTGAAGGCTATACTAGGTGAGACCTTACTCAAAGAAGGGCTTATGGATGAGTGGTTCGGTAACCCAATAGTTGGTGAAGTAAATATTGTTGTCGGGGCGCTTGCGGATGCATGCGGCTACGAGGCTCTCGGCGATAAACTCATCCAAACGGGTTTGCTAGGACTCTTCATAGCAGGCATACTCGGAGCACTCCTCACCTCTAAGAACACCTGAACAGGTAACACTTGCAGGCGCAGTGTTTTGGGATACCTTTACTTTGACGAATCAGGAGACCTAGGTCTTACAGAGAGAAGTTCAAAGTACTTAGTGTTGGCGTGCGTCTACTTTAACAACGTGACGGATGCGGATAGGCTCATACGCAAAGTTCGCAGCATGCTCAAGGCAAAAAAGCAGCCGGCGGAGTTCAAATTCTCACACAGTAATAGGCACACAAGAGAACTCCTCCTTAAGGAAACCGCAAAATTCTCACAACTAGTGAATTATTCAGTGGTATTCAAAGATTCACCTAACATCAAGACGTACTATCAAAACAAACCCTTAGAATTGTACGCCACCCTCTTTTGGAAGTGCTTTAGCCTATTCGTGTCCAGCATAGGCACCACTCAGTTGACAACCCAGCTTATCTTGGACAAACTCCTATCTAAAAGCGAGTTCAACCGTCTGGCTACGATGGTAAAGTCTTTGGGCAACCTTAAAATAAGCGAGCAAAAAAATTCTTTGGGCATAGAATTCCAGTCGAAGAAGTTTATCCTCATCCAAGCTAGCTCTAGCTCATGCGGAGGGTTACAAGTGGCCGATTTTGTCGCGGGCGCAATAAGGAGGAGTTATGAGGGTGAAAAACATTACATGCAACTATTTCAGGACAAAATTAACCGCGCATACGAATTAAAATAAGTGTGGCGCGACCCCCCTACACGCATCCCACCCTCCTCGGGGAGGCCTCATCGCCTCGGGAGGAACCTTTACGCACCATAATAATTCGCCCTCTCCACACTATTAAACCTTTCTGTATAAAGGAGGACCTGTCCGGATAAGCCCAACTCTTGTCACCTCCACTCCGTGTACCACGCAGGAACACCTCCAATCAAGAAGTCCACGAGCGGCGTGAACAACGTTTTCTTCGGGTTGATGTTGTTGTGGGCAGAAAGCCCTCCACCCCTCCTTGAGGTACCCGAAGAAGCGCTCAACCGAGCTACGCAGCCCGAAGGTCTGGTAGACGTGGTTTTGGAAGCCAGACCTCGCGAATCACGGAGTCACGATGGTGTCCAGATAGCAATCCCACGCCTCGATGCCTCGCCCATCAACCCCTAACCTAGGCTCTACCCCTAGGTGTAATGGTTGTGCATGACGCCTGGGCGACGATTGGGGTTACTCTATAGATAATCGCGAAGGCTAGTAGAGTGGAGGCGAGGATTCCTAGAATGAGTCGAGTGTTCATTTGGTATTGATGTATACTGTTTTCTATTTAAACGTTGTGAATTAAGTAGATGTATTGAATAGTTCTGTCAATCATCGAATAGTTTTATTGATATTATCATTTTTTAATGATTCAAGTAGTCTGTGGACGGCTATATAGCAAAGCGTAAAGTGGTTTCAGAAATCCTATGGCTCTCGTCAATTATCCAGCTCAACGTGGTTTGAAGCCACTGGCCGCGGCTTAGAGACCGCCCATATGGGTGGGTGTCTGGCCAATGTTGAATTTTGGGAGCGCTGTGTTTGGTTTGATTTTGAAGTTATTTGGCTTATTGCTATCTGGGTTTACATCAGCAGATGGGGTTGCCTTTTGGTTTGGTGGATTGGTTTATCCTTGTATGGATACTTAATGCTTTGCACATCTTACCCTTCTCTTTTTGGGTGTTCGGGGGTCTTATCCTGCGCTTGGACTTGGGGGTTTTTGTACCCTGCGGGCTGTGGTCCTCGTCGTGCAGCTTGGGGTGGGTGGCCTCAATTGGGTGGAGCTGGCTTTAGCTGTATCACCGATGCTCGCTGTCTTCGAACTCGAACATCCGCCCCACAAAGGGGGTCCCGATGTAAACAGTTTAACATTATCACTCAAGGGTCACAAGTCTGATATACCGAAAACACTTAAATTCTTATCTTCGGTGTATTAGGTGTGCGGAGATTTAAGACGAGTGTTTACGTTGACAGGGAGCTTTGGGAGAGGTTTAAGATGACGTTTCGAAGCAGGGGTTTAACCCGGGTCTTAGAGGAAGCTCTCGAGGAGAAGCTCCTCGAGGAGAGCTTGGAGGGGGTGCTTCCCCCACTAGATAATACTTGGAGTGTTGAAGTGAACTTTGAGCCAGTCACGCCGAAGAAGAGTGTGAGTGGGTTGGTAAAAGTTGGGAGAAGACGTAGGGAGAAGAGTCTATCTGGACAGTAGTGTAATTTTGAAGAGGTATTTGAA
>DATGLQ010000002.1:0-265194 GCA_035294065.1 bacterium | reverse complement strand
CAGGGCCACTGGTGCGAGGATTGTGACCACTATTGAGGACCTCACAGCGGAGGACCTGGGCTACGCTGAGTTGGTGGAGGAGAGGCGTGTGGCCAACGAGAAGATGCTCTTCGTCGAAGGCTGCAAGAACCCCAGATCCGTTAGTGTGCTCATCAGAGCTGGGCTAGAGAGGAGCGCCGATGAAATCGAACGTTCACTCCATGATGCCCTGAAGGCGGTTGCTACAGCTGTGATGGATGCCAGAATACTTCCAGGTGCGGGCGCAACGCATGTGGAGATAGCGAAAGCTGTGCGCGAATACGCCGCTAAGGTTGGCGGCCGGGAGCAGCTTGCAGTGGAGTCATTCGCTGACGCAATAGAGATAATCCCGAAGGCGCTCGCGGAGAACGCTGGCCTAGACCCGATTAACGTGATAACGGAGCTCAGAGCCATACATTCAAAGAACGGCAAATACTTCGGTGTCGACTTAACAACCGGTAAACCCATCGACGCTTTGGCTAATGGTATAATCGAGCCGGCAACCCTGAGTATACAGGCTGTGAGGTCAGCGGTTGAAGCTGCAAGCGCAATAATAAGGATAGATGATATGGTGGCTGCGGCGAAGTCTACTTCGGCGGGTAAGGGTAAGAGCGAGAGCAAGAGCGAGAGTAGCGAAGAGAGCAAGGATTAAACCACCCTTTTTTATATTCTGTTTAATCTGCTTTGAACTGGTTAGCTTTTGTGGGTTTGGGTTTATGTGGAAGCTGTTTGAGTCTTAGGGCGCTTAACACGCTTAAGACTTCCGACTACATCTATTTTGATACTTATACTTCATATATGCCTGAATTCGGTTCGGAGGAACTCTCCAGGCTTGTCGGCAAGGCTGTTATACCACTAAGCCGTGAGGACATAGAGGATAAGAGTGGCAGGGAGCTAATAGAGAGGGCATTAACATCAAAAGTATCCTTCGCCTCACTTGGCGACCCATTCATAGCCACCACACACGTATATATTAGGAACACAGCTATGGGTAGAGGTATCCCTACACTGTATGTTCCGGGTGTATCTATTCACTCAGCCGCGTTCTCACTTGTGGGTTTACAAATATACAAGAGTGGTCCAACAGCCACCATCGTTGAACCCTCCGAAATCTATAGGCCGATGGCAGCCTTTGAGAAAGTGGTGGGCAACCTTAAGCGGGGATTGCACACACTTTTACTACTTGATATAGATGTTGTGAAGGGTAGGTTTATGTCATTTTCGAGGGGTGCGCAGTTGTTAGCGGAAGGTTTAATTGGATATGGTGTTAACCCCGAGAGGCTTTTGGGTGTTGGGTTGAGTTTGGTGGGATCTGAAGAGCAGAGCGCTGTGGCATCTACGCTTAGTGGCCTAGGTGGAATTCACGCCACAGCCTTCCCTCAGAGTCTGATTGTCCCCGGCAGACTTGACGCGGTTGAGGCAGAAGCGCTTATGTTTCTGGGCGTGAATCAGGAGCAGTTGGCCGCTCATGCAAGACTCGTTGAAGAATTTAGCCGCTAAGTATATATCGAACGTTGAAGGGGCGCTAAAGAGTGTTGCACACGGTACTCGCATCTATGCTGCAGTGAACAATTACTTGGCGGACGCAAGACACTACTATGCGAAAGGGGACTATGTGGTTTCCATTGTGTGTGCAACATACGCTGAAGGGCTTCTGGACGGTTACTTTCTACTTGAGGGACGCGAAAAGGTTTGGGAGTGGTCGGCTAAAAAAGTTGTAGTGGTTGGGACGTTCGACCTGATCCACCCAGGGCACATAGACTTCCTATGGGAGGCTAAAAAATATGGAAGGGTATACGTCATCCTAGCTAGGGATGTGAATGTGGTTAGGGCTAAGGGCAGACCACCCATAGTCCCCGAAGAGCAGCGTCTGAAGGTTGTGGAAAGCCTTAAACCGGTCGATTATGCTATTCTCGGCGATGAAAAGGACTTCCTTAAGCCAATCGAAACCATAGATCCAGATATTATTCTACTTGGACCAGACGAACAGTACCCAGTGGACAAGCTTAGACGTGAGCTACAAGAAAGAGGCATAAGAGCGGAGGTTATAAAGTTCCCGCAGAGGTTCACGGATTATCCGCTAAGCAGCACATCGCAAATAATTAAAAGGGTGCTGGAGGTGGCTGGGGTTAATCAAGGATAGGCTCCAGCTCCACAATATCACCGTCCGCTAAACCCAGTTTCTTTCTCAAACTGGTGGGCGCTATAACTTCAACCGTCTCATCACCATATCGAGAAATTTGCGGGAAAACAGCCACACACTCTTGGTTTTGACCATTATAATGCACCCTAGCTTTGTAGCTCAACACAAGACCATACGTTCGCCCACCCGTTCTAAAACCATTCACAATTTTGGTGGGGAAGGGCTTAAAGAGGTCTAGGACACTCTGTTTTGCCCGGAGGTTCAATGTTCCCGGGTAGGGTTTAAAGTCGTATATTTGCTCAAACTGCTTCCTGTAGCCTCTTAGCTCTAAGAAGAATCTGCCCTCGCCTACGCCTGAGAAAACTTTTGCATCTATACGCTTCGGCTCTGGCTTTTTGCTGAATGTGTCTAGGAATGCAGACAACTGGATTTTAGCCTTCTCACTGAGCATGTACTCGAATCCGAAGACGGTCTGTCTTTTGTTGAGGAAACCAGCCTCCGCTGCCTTTATGAGCCTTCGCGCAGCCGCCTGCTGCGAAATGCCTAATAGACTACCTAATGATGAACCGGAAAGCCTCACGTAGCCATGCAAACCGCCAAACTCTACGAGCGGTACTAGTACGTCCGCGAAGTCGAACCACCGTTCGCCATAGTTCCCGAGGAACATTTTGTTTTGCGCCACCAATTAAACTCACCTTGCGAGGATGTGTGCTTGGGTTAAAATTAGTCTGGTGTCCTCCAAAAGTTTTCTATCGATGTCGATTTTATGCCTTAACCCCTTGACCAGTTTCTTTGGGTACTCAAACCTCCAGATGTATTCATAGGTTTCAACCATTTGGTCGAATGTCTTTGATGCTAGTTCAAGTTTATCCATTCTTATTAGATCTAGGCACCTTCTTCTAAGTTCGCCCACCAAGTCTGCTAGGCCCAGAATGTACTCATCTGGCTCAACTTTGAATGATGTGTATGGTGGAACCTTTCCTTCTGTGAGGAAGTAGTAGTAACACACAGCCTCAACGTACTCCATGTTCGCATCTCTCACTACTGGTAGACGGAGCAAAATAGGATGCTCGATGCATAGCTTTGTAACCAGACCAACCCTTTTCTTAACGCTTGAAAGGAGTCTTTCCGCCTCTTCTATCCTGCCCCTATGTAGAAGTGAAATGGCTTTTCCACACTCTTCTATGGCTTTACCTCCAAGAAGCTTCACCTTCTCCTTTAAATCGAGCTCCTCCATAAATCTACTCAGAAGTGGGTCCTCGGAATTTGGTTTTGACGGCAAGATGGCTACGCCTGTAAACCTCTAAGGATCTGTGACTCTTCGCGCATAGACGCAGAATCAATTATGAGGAGATCTACCCCATCACCGGAACCAATGTCCCGTGAAACAGCACCCATGATTGCCTTTCTAGCAAGCTTAACGGCATCTTCTATGCTCATATCCTCCTTAAACTCTGATTCGAGGATTCCTATCGCAATAGGCGCGCCACTCCCTATTGCTGTGAAGTCTTCCTCCATGACTGAGCCGAGCACGTCCAAGCTAAAGAGGTGAAAGCCTTCAGTGTCTCTGCCAGCTATAAGGGTTTGTGTCAAGAATGGGGCGAACCTACTCTCAAATAATATATTACCTAAGAGCTTCGCCGCTGAGCGGACCAGCATCTCTGTATGGTTCTCGAGCTCGTAGAGCTGAACCAGTGAGCGGAGCCTCTTCGCAAGGGTTTGCATATCGCCCACAAGTCCAGTGAAAGCTATACCCATTCTTTCGTTTAAAACGTAAACTTTTTTTGCTGATTTAGAGAGTATAGTGTAACCATAAGCAACTCTCTTTTCCGATGCTAAAACCACGCCTTCCTTTACTCTAACACCTAAAGTTACTCCACCTATTACTAGCTCTGTGTTGGATGCCATGCTTTAAGCAAACATGCCTAGCGTTAATTTTAACCTAACTTTTCGAAGGCCGTTTATACCTCTAATCAGGAATACGGTTAACTTTTTGCCTCTTTCAGTGCTCAGGGTGAATGGTTCCAGCTTAACCTTTTATCGAAGAGTTTTTTTAGGAGGTCGGTTCTTGTGCGGTAGAGTTTTACTGGGTACTCGAAACCCGAAACCTCAGCGTATTCACCTACACCAAGATCTAGCCATTTCATACCGTCGACTATGAGGGCAATGGGCTCCGTGTCGACATTAACTATGTTTATAGTCTTTCTCCTATCTATCACCACTGGCCTAAGGGCTATGTTAATAGGTGACATGGGTGTTACAATATTGACCTCACTATCGGGGTCAACTATTGGTCCCCCAGCTGAAAGTGAGTACGCGGTTGAACCTAGGGCTGTGGATAGTAGTAGGCCATCCATTCTCCCCTTATATACGAAAACGTCGGGTACATCGATTTTAAGTGTAACCATTCTAGCTTGTAGATGAGGTGCAAAGTAGACTTCATTCATAAATGGGGGGCTCGTGATTCGCTTCCCCTCCTTTACAACACTTATAACCATTCTATTAATCGTGTAAAAAGAGTAGCTACCGTCTAAAACTTTGTTTAGAGCTTCGTCAACTTGAGGCGGCTCTACTTCCGCTAAGAAACCCAAGTGCCCATAGTTGACGCCAACGATTAGAGGTGTAGACGATACGAATACGCGGGCAGTCTTAAGGATTGTGCCATCCCCGCCGAATGTGAATATCGTGTCACACGAGGAAAGCTCAGTTGTATCAGAGTTTGCTAGGGGTATTAGCTTAAGGTTATCAACCCCCCTCCTACTTAGCTTTTCTACGAACAGCAAAGCCGCCCTTTGCGCCTCTTCGGAAGACTTTGAGACTACCCCTACTCTGACCACAGTCTTAGTGAACAAAGCAAACGTATTAATCTGACTGTGTTTATATGGGGGTCAAAACAATGGGGAATAACTAAATTAACCCCCTTTATGTGAATTAGTGTGGACAGTGTATGAGCAAACCAGTTGAAATCGGCGAGCTTAAAGAGGGTGGCTTCTGTATCATAGATAATGAACCCTGCAGGATTGTGAGCGTCGAAAAGAGTAAGCCAGGAAAACACGGGAGTGCGAAAGCGAGGATCGTGGCCATAGGTGTTTTTGACGATGTTAAACGTAGTATTGTCAGCCCAGTTGATGCGAGGATAGATGTCCCGATAATAGAGAAGAGGACAGGCCAAATAATTGCGGCTTTAGGTAATAATACTTATCAGCTGATGGACCTCGAGAACTTTGAAACTTTTGAGTCGAAGGTTGACGAAGAGTTGGTCAACCAGTTAGCCGTGGGCGACCAAGTTGAGTATTGGGTAATACTTAATAGAAGGAAAATCATGCGTAAAAAATGAATTAGATGGACCTCCAATGATCGTGCCAGGCTTGCCGGACATTTGCGGTGGATTATGAGGGGAGAGGGGGTCCACGATTTCGTTCTTGGGGGGTATAGGCGACTCTCTTAGAAAATTGATGGATAAGATACTAAGACAGCCTAATTTAGATGAAAAGATAATTGCCCAACTTGTTAATGAATTCGAAAAGGCGCTAATATTAGCAGACGTTAACCTTGAACTGGTTCAGCGTATAGGAGAGAAAATAAAGCAAAGGATATCCACAGAGGAGCCACCCTCAGGGGTAACGAAAAGGGACTTCATGGTCAAACTGATATACGATGAACTCATCGAGCTGCTGGGCGGGGAGAAAACACACCTCGTGTGGCCCAATAAGAACAAACCTTATGTGATCTTACTTGTTGGATTGCAGGGCTCGGGGAAGACAACCAGTGCTGCCAAAATAGCCAAGTTCTATGCTAAGAGGTCATACAGGGTCGGTTTGGTGGCCGCTGATACTTATAGGCCTGGTGCGCAACAACAGCTTGCCCAACTCGGCGACAAGATAGGTGTACCGGTTTACGTTTCAGGCGGTGATGCGATAACAATTGCTAAGAACGGCGTGTCAGAGTTTAAGCAGAAGGGGATTAACCTAGTAATAGTGGACACGGCTGGCAGACACAAGGAGGAAAAGGAACTGCTAGATGAAATGCGTGAGATAGCTAAGGCTGTTAACCCCGATGCTGTCTACTTGGTGTTGGATGCCACAATTGGACAGCTGGCCGGCCCGCAGGCAGCGGCATTCAGCAGAGCTGTGCCCGTGGGCTACATAGTGGTCACCAAGCTAGATGGCTCGGCACGTGGAGGTGGAGCTCTATCAGCTGTGGCTTCAACGGGGGGTAAAATAATCTTTATAGGCACAGGTGAAGGACTGGATGACCTCGAGGTGTTTGATCCACCATCATTCATAAGTAGGCTTTTGGGGTTGGGTGACGTTAAGGCGTTGGCTAAGAGGGTTGCCGAAGCTCACCTGAATGAAAAGCAGTTCGAAGAAATAATCACAGGCGGTAAATTCACGCTCGCGGACTTCGAGTTCTACTTAGATTCCATCTCTAAAATGGGTTCGCTTTCAAAGCTTATGACGATGATACCCGGCCTAAGTACGGTACCATCTGAACTCATGAAGAACGCTGAGCAAGACCTGAAGAAATGGAAGGTGATCCTTAACTCATTCACTAAAGAAGAGAAGCTCTACCCCCAAGTGCTTAACTCTTCGAGAATCAAGAGGATAGCCATCGGTTCCGGCACAAGCCAAGAAGACGTCAGGGCGCTTATCAAAAGGTATGAGCAAATGAAAAATCAAATGAAACTCTTAAAGCGTAATAGAGCCCTCCTAAAGAAACTCGCGGGTTATAAACTATAGTTTATAGGCACCGAAGATGAGCCGCATAGTGGACTTCACAGAACAGGAGTTACTGGAATTCGCCCAAAATCTCAACCTCTGCAGCGAGTGTATTAGATCACTTACCGAAATCAGTGGTATAAACGAGGCCACCTATCTGAGGAGGAGTGATGCGCTCTGTACTGTGTGCTCGGATGTTAGAGGGAGGTATGCACAGGTTTTTGAGCAAGTCTCTAAGGAGCTTAACGCTGTGGTCGACGATTGGCATAGCTTTAGGATCGACGTATTAATTAGGTCACCGCCCAATTTAGACGAAAAGGGGAGCGCACTCTTTCAAGCCCTTAAAGAGGGCTTTAAGAGAGAATTTAAAAGAGAAGTCGGTTCAAGGATTGAGCGTAGCGGTAAGGTCTTCGACCCCTTGAACCCCGACTTGTTGATTAACTTTGAGCGCGGTCAGTTGATCATTAAGCGTCCAACTCTATACTTAGAGGGTAGATATCTTAAGCTCTTCAGGAATATATCACAGGCTAAGTGGGTTTGTAACAACTGTTACGGTAATGGGTGCACTGAGTGTAACTATAAGGGACGACATTTTATAGCCTCAGTTGAGGAATTTATTACCACGCCAATATTGTTGTTATACCAAGCTGAGCGTGTTGTTTTCCACGCGGGAGGCAGGGAAGATGTAGACGTGCTAGTGGTTGGTAAAGGTAGACCATTCGTTGTAGAGGTCGTTAACCCTGCACGGAGAACCTACGACCTAAAAACAATCGAGAAGGCTGTGAACGAGTATTCAAACGGTATTGTGCAAATCACGCTAATCGGGTTTACTAATTCTTCAAGAATAGAGGAATTAAAGAGTCTTGCTGAGGTGAGCACTAAGGTGTACCGTGGCGTCATAAAGTTTTTTGAGCGAGTAGATCTAAATAAGCTTATGGAGACATCTAAAGAGTTAAGTGGTATAACACTCGAGCAACAGACGCCTTGGCGGGTTAAAAAGCGTAGAGCGGATAAAGTGAGAAATAAGAAGGTGTACTCA
Source organism: bacterium (assembly GCA_035294065.1). Classification (GTDB taxonomy): domain Archaea; phylum Thermoproteota; class Thermoprotei_A; order Marsarchaeales; family Marsarchaeaceae; genus ECH-B-1. The sequence continues at coordinate 257,276 of DATGLQ010000002.1, read as the reverse complement.
TTTAATGTTGAGTATGTTGACGATTATACAGCACGCTTCACAGTTGTTTGTCAAGGAGGAACATACGTAAAAGAATTTATAAGCGGCGACGACGGTAGAACTAAACCGAGTGTGTCTCAAATATTGGGGATAAGATGTAAATGTATCGCCCTTGATTTAGTGGGAGTGGATATGGGAAATGACGAGAAACAAGGGTTATAGAAACAAATCTAGGTCGCTGCTCACAAAGGCGCCTAGGGAGAGTGGGTTGCCGCCGCCGAGCGCTTTCATTAAAGAATTCGAAGTAGGCAGCAAAGTGGTTATAGATATTGAACCTAGCGTGCAGAAGGGTATGCCACATAGGAGGTATCAAGGTAAAATAGGGACAGTAGTTGAGAAGAGGGGTAGGGCCTATGTAGTTAAAGTACCCATGGAGCCAGAGGACAGAATTATTGTTGTAAGACCTGTGCACATTAAACCTTTTGGTTAGGCTGATACCCAATGGCGAGGAAAGTGATAAGCCAAGTCCCGGTTACTGCTTCAGAAGTGAAAGAGCTCTTGGAGAAAACAGATGAGAAGGCTAAGGAAAGCCAGAACGTTCAGTTTTTGATCCAGCTCTTGAACATGACGGTAAAGCTACCCGGCGAGAAGGCGGCTGAATTAAAGCAGAAATTAATGGAGGAGGGTTTACCTGAAAGATTGGCTTTACAGATGGTTGACTTATTACCTTTAACCGAAACGGAGTATATATCGCTTGTTGGCTCAGACCCGACTCTCCTTCCAAAAAAAGAAAAGATTTTGAACCTAATCAAAGAATATATACAAGGAGTTAATGAGCAGCGATGAGTATCGATGCCAAGGAGCAACGCAGACCACATAGGGATCAATATTTCTATGTGCTTGACTATCTACCAAGCGGGTCACCTACCGAAAGCCGTCAAGCACATGGAAGAGAACCCGTCGCCCAAGTGATAGGTGAAGAATACTTTACCTTGCTGGAGGTTGTTCCACTGGAGGGCATCGCTATCAAGACTGGGGATAGAATATTCGTCGGGAGAGGACCCGAAGACAGGCTTTATTCTCAGGTTTCACGTGTTGTTCGCCCAATCACGTATAATGATCTTTCAATGGTGGCCAAAAGGGAGCTTGAAAGCGTACTTGAGATGATCGTTGACATAAATGAGGCGCGCTTTGTTGATTTTTTTAACAACGCGAAACCCTTAACGGTTAAGATGCACCAATTAGAGCTTATACCAGGCATCGGTAAAAAGCTGATGTGGGAGATCCTCGCTGAAAGAGAAAAACAGCCTTTTAAGAGTATTGACGACCTCCAAACTAGAATTAAAGTCATAGGTATAAAAAAGAAGATAATTGAACGCATACTCAGTGAGTTACAAGGCAACGAGAAATACCGAATATTTGTGATGCCACCTTAGTTAGCACATGGATGACATTTTTCGAAAGATAGGTTTTAGACCAAAAAGGAAATGGGGCCAGCATTTCATAGTCGATAAAGAGTTGGCTCTCAGGGTCGCAGGTATCCTTCCGCCGAATGTGGACGTAATTGAAGTAGGTGGAGGGCTTGGGGCGCTTACAAGCGTGCTAATCGAAAAGACCCGCCAACTAACTGTTGTGGAAATAGATGAAAAATTAGCGGATTATCTGGAGAATAAATTCGACAAAATCAGGCTGATACGCGGAGACTTCCTTCAAATAGAGTTACCTAGAAGTGACTATATAGTGTCAGCTCTTCCCTACTCGATATCTAAACCATTCATCCTAAAGCTAGTGAGGGATGGGAGTAAGTGGAGGCACGCTGTGCTTATATTACAGAAAGAGTTCGCTGAAAAGCTTACTGCTAAGCCCTGCGAAGAGAATTACAGGGAGATCAGTGTCTTGGCTCAGTATGCGTGCAATATTAGGCTACTGGAGAAAGTATCACGCAAATGCTTTTATCCAGAGCCACGCGTAGATTCTATTCTAAGCGTGCTGAGTGTTAGAGACTCATATAATGAGCGTACAGCGCGACTTCTTGAGGACCTAACTTCGAGGTTATTTAATTATAAAAATAGGACTCTGCGTACCGCTTTAAACTTAGGTAAGCTATACACTTTGATGGAGAGTTTAACAGCTAATCCCGATCTTCTCAAGATGCGGGTGGGCTGCCTAGACGTGACGGGGTTTATTGAACTTGCAAAGAAGCTTTGAGTTTATGGGGTTCAAAATAATTGTCGACCGCAACGTGTATGACCCATCCACTGATACTTTCCTTATGGCGGATGCGATCTTAGAACACCCTAGAGTTAGCCAAGCCATGGAGTTGGGAACCGGGTGTGGCATACTCTCTTTGGTCGCTTCACAGGTGGCTGAGAATGTGTTCTCCTACGATACATGTGTATATTCATACAGAAACGCGATAAAGAACGTGGCCGTAAATGGGTTGAGAGATAAAGTTCACGTGTTTCTGGGTGACGGATCCAATTCTCCCACGGTCGACCTAGTAATTGTTAACCCCCCCTACCTACCCAGTGGTCCACTATACAAACAGGACGCGCTTTCATGTGCTTGGAACGGGGGGCCAGATGGTTTGCGAATAACCCTGAATATGCTGGAAATAGCGAGGAGTAAAGTTAGGAGGGGAGGTAATGTCCTAATTGTGCGCAGCTCAATGCAGGATTCCGACTTGTTTTTCGGTGCTCTAACCAAGAAGGGTTTCCGGTGGTCGCTTGTTAAGAGACAATCGGGTTTTTATGAGCGGTTAGAAGTTTACAGATGTAATATGTTATGACTAGAAGGTTGAGGGTTGTCTTCGTGGGTTGTGAGACCGGTGAAAATGCGGGTTTCCTTGCGAGAACGATGAAGAATTTTGGTTTCGATGAATTGTGGTTTGTAAAACCGGTGGTTGACGTCAAACTATTGGGTGCTAAAACAGCTATGCATGCAGCGGATGTTCTGGATAAGGCTATGATCACAGATGATTTGAAGGACGCGTTGAGGGATGCTGATGTTGTCGTGGGAACAACCTCGACGAGACCTATATCGGAAAAAAATTTTACTAGGAACTATGTAACACCTCGTGAGTTTGCCGAAGCTTGGTCGAGGTCGAGCGGTCTCACCGCGCTATTATTTGGTAGAGAGGGATCGGGCCTAAGCAATAGAGAACTTGATGCATGCGATTTAGTTGTTAGTATACCTACAAGTAAGTTATATCCAGCCATGAATATAAGTCACAGCGCAGCTGTGATCCTATATGAGTTGGCGATACAATCTGGAACGGTAAAACCCTCTAGACAAGCGGCGTCTCACCACGAAAAGGAAATGTTCGTCAATATAGTCGTCGACCTACTTGAGAGGACACATGAGGCAGAGCATAGGAAAAACCTGGTTAGGAGGGCTTTAATTAACCTGCTTGGGAGAAGCTACGTGTCAAAGAGGGAGATGACCACTCTCATTGGGGCGTTAAGAAGAGTACTTAAGTACTACGAGACACATAGCGCCAACAAGTAGGTGTTATGCGCTATTCGGGGAGCTGGACTCCCAAACTTTTCAATTTTCTCACTTCATCTTTCTCGTATTTGTACACTATGTCGCCTCTTGTATCCGACTGGAAATCCCAAGGGGCAACCAAAACTATGTCATTCTCTCTGAGCCAGATCTTTTTCTTCATACGCCCAGGTATCCGGCACACACGCACTTTATAATCAGAGCAGCGCACCTTGGCTCTATCGTAGCCCACCAATTGAATTATGACGCCTAAAAGTTCACCCTCGGCTGGCTTCCTAAGTTCGTTATCTGATGGAGTGTTGGCTTCTACCATTACCTAAAGGTTAGCCGGGTGACTGATATAAGGCTACTGAATTTTATCTAAAGCAATAATATAGGGACGACTTGGCTTCTTCAGACACGTGAATATGGAGTACTAGTCGTTTACGTTCGTATTTATTATTTGTGTAGTTTGTTTGATCATCATTCGAGCCAGTTGTGGGGCTAAACCTAAGTATTTCTTTTTTACAATCGCTTCGAATTCTTTGTTTACACGGGGAGAAGAACTTACAGACCGTGCAATACTCTCAATTTGTTTAAGCGTGTATGTGCGACCTTTGACTTTGCCTAGAACCTTAAAATAAGCCTCATTGACGCCTTCCTTGCGAAGTATTGTCTGCAAAGCTTCAGAGAACACCTCACTGTGATTGTTCAAATCTTTCGTGGCCTGTTTTTTATTAAAGGTTAAGTGCTCTAATTCCCGACTCAATCTGCGGTAAGCGAGTATTGAATGAGCCATCGCCACGCCGAAGTTTCTTCGTATCGTGGAATCAGAGAGGTCTCGTTGCAGTCGGTTCACTAGTAGCTCGTTGGCATATAAATGTAGCAAAGAGTTTGCGAGCTTGAGGTTTCCTTCACTGTTTTCGAAGTCCTTAGGGTTAACTTTATGGGGCATCGTGGAGGATCCTACCTGGGACTTTCCTGATTCAAGGGAAATATAGCCTAAGGAGTAGTACATCCACATATCCCTACAGAGATTAATGAGTATTGCATTCACGGAAGCCACGTTATTAAACAGGTCTGTGTATGATTCATATGGCAATATCTGCGTGGAAAAGAGCTCTGGCTCTAACCCTAATTCTTCAATAAATATGGGCACTTCCTTGATCCAATCAATATTGGGGTAAGCCGCTACTAGCGCATTAAAGTTACCCACCGCACCATTGAGTTTACCACTCACCCGTAGACGGGATATCCTGCTTAGAAAGCGAGCCAAACGGTAGGCATAAAGGCCAATCTCTTTACCAAAGGTGGTTGGAGAAGCGGGCTGCCCATGTGTTCTGGCCAGCATCGGTGAATCCGTGTGTCTTTGGGCGAGCTTAACTAAGCTCTTAATGAGCGCCCCTAAAGCAGGTAAATAAACCTCCTTCATAAACCGTGTAAGTAGTCTACCATACGCCAAATTATTTACATCCTCTGATGTTAATCCAAAATGAACGTATGGCGAATATTCGCCCACGAACTTTTCTAGGTAGACTTCAATAGCTTTGACGTCGTGGTCAAACTTTTCTTCAAGCTTTTTTATTTCTGCGGCATCTTCAAGGTCGAAGTCTTCGTAGACACCTTCGAGCTCTTTGATTAGTAATGAATCAATATTCTTGCCAAGTAGCCGTAAAATAAAGTTTAAATACCTAATCTCTATATACACTCTTTCCCGGATTAAAGCGAATTCAGAAAAATATTTCTGAAGGTCACCGATCTCCTTTTTGTATCTTCCATCGATAGGAGAGATGGCGAGAAGTTCAGAGGACACTATGATCTATCTTTTTACCAAGCTTTAACGCTTTTGAGGTTAAGTGTTAGTGCGAACGCATGTAACATGATGTGAGACTATAGCCGATCAACCTATCCAGCTTAGTGTGGCTTCAGTCACTGGACTTCCACATTTACACTACAATATAGATCCATGCTGAGTTAACACTTCTACCTTGTTCGTTTTATACATGTTCATTAACTCGTGTTTTGTGAATACCACGTTTTCTCTCCCTTTAATCGCAGTTAAGAATACCTCGCCGTTTTCTACACGAACAACCTCATATAGATGATTATTAATGCGGTAAACGCTTCCCACACTTGGATTGAGAATTCTATACGAGTATGTGGTTTTAAAAACTCTTGTTCTATCGTGTTTCTCACTTACAAGCTTAAAAGATTGTGTCAGTCTACCATCAAACTTTTGTTTTAGATCCCAAACTATTTGCTCTGCGAGCTTTTTACTCGATATTAAAACATCGATGCCTTCTTTATTTTTTGAAAAACGGTAAACAAAGTCCTGGTTCAAGTTTTCTAGGCAAGTTCTTCTTATAGAATCCATTAGATACATTGCCTCTCTTGGGTTCATAGCCCTCCCTTCAACCCTTATTTTGACTTCGAAGAGATAGGAGTCGCTTTTCTGGATGAGGCAATTCGTACAGAGTGATTTCTTAAGCTGATACTGAATAAGGATCTTTTTATTTGAATTAACAACCTCATATACTATTCTATCTTTTGCACGTGATACAATGTTCCCTTGTTTTTGTAATTCCTGTATAAACTCATCGAATGAAAGATTTGATTGCCATTTTCCACCTATCCTGACTCGGCCACAAACACCACAGAACACAATATTCCTTTTTTTGTATTCACGCACATAGGGTTCAGAGGAGCAGTTTTTGCAGAGATTGTGTGTTGCAACATTTGGGTCTGTAGGCGAGCCACACTTAGGGCAGGGTATCAAACTCTAGCCACCTCGGCGTACATGATCTTCCCAATTCTTTTTATTGATAATGGACTACATATTCCTAGAGAGATAGCCCGTTTCACCACGCTGTTGCCGAGGAGTGTAGCATAATCAGCTTCTTTTGCGGTTATGAGCGCGTTGTCCATATCTGTCTGAATCCCCCCAAAGTATCTTGGGTCTACAAAAAATCCCTTTTCTAATTCTTTGTTAACGAGTGTTTCTTCACACACTACAACATATGTGGCTTCTTCTGATGTAAATCGGTTAACCAAAACTGTAACTACGCTGTTGTCTTTATTGGTGCTTCTGCGCCGCAAGCTTCACACACCATATAGACGACTTTAGCCTTTTTAATAAGCCTCGTATCCGGTCTCCCACAATTCTCGCAACGAACGAAGAAGCTTACATAGCGATTTAATAAATTCATTATTTGGTCCTCATTAAAATGCCCTTGGAGAACTAGTTTTAGATCATCTGTTACATAGCCAGCCGTAGCAAGATTCCTTACTAAGAATTTCATGATGTGACTCGGTTCTCTTCTGAAGAGTTCACAGATTTCCTTAAAGTTTACCAGTATTGACTTATCACCCTCATACTCTATTTTAAGTTGGGGTATTGCGAACCATTCCCCAGTGGAACGGACGCGTGGAACATCTTTATAAACTTCGTCAAGCATCCTCAAGTATTCTGAGTAATCAGATAAAGGCTTTCCTTCACCGTTTTGCAACTCTAATCACTAATTATAAAGACCCCCATGGAATTAAAGGCTTACTTAGACCACGGCACCAATATTAAGAATAGTTCAAAAAGTTGTCGGTAGCCAGTATAACCGTAAAAAACATCCAGAACATTCTAACTCTACCATCACGGAAAAAAATGGTTTTGATTGCACTCTTTATCGTCAAGCGTGTGCGGGGAGTGGGATTCGAACCCACGAAGCGCTGCCGCACGAGGTCCTAAGCTTCGCGGAGCACTCACTCGCGCCTTTGACCAGGCTCGGCCATCCCCGCATAGAACAAAAACAATTTAACATGATAAAAATTTATTGCTTGTTTAGAGGCGAACTAAAAGTACTTTGAAACCTAAATCGTGAATTCTTCGCCTGGTTTAAGTATCACACACTTAGTGCTCGTCTTCGACTCGACCTTGTTTTTGAAGGATGCTGGGTCGGCTTTGATTTGCGGCCAAGTGTTATAGTGCATTGGAATTACGAACTTCGGTTTCAGATACTCCACTGCTACAAGTGCATCATCAGCATCCATGGTGAAAAACCCGCCGATAGGTAACAGTGCCACATCCAATTTATGGCGTTCGCCTATTAGCCTCATATCACCGAATAAATCTGTGTCTCCAGAGTGGTAAATACTCTTACCACCCATATTCAAAACGAAACCGCAAGGATTACCTGCATATTCTAACTTTTCACCAAAAGATGAGCTATGAGCCGCCCAGCAGATTCTAACCTTAGTGAAACCAAAATCATTGGTGCCACCGTGGTTTCCCCCAACTATCTTTGCGCCAAGAGCTTCTAAGCGTGAAGCAAGCTCAAATGTAGTATATACTGGGGCACCGGTTTTACTCGAGATGATCGCCGCGTCGCCCGAGTGATCAAAATGGCCATGGGTCACCAGTATTAGATCGGCTTTAACGGCTTCTGGTTTCTCAGCCGCTAGTGGATTATTAGAAAGAAACGGGTCTATAATCACTGTTTTTCCTTGATCTGAAACAGTAAAGCACGCGTGCCCAAGATAACGAATTTTAACCATCGGGGGTCAAGGTGTTTTCTTAGTCGGCAGCTTTAAGTTTTCTCTCAGACTATATGTTAGCCCGATAAAGGGCTTACGCCGGTTGGCAACCAATAATGCAGCACCTTATCCGAGCGAGCTACCTAGACCTAGTATGCAAAAACAGTTTTTATTCGAGTATAGCTGCGTAGCCACCGAAGGAGTTTTTGAGCTGTTCTCCTTCCTCTGTTTGTGTTGACATAAGCTCAACTGTGCCACGGTTCTTAAAAATTTCGGCCAAATGTGTTACGAGCGGCTCTTTTGAGATCAAATCCATCTGCGTACCACATCTTGGGCACATTCTGCCTTCTTTTGGCTCCTGTTCGTCTTGGATGTCTGTTTCGAGCTGAAACCCACAATTGGGACACACAAATGTTAAGTGGTAATCATCGTTTTCTTCTGACATGATGAGTATTTTTGCTCTGTCTAGTTTTTCAAGAACCTCTTTTTTACCTATCGCAACCTTGGTATAGTCGTTAACCATAGTAAGCATTAAATTATTAAAAACTTGCTTTTCGTGGATTAGTTTGGACTGTTGTAAGAGGTTTTCGGACCGATTTATTAGTTCGCGAATGCCTTCTTCCCCGGTGTAGCCTATATCAACTAAGCCTAAGACTTTCTTCCGCAGTTCGTAATGCAAGTATTCTCCTTCATAAAATTCATATTTATTTGGACCAGGTCCACCTATTATAAGCCCTTTAATATCCTTACCAAGAAAATACTTAGTTGTATATTCGCCTATTCTAACGTAAAACTCGTGTGCAACTTGTTCTATTATTCGTTGGAAACGTCTAGCGGATTGTCCCCCAGCGTGGTGTTTACCTGGTATCCCTGAGGTGATCGTGTTTAAGACTTCGACGTTCCTACCACGAAGTATTGCGAATGTGGCTTCGGCTCTATCCATAACTATTAGTCCGTAAACATCCTTCTCCTCAATGAGCTTCTTAAGTGGCTCTATTACAAACTTAGAGTCACATCTATAGAGGTAGATACTTATGGGTAAAGGCGGTTCTAACACGTGTATCTCCATTTTTTCTGTTCCTGGTGCACCATGCGGTATGGCGCCACAAAAGATAACAAGACCGTTTGGCGGTGGTTCTTTAAACAGCTTCAACCTTTGTAAGATGGATTCTATCGCATCCATAACATTCTTTCTTGTCGTCTTCGACTTAATATTAGACGCCGTACTCGCTTCTTCGCGTAGATCTCTTGCCACATCGCTAATTGCCCTCTTAGGGGGGATGTAGAGGCTGATAAGCTCGGTCCCCCTACCCTCCTTACTTTCCAGTTCCGAAATAAGCTTTCGGATCTTATACTCGTCAAAAGAATCGTACTTTTGCTGATCCGACATCACGCGTCCTATTAATAGGTAAACTTATGAAATATAAGTTACGTTATTGATGGGGATAAAACATGCGTTTTACAATAAAGATAGGGGGTCACCTGTTAGATGAGGGTGCAGATGCCTACAGAAAGTACTCGGAGCAATTAAGGAGATTGACGGAACTAGGCCACAAATTGGCGGTAATAGTTGGAGGAGGAACTTATGCAAGAACAATGATTAACATAGGGCGCACGCTCGGACTCAGCGAATCATTTCTTGACGATATAGGCATCCAAGTTTCACGTATAAACGCCTATATCATGATACACTTATTACCCGAATTCTGCTACCCAAACCCACCTACCTCTTTTGACGAGTTCGATTCGGCTTGGACCAATTCTAATACTGTGGTTTTGGGTGGCCTTACACCTGGACAATCCACGACTGCCGTTGCAGCCCTAATAGCGGAGCGTATAAGGGCTGATAGACTAATAGTTTTAACGTCGGTGAGTGGTGTGTACACCGATGAGCCATCCTCGCCTAACGCAAGGCTTCTACCATCAGTTCACATAGATGAACTTGGCAAGCTTATTGCCGAGAAGCCAGCACTGGCTGGTACATACGATTTAATAGATGACGCTTCCATCAAGATTCTTAAACGCAGTCATATACCCGCGATAATTACAAGTGGTAAACTCGATAACATCATAATTGACGCTAGCTTATTTAAATCTACAGGGACGGTGATCACGTATTGAAATATTAAAGGCGGCTAACCCACAAAGTTCGACATTGGGGTGTTAAAGCATCACCATAAGATGCAAAAAAGTTGTACTTTACTATAGAACTCATACCAGTTTTTAAGTATATTAACCTGATGCTGGGCTTAAATTGGGGTGAAAAATTTAAATTATAAAAGACTTGTTCTTGTTATGCGCGGGGATGCCCGAGCCTGGTCAAAGGGAGCAGACTCAAGATCCCATATGAGTTATCTGCCGGCGAAGGCCTGCGTGGGTTCGAATCCCACTCCCCGCACACGCTTGATAAGAGCTTAATGGTCTACTCTTTCAATTCTAGATAGGGGTAAAGACAGTAACCCAAACTTGACTATTACTCATCTTCGAAAACTCTAGGCGGCACACAATCTTCCACTGGATTAGGTTGCTATTCACCCCACTAATTGTAGTTTTGCTGTGTAGACCTACTAGGAACATGGAGCTTCAAACATAATTTATCAACGGCCAGGGTATACATGTCAAAGTATTGTGTGGCATCCACGCTGTCCAGATTAGGCCAATTTTACCTCATCGATAACTTTCTTGGCTTTTTCAAGCGTTATACCATTTCCTAATATCGTGGGCCTGTCTGGTCTGATCTTGTTTGCAAAAGTGAGGGCACGCACAACGTAGACAGGGGGTACTCTTAGTTGGTGGGCATTCATGGGTAGACCCGCTTCTAAGGCTTTTTCTGAAAACTCTAACCAGTCCTCTCCATGTAATGCTAGCGATATTTTGGTGCCTAAAAGCACCGTGAAGCCATGAAGGATTTTTTTGGATGTGAGCAAGTCAAGCGCATGGCCGAACAAATGTTCACTACCGCTACACGGCCTACTACTCCCCGCTATGGCCATAGCTATACCGTTGCTGATGAGTGCTTCGAGGAGAGTTCTAATACCATTGTCGCTCAAACTGACGATTTGGTCTAAGTTGTTGAAAACAAGCTTGGCTGACATTTCAGCTAACGATATGGAGTAGTCCCCAATATATTCACCTAAACTCTGCGCGAGCCTGCTATCCAAGACAGATGAAAACTTTGCTAGTACATCACCTATACCTCCTAACGTGAGCTGCTTAGGAGCTGATGCTATTATATGGGAATCAGCGATCACGATAAAGGGTGTGTCAACCCTTATGGAGTGGGAGCCATTTAGCCCTTCCAGTGAGGCCTGAGGCGATGCTATTCCATCGTGTGAAGCACTTGTTGGTACACTTACAAACGGTTTCTTTAATTTATAAGCTAGTACTTTGCCAACATCGAGCACTTTTCCACCCCCTAAGCCTATTATCGCGGAAGTAGAAAAGGGAGTCTGTGCGAGAAGCCTTTCAACCTCCGATATTTTTGGGGAGTAAACAGTATCAATATGTGGTTTATACCCATAGCCCATGAGGGAGGCCGTGACGGTATCGGAGTATAGTGGTCTTATATTTGGACCAGTAAGCACCGTTACTTCGTCACCTTCAAGATGTTTGGCTATTATCTTACCAATATCTTCAATGACATTCTTACCCACGATTACTTCGACGGGTAGACGAATAGTATGTGGTTTGTTAAGCGGGACCATCTTTATCAACGAACGAGCCACCTGCTCAAAAGCCTTAAGTAAAGGCTTCGCCTATCGTGATTGTATTTAGGGCGTCTTATTCTTGCTGTTGATGAATTATGGTGAATGGTTTTACTCCAATAAAGGGGACGACGACAATTGGTATAAAGGCGTCAGACGGTGTAGTATTAGCTGCAGATAGGAGAGCAACGGCTGGGTACACGGTAGCAAACAAACACGTAAAGAAAATCTTGACGGTGACAAGCTATTGCGCAATCACAATAGCGGGAACTGTGGGTGAAGCGTTCAATCTAGCTGACAGAGTGAGGTCGGAAGCGTATATGTATGAGCTTAGGAATAACGTTAGGATGGGCGTAAAAAGTATTGCTAACTATGCTTCTCTTCTAATCAATTCTAAAAAGTTTAGTGTTTTCCCCCTGCAGATTATAATAGGAGGATACGATTCTTCCCCAGAACTTTTCATGATAGATTTTTTCGGTTCGCTCAGCGCTGAAGATTACGTTGCGACAGGCTCAGGTATGCATACCGCTTTGGGGTCAGCGCTAAACCGTCTAAAGCCAAACCTTTCGCTTACCGAAGCTATCCCTATCGCGATAAGGAGTGTATCTGCGGCTATGGAGTGGGATACGGCTACTGGCGAGGGAGTTGACGTGGTTTATGCTGATAAAGAGGGAGTTAAGAGGATGAGTGAGGATGAGGTAGCTAAATATATTGCTGGAGGCAATGCACAATGAAGATAAGCACAACAAAGGAGCTCCTCACCAACATTCGGTCCACTATTTTCACTAATTTCCCCGTAGAAGCAGAGCTTAAACGCATCGAGTTCGAAGGGCCCGAAATAGCACTTTACTGTGGCAATCCTTCTGCTATAATGAGTAATAGCGAGGCCGTAAAAAGACTCGCGAAGCTGCTCAAAAAGAGGGTTGTGATTAGGTCCGACCCAGAGGCCCGTTTAAACAGAGATGACACGATAAAGATGCTTAGGGAGCTAATCCCTTCAGAGGCAGATGTAAGGAACTATACCTTTAATGATGATAAGGGTGAGGTTATAGTTGAGGCATTAAGACCTGGAGTGGTTATCGGTGAAGGAGGGTCTCTGCTGAGGGAGGTTTTGGCCAAAACTGGGTGGAGACCTGTGGTTGTCAGAGTTCCAGAAATAAGGTCTGGAACTGTTGAATCAATGCTTAGAGTTCTAAACACCAGTAAGGAATACAGGCAACGGTTTTTAAAAGAAGTGGGTGAGAGAATATACAAGCCTCCAGTTATAACTAATGGGCCAATAAGAATAGTTCCTTTAGGAGCATTTGGCGAGGTTGGGCGCTCAGCGGTGCTGGTAGACACGGGGGAATCAAAGGTCTTACTTGACGCTGGTTTAAAAGCTGAGGCAAACACGATCACGGAGGAATTCCCCGCCTTTCACGCCCTAGATTTTCCACTGGAGGAGCTAGATGCGGTCATAATTGGACACGCACATATGGATCATCAAGGAGCTTTACCGTATCTTTTTAAGTATGGTTACCGTGGGCCAGTTTACATGACGCCGCCATCTAGGGACCTCATGGTGTTAACACAAAAAGATTATATTGATTTGAAGCAGAAGCTGGGAGAAGTCCCTCCCTACGGCATCGAACACATAAAGAAGGCGGTCGAGCATACAATAACTATAAACTGGGGGGATGTTACCGATATAACTCCTGACATAAAACTCACCCTGAATAATGCTGGGCACATACTTGGCTCCTCCGTTGTCCACCTAAACATCGGAGAGGGTAGATACAACATATTATACACAAGCGACCTAAAATACGCCCAAACAAGGCTTTTGGATAAGGCTTCCACTGTTTTCCCACGGGTGGACTGTCTAATAATTGAATCCACTTATGGTGGCAATATTATGCCAAGTAGACTTGATGCGGAAACAAAGTTTATAGACATCGTAAAGAAGACAGTTGAGCGTGGTGGTAAAATACTTATACCCACGTTGGCCGTTGGTAGGGCTCAGGAGGTTATGATGATAATAGCAGAAAAAATGGCTACAGGGGAGTTACCGCGTGTTCCAGTCTACCTCGATGGGATGCTCCTTGAAAGCACAGCGATACATACAGCTTACCCTGAATACTTAGCTTTGAACGTGAAGAGAAAGATCTACCAAGGCGATAATCCTTTTCTGCGTGAAGAATTTATAAGAATAGATGATTCCTCAAAAAGAGATGAGGCGCTTTCACAAGGGCCCAGCATAATAATGGCTACGAGTGGGATGATGACTGGTGGTCCAGTTATAGAGTACTTTAAGGAACTGTCATCAAACCCCAATAACACTTTAGTGTTTGTCAACTATCAAGCTGAGGGAACACTGGGTAGAGCCATCCTAAAGGGTGCCAAGGAAGTAGAGTTGGCTGATAATTCAGCTGTGGGAAGAAGGCTGTTTAAAGTGAACATGGAAGTGCAGTCAATAGAGGGGTTTTCAGGTCACTCAGATAAGTCAGAATTAATAAGGTACATAACAGCTGTCAGACCAACGGAAAAGATTTTGATAAATCACGGCGAACCGTCAAGGTCCGCAGAACTCGCACACTACCTTAAAAAGATTTATACTAACCATAAGATCAAGCCTGAAGTACTTACCCCTACTAACTTATCTACCGTGCGTTTGCGCTGAGTATTACGGTTTTTTATTTAACCACGAATATGTCCTTAGCCTCTTTGACTGGCCGAACCCACAGTTGGCGCATCTGTGTTTTCTAATGTGGTATGACCTATGACCGCATCTTCGACAGACGATATGGGTTTTAGATCTACCCCGTTTTCCCTGCGAAGCTGTTCCCTTCGTTTCTGGTTCACCTCGGGCTTGGAGATATTAAAATCACGTTGTCTCCGCGTACAATAATAGTACCCAAGCTTCTTACAGTGTTGTTATCGAGCATTTCCTCTGCATTCTCAATCAGGAGATTTAGGTGTTGGTCAAAACTCTTCATTTTCCCCCTCACGTATATACCACCCCGTAGTTTTACTAGAACCACTGAGTCCACGGCTTCCCCAAGCAAAGCTTGTGTGTTTGCCTCAGCCAACTTTATCGATGGAATGACGACACTCTGACTATTAAGCTTAGTTGTGCTCACATGATAGTGCCCGGATTAGGGGATGGTGTCCGTGACCTACAAGGGTGGAAAAGCGTCATCCGGACACCATTGCTTACGTCGTTTATACCTAGGAAACGGTAGCCACTAAAACTTGTTCTTAGAAAGCTGGCCATTGTTATAAAAGCTGGGCAAACCTTAATTTTTCGGCCAGCACTAAATTATTTCAGATTGCATTTTATCAGCTTTAAACTCAGTAAACAGGAGGCTGACAAATTCAAGGTTTTACTCGACCATATAGGTTTCGATAAGAAAAAAGATGAGTTATGGGTTCTAAAGATAGACAAACATTTAAAAGCATACCTTTTAAATAACAGGTTTCCTCTCCTTTTGGAGAAGGATAACTGTATCTTTCCGACGGTTATCGCAGCCAAAATGTTTGAAGGTTACTACTCAGAAGCGGTGGTTGACCAAGGTGCAAAACCCCATATTCTAAACGGTGCGGATCTTATGGCCCCTGGAATTTTAAGTATTCATTTAAAAGATTCGAGCAACATAGTAATTATCAAAGCAGATGATGACGGCGTGCTAGCTGTTGGCAGATTTGTGGAGGATTTTATTGATTCACTGAATAGAAAACATGGAAAAGTCGCTGAAAATATACACTATTTGAATGATAAGCTATACAGACTTTTGGCTTTGAGGCGTGGCTCATAATACATACCTGTGTTACTCGTCAAAGTGAATGAGGAGGCTGAAAACAAATACGACAAACTTAATACTAGTAATATTAATAGTTTGTTGATACGCAATGAGCATAGGCCTTAGAACGATTGCTTCGGAAACGCGGGTTATGCTTAATAAGCAGGTGCTTGTGGTTCTTTCTAACGGTAAAAAATACAAAGGAATTTTGGCTTCATTAGACCCAGAAACACTGCATATTTGTTTACTTGACGCTAAAGAGATGAGTGGCGACGGTAAAAAGATTTCGCGACTAGTATTGAACGGTTCAGTTGTGTCGGAAGTTGCGGCTGAAGAGGGCGGTCTCCCTATGCGAAACCTGTATGAACAGCTATCTAAAATCTACCCAAATAATATCAGGTACCTTGAGGATGCGGAAACTATTATCGTGGCAGAAAGAGTCAAGGTTTATAGTGATGGTAGGGTTGAAGGAGTCGGTCCAATTGCAGAACGCGTCAAGCAGGTTGTTGAGTACTTTCAGAAAGAGACAAGACAGTGATATTATCCAGTGATTCCGACCAATGCGACTTGAACCAGATGCTGTTTTCGAGGTAAAACACCGATCACTTTGTGGCCGAATAGGGAGGATAAAGACAAAAAGAGGGTACCTTGAGACTCCAGCCCTCTTTCCTGTAATAGATGTAAAACGACAATTGGTGGACATTGAAAGGATCTGTCAACTTGGATTCAAAGCCGTTATGACAAATTCCTATCTTTTACTTAAACGTGGTTTTAAAGTGGGAGACATACATCAATTTCTCAAGTTCGACGGTATCGTAGCGACTGATTCTGGTGCATACCAGATGCTGGAGTTCGGTGAAATAAATGCCACGCAACAAGAAATCATAAGGTTCCAAGAAGAAATAGGCGTGGATATAGGAGTTATACTGGATACACCCACAGGTAAGACAAGTAGTAGAGAGTGGGCAAAGCAAACTGTAGATAAAACCCTAAACAACGCTGTAGAATCACTTGGGCTTAGAAACAGAGACGACGTTTTATGGGTTGGACCAATTCAAGGGGGGGAGTACCTAGACCTGGTTGAGTTCTGCGCTAAGAAGGTGACGAACCTACCTTTCCATATTCATGGGTTGGGAAGTCCGACGGAATTCCTTGAGGGTTACCGGTATCAAACCATACTCGAAATGATATTAATCTCAAAGAAGCACATACCTCCCTCTAGGCCTGTGCATCTGTTCGGTGCTGGCCACCCAGCTATTCTCCCATATTTCGTAGCTCTAGGGATCGATTTGTTTGACTCGGCGTCTTACGCTTTATTTGCGAAAGATGACAGGTATCTTACCTCACAAAAAACATATAGGCTGGAAACTCTGACTGAGCTACCATGCAGGTGTAGAGTCTGCGAGAAACATACGGCCGATGAGTTACGCTCTATGGTTCGAAAGGAGAGGGAGAAACTACTCGCAGAGCATAATCTAAGTGTGCTTGCGGAGGAATTATCGCGTATTAGACTAGCCATCTACCAAGGTACACTTTGGGATCTACTTCAAAACAGAATGCACTCACACCCACAAATATTTGATGCTTTTAGATGGATGCTACGTAGGGCTAAATATCTTGCCAAGTATTCGCCGATAACAACTCCTAGCGCGAGTGGTCTATTCGCTTTCGGGTATGATAGACCTGAGATTATCCTTTTTAGACAGAGAATAAGAGAGTTCGTATCACAGCTAGAGCCAAAAAGGTTAGTAATACTTTCATCTAAGGATCAAGCTTTAATCTTAAACGACGATTGGAGATTTGATGACAAGACCTTAATTACTGTCTTGGATGGGCAATTTGGGCTTGTGCCGCTTGAGATGGTGGATGTTTACCCTGTTTATCAAACTGATTCTCGAAAAACTAAGCCTGATATTAGGAAGATACTTAGTATAATTAACACTCAAAAGAATGTATTAGTGACTACTGCCGATGCTGAACTCTACTCTGCTCTCCGCAGAAAGCTTAAGCATGTGGAAAGATTAAGCGTTACATAATGTAGCGTAATGACTCGGAAGATAGGTTGGCGTGGGATTCTGCGCTCTTTAATGCTTCATCTTCAATTCTCTTTGCGTTAAGGATTAGTTCGTCTACATTTACGTCTAAATCCAGTTCTTGATTTATGAATTGAATTGCGGTTGCCGACGCCCTCAGATCCACTTTGTCTCTGGATGCGTAGGGTAGAACTGCAAGGGCTGGAAAATCGGCGATATAGAAGTTAAGCATAAGTAGCGCAAGCGGTCCAACAACGAATAGCCCATCTTCTAATGTAGAGGCCCCCTTCCTAAGCCCATTATATTGGGATGTTTTGATAATACGGAGATTATCCTCATGATTTGCGGATGTGGAATAACTTGAATCAAGCCCTCCTACAAGTAGTGCTTTTTCAAATCCCGATTTAATGACCCATTCGGAGATACCCCGTGAAAATCGATGTATCCTTGCAGTGGGGGGCGATTCCGCGTACATGAACACCACGTGCCTATAAATATAGAGTTCAAGGGGAGGTTTTATTTCACCGTTCTCCATTGTTATAATTGGCGGCATGGATTCCGTTAGAATAAACCCTATCTTCTTTGCCTCAAGCTTTTTAACAAGATATCTAATGGTCACATAACCAACAAGGCCTATGCCATGGAAGCCTGTAACAAAGGTTTTCCCAGATAAGCTAACATCGCTTTTTAGCTTCACGTCAATATATTGAGGCATTATGAGGCATAGCGTCTATGAGAATATTAGCTTATCGTAGCGCCGGGGACGGGATTCGAACCCGCGCGGCCACATGGACCAGCAGATTTCCAGCCTCTACAGATAGATCTCGAGTCTGCCGCCTTAACCACTCGGCCACCCCGGCAACTTAGAATAAATCACCTACCGGTTTTTATTCCTTACAGAAGTGGATGGCCTAAATCCTTTAGCGAGCGGTAAACGTCATGTGGCTTTGAGTCCGTACCGATATAAAACCCCCATAGTGAACCGAATGAATGTATGAATTCACCGTATGGCACTACTGTAGAGAACACCTGAGTTATAAGTTTTCCAACCTCTGAAAAATGCTGCTTAGTAAACCACGCTGAGCCAGCCTGTGTGACCATGATACCATTCTGAGTCAAGTGGTCCTTAACGCATTTGAAGAAGGCCGTATTATATATTGTTTGGGAAGGCTTACTGACGCCGGGGTCTGTGACATCAACTACCACAATGT
Source organism: bacterium (assembly GCA_035294065.1). GTDB lineage: Archaea > Thermoproteota > Thermoprotei_A > Marsarchaeales > Marsarchaeaceae > ECH-B-1. Next base: position 238,563 of record DATGLQ010000002.1, on the reverse strand, counting down.
CGAATAGTTCGTTAGTTTTTTCCATAAAGTCTTTACCGTCCATAAAAATTAACTCTAGATTCCGATTCTCGAACACGTCGTGATGGAACTCTGGTAAGTATTCTCTACTTAGTTCCACAACCTTTTCATCTAGTTCAACCATTGTAACTTTAACCTCCTTCTGCGCGAGTATGGTGTACGCGGCTGAACCATCCCCTCCACCAATTATTAGTATGTGTTTAGGCTCACGGATAGCTCGGAGAGAAGGTAGTATCAGCGCTCTGTGGTAGAGTGCTTGATCTGTTTCTGCGCACTGCAGTGAGCGGTCTAGAAATAAGGCTTTGCCGAAATCCTTCAATGTGCAGATCAAAATCTGTTGGAAACGTGAGGTAGTTTTCACCCAAATGCGGTCGACCCTAAAAACGTGGTAGGTGCCGCTACCAAGTTTGTCCCAAATAAACATTGCTATTCCCTTACATGTTGGGCCATTTCTGATTTCTCAATATGGCTTTCTACCAACTTCATTTCTGTTACCCTAAAGCCTTCTGGTAGACCCCGCTCTACGAGTAATGCGCACTGTTGAATCGGGTTAAACCTTTTCTTAACAAATAGTAAGGCTTGGTCCAGGTCTGAGTTTTTGTTGCAGGTGTAGATATCTATAGACGCATAGCTCTTCTCAGGCCAAGTGTGAATTGATATGTGTGATTCGCCTATCATCAGTACGCCGCTGATGCCGGGGTCGAGCTTAACAAAGTGCTCTGATAAAATACGGCTACCTAATCGTGTAGCTATATCAATAAGAACTTGTTTGATGAGCTCTAGGTCGGAGAGGGTTTTATAGCTGCAACCATAGAGCTCAACCATTACATGTCTACCAGATACCATCTCCGCACCTCCGCTCACATGATTTTAAGAGCATCGTCTTTTTTAAGAGCTTCCAGAATGTTTGTAGGTTTAATATTGAGCACAACACGCTTTGTTCGTCCAAACCTCCCTCTGTTCAATATTTTAGTTGATATTATACCCACCATATCAAGCTCATTAAGTATTTCACTAACTCTTCTAGACGTTAAAGGCTCAAGGCCGGTTTTTTTACAGAGCATAATGTAGCCTGTGTATATGTCGCCCGTAACAACTATTTCCTTCTTGTTCTGTAACTCAAGCGCAGAAGCAAGAACAAGTTTTGAGTGTAGTGGAAGCTTTGTAACTATTTCAAGTGTGGTGTCAACCTCTATTTCGCTTAGTGCTTGTTTCACATGGTCAATGGTCACTCTATTAGAATTCAACCTCTCAGCCACTTCTCCCGCTTTACGAAGGAGGTCGACGGCTTTTCTCGCGTCACCGTGATCTTTGGCCGCTAACGAAGCGACGTAAGGTACTACATCATCCTCCAACGAGTCCTCGACAAAGGCATCATGCACCCTTGCGTGTAAAATATCGCGCAGTTGTTCAGCGTTATAGGGTGCAAACACTATTTCTTCCTCACCAAGACTGCTTTTAACGCGCGGATCAAGAACCTCAAGTACCCTTGCATCATTGGTTATGCCTATCAAAGACACTTGAGCGTTTCGTAGGTCGCTGTTTATCCTGCTCAGTTTATAGAGCAAATTAAGATTGCTTTCCCTTATCAAATTATCGATTTCATCTATCGTGATTATTATTATGCCACCCCTCTTGTCTATTCGACTCACCACACGTGAATAGACCTCAGCGACGGAGAGTCCTGTGAAAGGTAATTTTAAATCAAGAAGCCGGCCTATCTGGGTTATAATTCTATAGCTTGTATCATCCTTGCGGGCGTTGACGTATATAACTGTTGCAGGAGAGCCACGTCGGTTTGCTTCATCTGTTAGCATATTTGAAACATATTTCGCAACAGCAGTTTTACCTGTTCCCGTTAAACCATACATGAATATATTATTAGGTCTCGTGCCGTTGAGCGCCGGACTCATTATCTGGGCTAAACGCGTTATTTCATTTTCACGGTGCGGGAGAGTAAGAGGCACAAAATCAGACACCAACACGCTTCTATTCTTGAAGATCCTGCTTTTACCGAGATTGGAAAACAAGTTTTGAGACGTCATAAACGGCTTAAATCTGACTCAAGCCACTCAAATAAGCCTTACAGGGGTAATATTACCAGTTGTTATCTTATGGAGCCACCGGGACTTGAACCCGGAACCTCCCCCACGCCAAGGGGGCGCTCTGCCATTGAGCTATGGCCCCTGTAAACCTTTATACGCAGTCGATTTTTAAGCCTTTTTAGACACCGCGCTGCGTCGAACAATTAGTAAAGTTACATGATTTTCGAGATTAATTTATTATTTCTAATAGAACTATCTACGGCTGACTTAGGTTACTTAAAAATAATAGTGTCAGTGGTACTATCCAAAGAGTAATATTAGCTGAATTATTCAACACCGCACGGGCACAGCACACCTCCACTACCAACAGCACAATTTTCGATGAACCGCATAGTCTAATATCCAACATTTGGTATAAGCATAAATTCTTTATATACGTAATCTGGCGAGGTTCGCATTTTTTAATGAGCCATGCAAGAAGGTTTTTAAGGTTATTTGATATTTATTTTTGAGAGAAATTGGAAGTTTGCCCTGAGTGTCATTCTGTGATCGTTGTTAACTCAGTCGGTGAGGTGGTGTGCTCTTCCTGCGGTCTTGTCGTCGATGATACGCGAATGAATGTTAATGAGGCATACAATAATAAATACCTTGTAACTGGTAAGCGGACGTTCAACGAGAACGCTAGCACACTTGTTCCAGGCTCATTCGTTGATATGGACCACTCGAATATGGCTTTATCAATCAGCAACGTCAGGGCGTTAGGCGCTGAGAGCACACTGTTACGTGGGTTCGAGCTAATCAGACAGATATGCAGGAGCCTCGGTCTTAACAAGAACGTTGAGAAACGAGCAATCTTCCTCCTTAAAACCAGTTTCAATGAAACACGACGGCGGGTAAACCTTACAGTTAGCTCCGCCGCGGGCGCCGCGATATTGTTCGCTGTGCGTGAAAACAATATACCAGTATCATTCAAGGAGATCTACACTTCTATAAGGAATAAGGGTAAGCGTGCCACCACGTCGAAGATGATTAGGGCGTATAGGATAATCGAAGAGATCATGGGAGAGTCACCTGAAAGAATGAGGCCAGATGTCTTCATAACTAGGGTTGTTAACGTCCTGTCTAACTATATCAACGTCGACCCTCTACAGAAACAGAGATTTATAACCGAGATCACGAAAGAGGCGGGTAATTGCCTGAGATCGTTACCAAGCCAGATCACTTCCGGAAAGAACCCCTACGTTTTAGCGGCTAGTATAGTCTACGACGTGGTGTTTAAAGGGGAGAAATACTTAGGGTGCATGGAAATATCCAGCACGGCGGAGTATGCCAGAATAATGCGTGTAACTGAGTATAGCCTTAAAGAAAACGCAAAGATGATAGATAAATATTCAGGTGCTTCTTAGCTTCATAATGGCTTTGGCTATGTCACCTTTAGTTTCAACCAGAGCAGACCTAGCGACCTCTAAAGGCACGTTGGCTTGAGCCGCCACAAAGCTTACATCCTCGTCGCTGACAGCAAACGACTCCTCTTTTTTGGCAGCTGGTTGTTGCTCAGGAGATTTTTCAGTGCCACCGATAACTTGGTATAAGGTTTGACCCTGTATTGTTAGTTTGACTACTTGCGGTGATGTAATGGTTATCACTTTGTCGGGTGTGCGTATTATAACTTCCTCTGCGTCGATAACCTCTTGCGCACTCAACCCCATCTGACGCATGAGCCTACGCATGTCGCTATTGTTCAATTTCATTTAAAACCCCCCAAACCGACCCTTATCTTTACGGCTACCCCCCTCTTAAAAGATTTTACTTCTGAAGGTAGAAGGATGAGTTGCCCACATCCTAAGACTTCCCCAGTGGTGGACGTCACTATTGTATCCTCACCTACATAGTGTCGTCCTATGAAATGAGTTATATGGTGTGAAAAAACATCTTTACCCTCCATTACAAAAGGCTTGGCCACATCATCCACCACTACCGCCTTGCTTAATTTAATCTTAGAGAGCAGATTCAAGCCATGTCTTTCGAGGAGGAAATACCCATCTTTTCTACGAACAGCCACAAGTAAGTCACCTGAATACACAGCCTTGGGCCTCTTTGTTTTGCTGGAAAGAGAAATACGTAGAGGGTGGGCTACTATCGTGCTTCCGACAGGGGGGCCATACATGAAATCGAGTAAGTAGGCTACTTTTCTTAGTAGAATCCTGTTGTCATACGAAGAGTGCATAGGCATTTGTCTTTCCTGCTTTGCTCGTTAGAACAGTTTTGATAGCATTCTCAAAATCCTCTTTCTCGACCATTTTCGAGCCTCTTCTTATTGCGGATAAACCGGCTTCTATAACTATATGCCTAATCTCTGCTCCCGTTGTTCCCTCAGTCTCCTCTGCAAGTTTATGTAAATCGACAGAGCTGTGCAGGTTAACTCTTTTCGTGTGCACTTTAAAGATTTCAATACGATCTTCTAGTGATGGGTAGTCGATGTGTATTATTCTATCAAATCTACCAGGCCTAAGTAGCGCTGGGTCTAGGATGTCTATTCGGTTAGTGGCGGCCAAAACCTTAACATCATCCAACGGGTCGAACCCATCCATCTCGCTTATTAGCTGCATAAAGGTTCTCTGGACTTCGCGTTCCCCACTTGTACCAACATCCATTCGCTTAGCCCCAATAGCGTCGATTTCATCTATAAAGATTATTGATGGCGCTTTCTCCCTAGCGAGGTCAAAAAGCTCCCTAACTATTCTTGCTCCCTCCCCTATGAATTTCTGCACTAACTCGGAACCCACTGTGCTTATGAACGTAGCATTAGTTTCGCCTGCAACAGCCTTAGCTAATAGGGTTTTCCCTGTTCCGGGGGGGCCCGAAAGGAGAACGCCTTTGGGGGGGTCTATCCCAACTTGTTTGAAGAGATCTGGGTTGGTAAGAGGTAAGATAACAATTTCTTTCACCATCTCGATCTGCTTCTTTAAGCCGCCCACGTCTTGAAAACGGAATTTCGGCCTTTCTATAACCTCCATGGCTTTCACATACATGTCTTGCGATTTCGGTAAAACCTCTATCACCGCGGAGCCACGTTGGTTAAGAGCCACGCGTGCACCGGGTTTTAATTGCTTAAGATCAATATTTTGCGAAACATAAACAACCAAATTAGGTCCATTCGAACTATGAACAACCGCCCTGCCATCATCCAGAACCTCAACCACCGACGCCTCAACAAGCGGTGAACTGCGAGCTTGTTCTAATTCTCTACGCATATATTCCAAATCACGAACATACTGCTCACGCTCTATCAGAAGGGATGCCCGTTCAGCTTCTAAGAGCCTTATTTTGTTTTCTAATTCCTTAAAACGGAGGTATAGTTCACTTTCACCTGGTTTAGTGCCTCTACCCTGATCTTCAACTTTATTGGCATCATATTCACTCATAAGCTAGCCACAACAGAGATTATAAGTCAGAGGAACAATATAAAATCTGGGCAGCAAGAATGCCTTCTTTCTGTGAAATGTGTGGTAGAATGAGCAATGAAGCCCTAACGCCAATTAATCATTATGGGGAGAAACTTTTTGTCTGCAAACAGTGCTTGAACAATGAAAAAAGGAAATACACGCAAAAACAAGGAGAACAGTCGACGTTGATTAGGATGCGTAGTTGGCAGAGCCCCGCTATTCGGGAGCCAGACTATGATATTATTGATAATTACTTTCAGATAGTGAAGGAGGCGAGAGAGAAGAATGGGGCAACGATACCTGAGCTGGCGTTAAAGGTCGGAATTAAAGAAAGTGTGTTACGTAGAATCGAAGCTGGAAGGCTGCAGCCAGATATAGAAACTGCTAAAAAACTAGAACGATTTCTACATGTCACACTCTTAACCAAGCGTGAAAACACACAACTCCTTAAGCCGAGTAGTCAGGGTGAATCGGGGTTGGAATTACGGCATGTCGCAAAACTTAAGGACTTCGATTGAAGAAAACCTAGCCAAATTAACCGACCTACTTAAAAACTCAGAAATAGTAGTTCTAAGATTAAACCATCGCCCAAGAGACTTCCGGGTAACCACCCACACATGTCTCACCGCAAGGGCGCTTGGGGCCAACGGCGTAATAATCGCGGACACGGAGGCAAAGGAAATAATGGAAAAGATCAATAGCCTAAATACTGCATGGGGAGGAGGATTTTGGGTTAGAGATTCAGTAGCTGCGGAGCGCGTGATAAACGCGTGGCGATCTTTAGGTGGCGTGATTATCAATCTTTCGATGTATGGGGAGGACCTAAGGAACGTTTTAAGCGAGCTTTACTTTCTGCGTCATGTTCGACGCAAACCTTTTTTGGTCATGGTTGGATCTTCTAAGGTACCCGCCAAAATGTACACCTTGGCAGACTACAATATCTCGATAACGAATCAGCCTCATTCCGAGGTGGCCGCCCTAGCGATATTTTTGGATAAAATCCATGGCGGAAACTGGCCTCGATATACGGAAGGAACAGTTAGAATGAACCCAAGCTTAAAAGGTAAGGGAGGAATATCTATTACGGGGACCGTGGGATCGGATGAGGAAACTTAGTAAATTCGATATGAAGCTTTTAGCTGTCGCTTACAAACTTACAGGCCCTGAAGGCTATGCAGTACTCGAATATATAGCTAAAAACGGTGAAACGACAGATGATACCTTAAGCAGAGTTTTTAGGGTTAAACCGAACGTTATAAGACAAATAATATATAACCTTGATAAACACAAACTCGTTATATTTAGAAAGGATATTGATAAAAAAACGAATTGGGTAACGTTTTACTGGAAGATAAATCGAGATTTTTTTAACACGTACATTGACTTTAAGCGAAATAACATTATCGAGAAAATCAGGAAACGATATGACTATGAAAAGAATCAAAACTTTTTTGTTTGTACGCAAAAATGCAGGAGATATACTTTTGATGAAGCAATGGAACAAGATTTTAAATGTGCTAACTGCGGCCAAGTTTTGAGTATGGAAGACAATTCTCACCTAGTTAAATTTTTAGAGAAAAAGCTAACAGCTATAATTAACACTCAGAAGCAAAGCTCCCTAACTCACCGAAAATCAGGCCGTTAACCCCCACAACCACGCTCTCCCACTCGTTTGGGTTGAAACTGAGCCTATTGATTAATTTAGACTGCCTGAGAGAGCCTCCGCCGACAAATCTGTTAAAGGGAGGCATTATAATTACTTTGCTCAAACGGTCTTTCATGACACCTTCTTTATGTGTGAGAAATACCCAAGCGAATATTTTTGAACCATCTGGTAAACATACTGAGGGATGGAGGTGGCCGAGAACAAGCACGCTTGGCTTAGGATTAACCGTGTGACCATGCTGCACGTTAATAGTTACCCCATCCTCAATGAAACTGTGTGAAGAAACAACACGGAAACCTACATAGTCAGTAATCGAGCCATCATGGTTACCCTTAACCAAGATAACCTCATCAAAAAGTTTTTCCGTAAGCTTCTCAAATCTTCTTATCAACTCCAGTTCGTATTGGCTTGGTTTCCCAATAGACTCTTTAAAATCACCATTAATAACTAATCGTTTGGCTTCAACTTTATTAGCAAGCATTATCAAATCTTTCAAGCACACTTGAAATATTGACTCAGCTATTCCCGTATTTGACGCCACAATACCCAAACCCAAATGCAACTCGGCGATAATAAGGCTCTTACTCGACGTAAAATACAGAGCGGGTGGGTTTATATGTGCAGTTAGCACCATCGCTATCAGTAATTTATGGGGTACAAAGATTTAGAGTCTACAGCCAAAAACATATTGGAAAGTATTCCCACGAATGCTATAGGGACGAGCAAGGATTTCCTAAAGAAGTTCGCGAGGGAAAAAACTCGGTCAGTATTAGAAGTTCTCAATAACTCAGAATTTATAGTTGAAAAAAACCGTGTCATTGTTGTCGAATGTAAGAAAAGTTACACTATTTACGGATTTTATTACTGCTCATGTAGTGACTTTTACATGAAAAATTTTGTGTACCGAAGAGACGAATTCTGCAAACATTTACTCGCATTCATGTGTTATATAGCAACCAATGCGCGTTAAGCAACCTCTTCTTTTCCTGATTGGAGCATGGCTAACGCGATTACCGTAACAAACACAAATAACGAAAGGATAAGTCCTACATATGATAAAAGCGTAAAGTTAAACATGAAACTAAAAGCCAGGGGAAACATATTAAACCTAAGCAGGACTAATGAATGACTTGAGCTCTAAAAAGGTACTAGAGGTAGTTGCCCAGAGGTTTCCTGAACTAACGAGTATACAGTCAGCATCCTTTGAACCAATATTTCAGGGTTTTAGCGCCGTAATTTGCAGCGAGACTGGCTCCGGTAAAACCGAAGCAGCTCTACTCCCCCTATTTACCAAATTAATTGAAAATCCACAGGAGACCGTTGGAAATACAAAAATAATTTATATCACCCCATTAAAGGCTCTTAATAGGGATATAGAAGAAAGAATCTATTGGCTTGCCGAAAAACTCGGATTAAGCGTTGGGCTACGACATGGGGATACCCCTCCTAAGGTTCGCTCACATCTAAGGCACAACCCGCCTAATCTGCTTATCACAACCCCTGAATCCTTCCAAGCGCTAATAAGTGATACTCAAAGCCTTTCATCACTAATGAAAGTAGACCACATAGTGATTGATGAGGCAAATGAACTGGTGCAGTCAAAGAGAGGCACTCAACTAATTCTAGGTCTTGCGAGATTTAAGGCGTATTTAGACCGCGACGTTCAAGTTATTTGCTTATCGGCTACAGTAAAAAGCGGAAAAACGATTCGTGACTTTTTTATTGGGGAAAAAGGGAAAGTGATCTATTTAGAATCACAGAGGAAATATAACATTAGTATAGACACTATAAACAACTATAATAAAGTTGATGACCTAAGAGATAAGATAATAGACAATATCCAAGGAAAAACTATAATCTTTGTTAACACCAGACACTTAAGTGAGTCTCTAGCAAAAACACTTGAAGCTGAAAAAGATGATTTCGATGTTCACCACAGCTCACTTTCTCTAGCTAAAAGACTGGAGGTGGAAAAAAACCTTAAACAAGACAAACTAACAGCTGTCGTGGCCACATCATCATTGGAATTGGGGATGGATATAGGCCGACTTGATAAAGTCATCCAAGTGGGTTCGCCTAGAACAGTTGAAACATTAGCACAGCGTATGGGTAGGTCAGGACACAAAATCGGTTCTACATCAACAGGTACAATTATAGCTTTTAACCCATTTGATCTTTTAGAAAGCATAGCATGCACACTACTATTAAAATATAGATGGCTGGAAAAACCCAGCGTCTTCATGAAACCATTAGACGTTCTAGCAAATCAAATAGTTGCACATCTATTAGTTAAAAGGACATCCACTAAGCATGACCTATTAAAACTATTTAGATCAACGTACCCATACCGTAAACTATCAGAAAACGAATTTGAATCCGTTGTTCATTTCTTAAATCACAATAAACAGATAAGAGTAAGTGACGAAACTATTTCTATTGGCCCAAGGGCGAAATCCTACTTTTACTCTAATCTTAGCACGATAATTTCTATTCAACAGTACGTTGTTAGAGACCTCGCCTCACGACGGAACATAGGTATACTCGACGGAGCCTTCGTGGAAAGATTTTGTGACACCAACGCCAAGATTGTTCTCGGTAAGGCCTCCTGGGAAATAGTGTCGATCGATTATGGATCTAAAACAATTAATGTCAAGCAAACCACCCCAAGTAGCGCCACGATACCAACGTGGAGTGGTGACACGCTACCTGTTGATCCATATGTCTCACAGCGGGTGGTTGATCTGTTACAAGCAAAACGTGAAAAGATCTTTAGACATGTGGCACTTAGCGAACAAGCAAAACAAGTCCTACTCAGTATTCCACGTATAAGATTAATACACAATTCAATCACAATAGTACCAACAAATCTTCCGAACACCACCGTAATAATTTCACCACTTGGAACAAAGGGAAACAGGGCTTTGGCCATCCTAGTAGAAGAGTTATTATGGGAAATGGGAATAACCTGCAGGGTTTATTCAGCCTCCATGGGTGTTGCAGTAGATGGGGTAAGACCTGAAAATCTTTACGACGTATTGGTGAGCCTAAACACCAGTGAAGTTGAAGAAGTTATAATCAAAGGAGCAAGTAGATTCGGAAAATTTACCGATAGGTTTTTCAGTGTTGCAAGGAGGTTTGGGGTCGACGTTGACTCAATGATAGAGCGCTATGGTGCAAGAAGAACCCATCTAATGATACTATCATCTGTAATTGCAAAAGAAGGTTTAAACGAAATATTCACTGATCTATTAAGCCTCCAAGGCATAAAGACTATACTATCGACGAAGAGAGTGTATCTATCGCACGACAAAGAAATGAAAATACTCGCCGAAATATTTCTAAAAAGCTTTTCAGCACCATTAACAAAAACCGACGAAAACACAGATTTGTCTGATATCGTTAAAACAAGAATTCAGAATAAGACGTACCTCAGCGTCTGTCTAAGCTGCTTTAAATACGAATCGCTGATCAAAGTAAGTGAACTTCAAGAAGGGTTCAAATGCCCCAATTGCGGGTCCAAGTACATAGGCTTTGTTGCCCCCTATTCTAGCGGGATAAAACAGGCGCTTAAGAACCTGAGAAACAACGTTAAACCTCGTGATAAAGAAGTTGGGAAGGTGCAGAGTGAGCTTGTTGAGAGCGCCAACCTATTCCTCGACTACGGTAGATTAGGTATTATCGTTCTAAGTGGTTACGGAGTCGGACCGAGAACAGCTAAAAATATATTAAGGCTCAGGATACTCGATGAACGTCAACTATATATGGAAATACTCAAAGCAGAGCAAGAATATATTAGGACAAGGGAGTTTTGGGGTGAATAATAGGTTATGGGTGGAAGAAGGAGAAAACGCAAGATAGTACTTAAAACCAAAAGGACCCCCCCAAAGGTTTTCCGATGCCCCGTATGCGAAGGGTTCCCCTTAAGACTGGAGGTTGAAAAAGATGGGGCAGTAACCGCTAAGTGCGCCTATTGTGGGTTGACAAAAAGCTTTTCGGTTGCAGCTGGTTCCGAACCTATCGATGCTTACTACGCCCTTTTGTCAATGCTTGGGGGAGAGAATCTTGGTTAACGTACTTAACACGCTTATTGAAAGACGTAAAAACAAAGTTTTAATGTTCGCTTTACTAGACCCAGATAAGTTTTCACCCGATAAAGCAAGACAATTAGCATCAAGAAAGGATCTGGGGTTTTTTGACGCCTTTCTCGTTGGCGGGAGCACGACGATTTGGCAGGATAAGGTTGATTCAATTGTAAGAACGCTTAAAGAGAATACCGATAAACCAGTGATTATTTTCCCGAGCAGCACAAGTAATTTGAGCCCTTACGCCGATGCTGTGCTTTTTCTAAGCTTACTCAACTCTTCAAGCACTTTCTATATAATTGATCAGCAGTTTCAAGCCGCCCCAATAATTAGAAAAATGGGTCTAGAAGCGATTTCGACAGCGTACATCATTATGGGTGATGGGGGTACTGCGGGCTACGTTGGCCACGCAAGACCAATTCCGTACGATAAACCAGAACTGGTTGAAGCATATGCGCTCGCAGCTGAGTATTTGGGCTTTAAGCTCATATATCTAGAAGGCGGATCAGGTGTAAGGACGCCTATTCGATTAGAGGTCATTAAACGTGTGAAAAGGATAACTCATGTGCCACTAATCGTAGGTGGAGGGATCAGGGATTGGAATTACATTAAGAGCATTGAGGAGTGTGGGGCGGATGGCGTCGTAATCGGTAATCTTTTGGAGGATGAAAACGAGCTAGAGAAATTTATCAGCCAAAGCCCACGTGAACAATCAAAGATTAAACCCCTTTAAGGTCCCTCAAAACCACAGTTAGGGCATCTATACAGTGTACCAGTCTTCCTACACCTCGAACATCTCCAGATAATGACCGTGTTACATTTAGGGCAGAAAAATTTCGTACCCTTCTCACTTGGGATAATGGGTGTGCGACACGAAGTACAAAGTGGGAGAGCTATATTAACCGCGTTTAAGCTTTCAACCATAGTAAAACTATTCAATATACTGTTATAAAAACCCTTCAACTGAACTACGAAGGTATAATGGTATGAGCTTGAGCGCGGCGCCAACGTGGTCATCGAAATCAGCCTGTTTTAAACTATTACCTAGACCTTGAGTTTTAAGTAGCCTAGCAAGGAGTATTTTGTTAATACCGCTTGGATTAAAAAGGATACTCCTAAGTATTTGGGCTTCAAATAATCTAAACCGGGATTTGCGCAGCCACATTCGGTATTTTTCTAACCCTAGTCCGCCTTGACAAACATCTTCAACTAAAATCTTTACACCGAGCACACCAAGGTCAAGACCGCCTCCAGTGAGGGGTTTAACCAGACCTGCTTCATCACCTATCGGGACATAATTGGAACCGCCAATGTTTGGGACAAGCTCCCTTGCCCCGACTACAACCAAACCGCCGAAGTAAGCCTTAACTTTATAATTCGCACCTAAAAAGGTTTGCCCCAGCTTGATTAAAGACCGCCTTAAATTTTTGTTCGCGGAAGCAACGCCAACCTTTACCAATGTACCATCCCCGTAAGGAGCCATCCAACCAAAAAAATCTGCGAAGAAATGCGAAAAGGCTACATATAAAGATCCTTGCTCGAGACTCTTAGGGGATAAAACATACGCTTGAAGTCCGGTTATTACCTTAAGGTTTGGGTTAGCTCTTGGTCCACGGGCTCCAATAATCAAATCAGGTTTAAATACTTGATCTTCGAGCTTGACGACATATGAATCCCCCGCCCTAACTATCTTGGCGGGTTTACCGAGCATAATCTGTGCTCCTGCGCAAGATGCGTAGTCGCTTAACAAACGCTCATAGAGCGGTCTATCAATCATCACCGCCTTGATGCTTCCCGTATCAACATGATGTATTTCATCACCCAACTCAAGAGAAATGTACCCACCCGTGTACTTCGCCAATATTATACTTTTAAGGTCGCTGTATCCAACAAGGCTGACAAAATTCTCCCTTACGATGCCTGTACAATGCTCAGGAAATCCCACCTTCGCGTGCTCCTCAATCACTGTAACCTTAAAACCCGCTTCGGAAAGTTTAGCGGCGGCCAGTAGACCAGACGGGCCACCACCCACAACAAAAATGTTCATCTCAAAATAACTTAAATCTCACACAACTATAATTGTTTCGAATGGGTGCAGAAGAATACAAACAAGTGATGGTTGTAAGACGGGATTTACATATGGGCTGCGGTAAGATAGCTGTTCAGGTCGCACATGCCTCAATTGCCGCATACGAAACGTGTAAGATACAAAGACCAGAATGGGTAAAAAACTGGATAGAAAGCGGTTGGAAAAAGATAGCTGTTAAAGTAAACAGCGAAGAGGAATTAAAGGGACTCATGACGATGGCTGAGAAGCTATCAATACCATATAGCCCAGTTTTAGATGCAGGGTTAACTCAAGTTTCAGCCGGCACCCTTACCTGCGTGGGTTTTGGACCTGCCCCAGCGGCTATTATCGACAGGCTAACGGGGGGCTTAAAACTATTATGACTAACCCCGTACCCTACAATAATGACAAGAACACACTTCCCCTAACGTTATGTGAGAAAGAAGAATGCTTTCAAGTGTCAGAAATACATATTAGTGGTCTAGAGGCCTCGCAAACCAACATAACAAACCATATGGGCAAAGGGAAAATAACTTTCGGCATACTCTATAAAAGAGGCATATCCACAATAAATGCAATATTTAATATAAAGAGAGGTTTGAGGGCTAATACAGTAGGCTATGGAGGCTTAAAGGACGCCCACTCCATAAGCTGGCAATTCGTAAGTATAGAAGGAGAAGTGGCGGGGTTTAACTCTAGGAATATACGCTTCACCCCTCTATCCACAAGGTATACCCATATGTCCACAAGTGAAGTTTGGGGCAATGCATTCTCAATTCATTTAAAGAGCGTTGAGGAGCCTTTGACCTTAGCTGAAAGGTTTGTTTCCCTCTATAGGAGGCCTCTCCCAGCGTACTACGGACCACAGAGATTTGGGGCACTCGATAATGACACACACCTTGTTGGATTATACCTCCTTAAAAGAGACTACCCCTGTGCAGTTAAAAAGATTCTAGAAGGCAGAAACGGATGGTATGAAGGTTTACTTCAAAAATCGCTTGATAACTCCAAGAATGATGAGCAAGCACTCTTATCGCTACCACCAGCTATACTTAGGTTATTCATTAATGCATATCAAGCGCATGTTTTTAATAGAGCACTCGAAAAATTTTCTGGTCAGACACCGTTTTTACCCGAAACTAAGATTATGGTGGCCCCAAAAGATCTAAACGGATTACCGGTGAAATCTAAAATCAGGCTGATTAATGGTAGGGTTGCCGAAAAGATAGACAGCAGACAGTTATACTTCATTGGTTCGCTCCCTGGAACAAACCTGGAAAAAACAACAGATGAATTCGGAAAAATTGTTACCGAAGTACTTTCCGAGGACGGACTGACACCAAACGACTTTAGGGCCACCTTATTGGGGGATTTTAAAGGCTCTATGAGGCAACTTTATTTTTGGGTGATTAAGCCACGGTATCTTATCGATAAGACCAACGTATGGTTATATTTCAGACTACACAGGGGTATGTATGCTACCGTAGTTCTATCATTTTTAGGAGACGCTAATCCTCCAAGAAAATTTCTAACCCCAAAACCTCTTTAACAACACCGTTAAGCTTGTGGACATATGTTTTCACATCATTTTTGTTTGGGCTTCCGTTGAGCTTAACCTTTATAAAACTCGACCCATCGGGAAGCCACACATTAGAAACTCCAACGACCTTTATTGGTAGCAATAGTTCTTGGATTATTTTATTGAGCGGCGCATTCTTCTCAATAATCCTTACATCCTTAGAGATCACTGAGCTAGCATCTTTATTAATAGAGAACACTTCACCCAAGCTTATAGGAATCTGTGATTCAACAAATACTACTATAATGCCGTCAACGGATCTAGCGCCTAAGATTCTCGAGGAAGCGATCGCTTTGTGCGATTTCTCAAGCTTAAATAACGCCCTTGAGACATCTATTTCAAGCTGGGAAATCCTCCCACTATCAAGCTTTGCTTGATCGCTTGAGCACAATATTGTGCTTGTAAGACAAAAATTACAAATAGGAGCTTTCATGGTTATCATTGTTAAATCCGTGTGCTCAAAATATAAGTATAACTATAACACTTAGTTAGACTTAAATTTTTCCTGGATGTAACACTATCTTTGAGCATCTTTCGAATAATTTTTACCAAAAAGTATAAATACCTTTATGTTTATCTATTATATTATGTCAAAAAGGCTCACGGAAAGGCAATATCAGTTGTTAGAGAAACTTTTTGGGAACGCGAAGGTTACAAAGGTGTATTCGGTGAGCAAATCACAGGCTGAAATAGCCCAAGAACTCGGGATTTCAAGGCAGGCCTTAAGCATCCATCTTAGAAAGCTAAAGGCCGCAAAGTACGTCAGAACTGGACGCGGCTTCGTGGACATAACCCCTGAGGGCATAGCCGCGCTGGGTAAATCAACCGTAGAGGCATTCGTCCACATAAAGGTGTCCCCGCAGGCGAGGAACCAAGTCTACGAGAAAGCCAAGCAGAGCGGTGCGAACGAGCTATTCAGAGTCACCGGGGAAACAGACCTCATCGCAATAGTTGAATACAACAACCTGGACAACTTCCTCAAACAGGTCTCATCAATAGAGGGAGTAGAGGAAACGCAGGCCTTCGTCATAATAGAAAAACTAAAATGACTACAGCCAAGAAGAATGCCTGGTTTGGTGTGTTAAAATGCCTATAGCCGACCCAATAGAAAGGGAGATCGCGGCAAGATACCTTCTTAAATACAAAGTGTGCCGAAACTGTGGGGCTAAAGCACCGCTAAGCGCAGTAAAATGCCGGAGATGTCACAGCAAGAATCTCAGACTCAAAAAACAGGAACTAAGAAGATAGGGCTCGTCGTCTAGTCTGGTTAGGACGCCACCTTGACATGGTGGAGGTCCCCGGTTCGAATCCGGGCGAGCCCACCTTACAATATTTAAGGCCATTATGTTTTATTTAAGTGTACGCCTACCGTATTCCGTTAGGACTGGATTCCTACAACATTAATCATCTAATGTAGTCCATATTTAATAGAAATTTGAGGTTTAGAAGATTCTATGGCCAATATGGATCCCAAGCGGGCCCGGGGGGATTTGAACCCCCGACCTTCGGATTAAGAGTCCGCTGCTCTACCATGCTGAGCTACGGGCCCCTTTGAGAATAATCACACCCCAAATTTAAGCTATTTCGAAAATGAGGGCTTCTAAGTCTCATGCGTTTTGTTGATATTCAACTTTATAATTTGTTCCGCTACTTGCTTTAACCCAAGAAGCACCTGATTCGTCTTCCAAAATAAAGGTAAACCTAAACCGCCCTTTTAGGGCAGCCTCAGACATAGCTAAGAATTTCTCAGCTTCACTTTTAGTAAACAAAGCCTCCACTTGGTTCTTAGCTTCCAGCAGAAACCCCTCTACGGTGGTAATTTTTGCTTGCGTGAAGCCAGTATGATTTATCTCCAACCCAAGCTCTGGTATAACTATGTCTGCTTGAGGTGATCTATATATCAGTGTATTAAGGTCGTTTTGCTGATTTACATATACGATATATCTGACTGGTTTTTTACTATTCAAATCCGTCACATATGATTGACGATAACCACAGTTTGGGCAGACAAATACAAGAACCTCAAACTCATTTGGCAACCTATAAACCAACCTTCGCATCTCGATTTTTGGAAAGTTGCACCTGGAGCACGGTTCATCTAGCACCAAGGCCTCATAAGTTGAGCTCATAGAACCGTTTTTATTTGGTTTAATCGAGCAACTTAAACCTTAGCTTCAAACTTCTCCATAAACTAGCATGAGTGATACTACAAAGGTTTGGGGAAGAGGGTTGATCCTAAAGGCGCCCCCAACCCATTATAGCATATTATTTATTACATTTGAAGGGCTCTTACTCAGCCTAACGAAGTACCTTGTATCTGGAATATATCTAACTTTTGCGCTAACCCCTATCTTAATTCTTAACCCATTTGTCGCAAAACTACTTATTACAGATAGGAATTTCACTCTAAAAAGAGCTTTTTATATATATGTGTATCTAAACACGCCGCTCACATTGATACTGATTGTGGACTTCATTCAGCCTGTGAACTCTATATCGAGCATCATTTTTTTGGCAACTATAACCGTTATCTCCTATTTACTTCTCCTAGTGCTTATTGCCGGATTTAAAGCCAATATCTTTAAAGGAGCTCTAATCACAGCCACGTTCGTCGCGACGTATGACTACTTCACATTAGAGAAAATCGGCCTTTTAACATTTTTACTCGATTATATGCTAACGATTTTAACAGCTCTAATTATCCGTGAGAGGATATCAAGCATACGCTTGGGCTCCGTTAATGGGCTAGAGCTAATCAATAGCTTTGCAATGTCGTGGATGGATAGATCCTCATACGCTTTTGACGATTTATGTAAAAAGGTTGGGCAGGTATCTGAACTAAACGTATCAATCCATGAGTTTAAGAATAATAATGATAAAATCGCCACCATCATTGTTCCATACATACATCCTGGACCAGCGAAATCAATTGGTAGCGGTGAACTTCCAAGTATAATTCATGAAATTTTAAGTGAACATAGACCTCTGGTGTTCCATGGAGCCTCAGACCACTCACTCAATATTGCAAGCAGACAGGACACGAGAGACCTAGTTAGGTTAATAGAACAAACCATAACTACTAGCACTGCACCATTCACAAAACTGGATAACGTAGGGTACGCTGAAAGCCACCAAGGTAAGATAAAGCTGAGCGTGTATGAGTTTAGTGGCAACAAGCTGGGCTTTATTAGTAAGGAAGATAGCACCGAGGATTTGCCGATGCAAATAACCCGCATGGTTAATAGTGGTCTAGACTTAATTGACCGCCACAACACGCTCTGTGATCAAGCGAGCGCTCAATACAATGCGGATCAAGTAATGATGCTGACGCAAATGATTAATGAGGCCACGGGCAAACCATTAACAAATTTCTCAATTAAATCGGCTGGTTACGCAAATCGTCGCCTAGACGTGCTGGATATAGCGCCTGGAGGAATTAGTGCCTTGGTTCTTAATGGAGACAGGAAGGTCGCGTTTATTAGTATCGATGCGAATAATCTAAGCTGCGGATTAAATAAGAAGATTGAGGAAGCTGTCAAGAGCATGGGGTATGAGTTTTGCGAAGTAACAACTACGGACAACCACTGGAATAGTGGGATTACACGTAAGGAACCTGGCTATTATACCGGCGGCTCTCTAAGCGCAAATGAGCTACTCGAATCGATAGTAAAATGTGTTAAGCAAGCGGAGGAAACCATGTACCCTACGTTTTACAGGAAAATTACAGTTGTATTCAAAGCAACCGTTTTCGGAGATAAATTAGACGAAATGTACTCTGCGCTTAGCATCGGACGAAAATTCATATTCATAGGTGTGTTTTTCTGCCTAGTTGTATCACTCATATTGGGCTTGATCTGAACGCTTAGCCTTGGTTAGGCGGTAAACCATTCTCCTTGAACCGCCCTTCCTCTCGAGGTACCCCATCTTACACAGTCTGGCTAAGTAGGTTGATATTATTGGGAGACTAATGGTTTCACCAAAACGCTGCTGATAAGCATCTCTGATAAACCCAGATGAAACCCATTCCTCGGTGCTGATATCGTTAATAAGAGAGGCCACTTTCCCGAATATCGTACTCTCATCGAAGGGCCTCTGTTGGAGGCCTTTGATTTCACTGACCTCTGAAACCAAACGAAGCAACCGTTCCACCTGCTCCTTTGAGAAATAACCCTCTAATCCCAAGCTGATCTTGTTACCATTATCATCAATTACTTCAAATCTGAATCGTTTGGGCATCAGAGGCACAACAATCATTTTGGAAGGTGTTATAAAGTTAACTGTTAACATCACTGTTACTCATTCTGATAACACAAACTATGTGTTTTGTTAATATTGGTTCGAGTTGCTGCAGTGGAACTAGAGGGGTATGAAGAATTAACAATTACACCCATAAACTTAACTGTTAACCATGTTAATACTCACACACACCACTTGTTCAACTGCATCCACTCGAAATTATAGATTAAAGATTTGAGAAAGAAAGAAAGAAAGGAAAATATAATATACTTTCTCCAAGTACTCCAGTAGAAATAAAGGGGTGCGGGGTGTCGCCTAGAGTTTTTGCTCTACGTTTTTAATTTGTTTCTCCAATATCTCCAATCCTATATCTAGCTCATCTTGGGTAATTGTGAGCGGGGGGCATAATCTTATAGTTGATTCACCTGCGCCTATGACCACTAATCCGTTTTTCCAAGCCCCAACTATTATCCTTTGCAGCTCCTCTTTTGCCGGTTCCTTAGTGTCTGGGTTTTTAACGAGTTCCGCACCAATCATCAAACCTTTACCGCGAACGTCGCCAATTATTGGATGCTTAGCCTGAATTTCTCTTAGTCTCTTCATAGCATACTCTCCTTTCCTCATAACATCCTGTAGTAGATTTCTGTTTTCTATTTCCTCAAATACACTTAACCCGGCGGCACAAGCCACAGGGTTTCCGCCGAAAGTGCTAGCGTGTGATCCAGGGTCAAGCTCCATTAGTTCCTCGCGGCCAATAAGTGCGCCTAATGGTAGCCCACCACCCAAAGCCTTAGCCATACTCACGTAATCGGGTTTTACGTTAAAGTGTTCTATAGCAAACCACTTACCTGTTCGCCCCATCCCGCTTTGAACCTCATCCACACCTAATAGTATCCCATGCTTATCTAGTAGCTTTTTTAGCTTTTGAAAGTATCCTTCTGGAGCTGGTATATATCCTCCTTCTCCCTGTATTGCTTCAGCCATGAAGAGCGCGGTTTCCTCTGGGGGAGTGTATCTGAAGGTCTGTTCCTGGATATAGTCAATACAGTAGAAGTCACAGCTGCTTGGTTCGAGCTTGAAGGGGCATCTATAGCAGTAGGGGAAGGGAACGTGTTCAACTCCAGGGAGTAGTGGTCCGAAATATCTTCTTTGAACTGGCTTGCTCGCGGTGAGGCTGAGTGCACCCAGTGTTCTCCCATGAAATGAGCCTGTGAAGGCGAGCACGTATTGACGTTTGGTTGTCCATCTTGCAGCCTTTATCATTGCCTCGTTGGCCTCTGCTCCGCTGTTTGCGAAGAACACCTTACTATCAGGGCCTTGGGGGGCAATTTCACATAGCTTTTCGGCGAGCTTCGTCGCTGGCTCGTAGAGAAAGTCTGTAAATGAATAGTGCATAAGCTTTTGGGCCTGTTCCGTTATAGCCTTTATAGTCGATTTATTAGCGTGCCCTAAGGACATTACTGCGATACCTGCGTTAAAATCGAGGTACTTGTTGCCGTCCACGTCATAAATATAAGAGCCAGACCCACGTTCGACGACTAATGGATACCATCTGTTAAAAGACTGCATTATGTATCTTTTGTCTGCTTCGATTAGTTTGACCGCTTTCGGTCCTGGGGGCTCAACTATTATTCGGGGTCCTTTATCCTCATTTAACATAATTTTTAGCTGTGTCGCACTCCTAAAAGGGTTTCTTAGCGTAGCTTCTATTTTAACCGTAATCATTCGTTTTTACAGCTTTTCGATGGGTATTCCTTGATTGCCTATAGCCTTTATTATCTCTTCTTGTTGGTCATAGTTTAGTGTTTCAACGTTTAAGGTTACATATGCTAGGCCAAGTGATATATTTGTGTTTGTTCTGTCGTGGTCGATAGATAAGATATTTCCACCGTTTTTTGCGATAGCATCTAACAGGTTACGTAGTTGACCTGGCTTATCCTTTAAAACAACTCTTATTTTCAGTCTTCTACCAGCTGTTTTGAGCCCTCTATCTAGGACACGGTCAAGTGTCAACAGATCTATGTTACCACCGCTTAGAATACACACGGTTTTTCTGTCTTTAACATTCAGCTTGTTTGCCAATACAGCGGCAAGCGAGGCGGCACCAGCGCCTTCCGTAACCAACTTCGCTCTTTCTAAGAGCAGAACTATGGCGTGGGCTATCTCATCATCGGTAACGGTTACTATGTCATCCACATACTTTTCAATTATATCAAACATTTGTTTGTCCGCTTTCTTTGTAGCTATTCCCTCTGCGAATGTCTCGACGGTGGCAATCTCAGTTGGTCTACCCGATTTGAACGAGTGAAATATTGGGGCTGCGCCGGTAGCTTGCACACCAATTATCTTTACTCTTGGGTTCAGTTTCTTTAGACTTATTGCGACGCCAGAGATCAGTCCTCCGCCACCTATAGGCACGATCACGTAATCAAGCTCTTGGAGGTCTTGATATATTTCCAAACCCACTGTTCCCTGCCCAGCGATAACATATTTATCTCTAAATGGATGAACAAACAGTGCTCCCGTATTCTCCGCATGTTCTATCGCTGCGTTGTACGCCTCCTCGAAGCTCTCTCCTACTAAGATGGTTTCCCCCCCATATGAACGGGTTGCCTCCACCTTAATCGGCGGAGTCGATGTTGGCATAAACACTTTCGCTCTTAGGCCGTTGAGTGAAGAAGCTAGGGCTACTCCTTGCGCATGATTTCCAGCAGAGGCTGTAACTATACCAGCACTCAATTCACCTGTGGAGGCAACGCGTATGCGGTTTAAAGCACCTCTTATCTTGAATGAGCCAGTCTTCTGTAGGTTTTCATCCTTAAGCCATATATCTCCTCCCACCAACTTGCTAAATGAACTGCTGTGTTCTAATGGTGTTTTCTTAACAAAGTCATTGATCCTACCCTGTGCTTCAACTATGTCTTGAAATGTTGGTTCTACAACTTCTTGAACCATATTTTTGAATACAATAGTGTCGTTTATATTTGCAGTGAATACATGGCTATGGGTAAGACCAAGATTAGCTTTAATGGAGCATTTGCATTAATGCATTTTGAGGCTACTTGAGTTTAAGGCAAGTCGTCTTCTGAAACTTGTAATCTGTGCTTGATTGCTGCATAAAGACGAAGTTAACTCTTTTCTCGATATGTACTCCTAGTTCTCCTTTAGGTCTTCGGACTCACTTTTCGACGGAAAGCGGGTTATGCTGAGAACAATTTCGAATAAACTAACCTCTGCCATTGTGTTAACAGCCTCTAAATGTACAAATAATTTAACCCGTACCTATTTGTTGTGTGATAGCGGGGGGTGGATTTGAACCACCGACCTCAGGGTTATGAGCCCTGCGGGGTAACCAGGCTCCCCTACCCCGCTAGTTCAATTTATCCCCCATATTGTAATTTAAGCCTTAAGGTTAAGTTGTAATCTTATTTATTTTAGGGCTTATATAATCAATTTTTACATTAGCTTTTGAGGACCAGCATTACTTCGTAGCCTTTTAACCCGCTATGATTTCTCACGTTATGCGATAATAGAGTGCCTTAAGGCCTGTCTCCCCCCATATCATGCATGCCATTTCCTGCTGTATGCTATCCACATGTGCTTTCAATATCAGAGAAATATGCCTCCATAGCTACCCAGTTACCGCGTCATAGAGACTTTTATATTTCTTGTAGTATTGTTTGATCTATATGCTCGATTAAAGTCTTGTTTCCGACGCGGGGAGAAAGTTTACGACACTGCGGAGTTTTATATAACCTGAGGAGTCAATGGCTTCGGTGTCACTATTCTCAACAACATTGAAGATTCTAAGCTGGGTTATATGTTTCCTAGCGCATACAAATGGGCTTTAACCACTGTAGTATTGAGTAGTTTTTCCCGATGAATGCATCTGGGAAGCCATGTCTCTTTCTCTGCATCGCGCAGAAACGTTGAACTCGACTCAGCCTTTACCCCTTTTGTTTAGCTGGGTCAGCGTTGAATAGATTATTAGTCACCTCAATCTGATTCGGCTTTGAACCAGTATAGGTGTCTGTTGTAATACCTAAGGGCGATTATGCTTTCCTGCCAACTTTTTCTCGGGTGGGTTCTTCTGAACACCTAGTATACATGGGATTCTTGAAACGTTAAGAGTCAGTACTTGGGCGTTCATGCGGGGGTCCAGTCTCCTGATGGTATCTTGAATGCTGATCCTGCCTTGGTAGGAATGTTATGCATTCCATAGGCAGCTGTGGAGAGTACTGCATTATTTGCCACATTCTGAATTCTCAGGATATCTGCAATCCCCATAATGTCCTTGAGTTTAATAGTATCGAGTTCAACGAGCTTTCAATATGTAACGAGCCATCATTATTATGTGTCTTTCCAATGGTGTTAGGTCGCTGCACTTTATAGCTCATACTTCCCAATATCTTAAAGAAAATTCCGCATCTTAGAAGTTATGCCACGATATGAGTTTCGAGCTCACGAACGCAGCTTATGTATATCGGTGCCCCTAAACATTTTTTAAGTAGCTTGGAGGCTGATTTATTATCTGTGATGCTGTTTTTGTGCTATAAGAGTTGTTTAAAAGGGTCGGTGGTAAAATGATACCCCTGTTTTTCTTTCCCATACCTTTTAAGCGGCTTCATCAGGTGCCTGAAATATCTCAGTGGGGGTAAATACAATCCTGGGGTGAGCGAGCGATTTTTGATACGTATGATTTTTCCACCGTTTACTAATGTCTTGCACCTTCTGCAGCGATATCCCTTGTTTTTCCCTATGCTTTCACTCGTTGAAAAACATTTTGGACATAGAGGGTTCTCATGCACATAAATGCGTTCCAATTTGTTTATTAGCAGTTTTTCAACGTTTATTGTCGGGTACACAGAGACCTTTACGCCTCCGAATACGGTAACCATATCACCAGGCATAAGTAGCGACGCTGCTTTCCTGACTTCTCCAGTTTCCCAATAAAACGCGGCTTTTATTTTGTTTTCCCCGTCTGTAAGCGTGAGAAAGACGTGCCCCCCTAAGCTTATCACAGGATATTCTAGCACCCTTAGTTGCAAGCTTATACTATCACCTAAGCGGACCTCTTTTAGCCTCCTTGTGGCGTAGTGCATGTCTGTTCCCTGGTTTGTCTTAAATACCATTGCCCCTTCCCGCGGCTCTGATTTAATCATCGCTAGAGCCTCTAATAGTTTATTTGGGTCTTCCCCCCTGATGCCGAGCAGAACGGGGTCTTTGCCATGGGGGGCTATTAGTATTCTGTCCCCATCCACGTTGTTGAAGGTAATGCTGGCGTACACCCTGTCCATGTTTTTAACGCTTACAGGGTCTATATTTCTAGGCGTACCTATGAATTTCTGCTGCCTATAAGCAAGAACCTCAAATGTGTGGTCGCCATAATCAAGCAAGTTTGATGCGGCTGCTAAGGCACCTATTAAGCCCTGCTTCCTACTCACCCAAACGTATGGGAACTGGGTGCCCTCAAGGAGCCGGGGTAAGTGGTCTATGTCGATTATTCTGTTCACTGCCTGTGTGAAAAAATCTTGTAATTTTGTTCTCAAAGGCTCTGTGATTACTACACATGCGGGAGTTGAACCATATTTTCTAAACGCCAAATCCATCTCATCCTGCAATACCCCACTTATGTCATCTAATGATTCGGCTTCAACTGTTAAGCCGACGGCCCCGTTGCCCCTTGTTTTCCAAGGAACATTTGGATTAAGGCGCAATAGCCGGGGGTAGTCTAAAACCCTGACCCCTCGCCCGATAAGCTTTGTTGTTATTCTGTAACCCACGTAGGTTGTGCAGCCGCCACGTCCACTATCAGTGTCATCTATGCCTATGTGCAAGCGCATGGATTTTACTTATTTGGCTTTTCAACGACTATCATTGTGAGCGTCGACCTCACCTTATCGAGTTTCCTTATTTTCCATGTAACTGTTTCTTTAAGTTTGTCTAAGTCAGGAGCCTCAACTCGCGCTATAACATCGTAAACGCCATACACTAAATACGCTTCCTTTACCATGGGTATTTGCTTTAACTGAGATAGAACATCATCTTCACTACCTATCTCAGTGTTAATTAACACATAGGCGGATGTCATGATCTATTAAGAATGTGTAATCAAATATAAACCTTAACCCATTGAAAGCCTAATGTGGCGGCGTGCCACCCGTAGCCCGCCTTGAGTTTTAGACGGCATTCGACTATGCGGGTTACCTGCGCCTTATGTGGGGGCTCATCGGCGCATATACCCTTGCACCGCGCGGCCTGACCGTTTCAAGGCGGAACCATGTCCTCAGTGAACCATCATCGTCATCCGTATTGGTTTCGCCGAGCGTTTCTGTGCCAGAGGCTTGGGTCTCCCCAAACGCCTTACGGCGTCGCGCTCCCACACGGTGGGCGGAGCGTCCTCAGACCCTTGGTCCGGAGGCCGTCCAGTGGCTCGCCGCCGTGATAAATATGGTGAGATATTAACTTAAGGCTAATTCTCGTGGTGTTGCTCGGTCTAGCCTCTGATACGTAGGTAACATGCTCCCCACATGTCGTCTGGATAACACGTCAGGTGTAATATGCGCAGAAAAGCTTTCAAATAGCAATTTCCGAAAAATTATCCCTTTGAAGCAAACACTTTAGATTATAATAATTTCCGGCGTAAGCTAGGCTATTTGTCTATATCGCATTTGGCCCAATTATATCAGCTATGCACAAGCGCTGTTTTCGTTAGCTTGACGACTAATTAATAGGTTTTTAAAACACCTCTTTAATGTTATAATGTGAACTCTAAGAGTTCCCTCATCAATACCATTTTGACTGTGTTAGGTATAATTGTGCTTGGAGTAGCGTTAGAATGGGTGTCGCTACAGATATATCCCCACTCGCTCGTCAATGTTCCCGTCGCTATTAAATATGAATTTGGTTTTCTCACGTTTACTAGAATTGTTTATTATAAAAACGGTATAGTTTTAGAGAGTCCTCCCCAACTAGACTACTTGCAAATTTTCACCGTTATAGCGGTTATCTATCTTCTAATCAAACTTCTTAGTAGGCGCTGACCTAAAGTTAGGCTTAGCATCATTATTGTACTTGCGGGTTAAGCCAAAGCTTATGTTTTTGGGGTAAGTATCTACTTTAAGGGCTGGTAGCTCAGTTGGCAGAGCGCCCGCCTTGCACGCGGGAGGCCGCGGGTTCAAATCCCGCCCAGTCCATCGGTCTCATTTCCGTTATCTGTATTTTGCCAAGCTAATTACAAGCGATATAAAGAGTAGGTACTCGTTTAAGTTGAGCTTACTCTTCCCAGTTCTTCTTTCCCGAAAGACCAATGGGACCTCACACACCCTTTTGTAGTGTGCTTTAGCCAGAATTTCTAGTAGTAATTTGAACCCCCTAGACTCCAAGCTAACGCCCCGCAGAATATCCCTTTTGAAGGCAAAGAATCCAGAGAGTGGGTCCTTAATGTTTTTTGCCCTTGGTACAAATAGGTGTGCCAAATAAGTAGCAAAGTCGGAGACGATTTTCCTCTCTGGGCTCCAGCCAACCACCTTACCTCCCTGCACTTTACGGGAGGCGATAACCAAATCAAAACCTGCGGTTAGCTTCTCTACCATTATACCTACGAGTTTTGGGTCATGTTGTAGATCCGCATCCATGACGACTATAAAGGGCGATGGGGTACTATTTACACCTGTGATTACAGCGGAGCCTAAACCCATTTTTCTAGGCCTAATGATTAATTCAACAGGATAACTGTTAGCCATCATGCGAATTACTGCAGCTGTGCCGTCAGGACTTGAATCGTCCACAAAAATAATTCTATAGTTAATTTTCTGCATTACTGAATGCAGGTTATGAATAATGGGGCCTACGTTTTCTTTTTCATTATAAGTGGGTATAACTATAGAGACAAGTGGTCCATTATAACCAATCATCTTGGTTGATGAGTTATCGGAAGTGATGTGCACCCTGAATACACACCCACACACCAAGATTTAAACGGAACCAAACCTAGCTGGTCGTATGATTATATTAGCTTAGTTAAACCATTTTAACCCTTACCACATTAATAGACGAGTGAATACCTAGTTCGTGCTTATCGGAGTATTCTTTGGGATTTAGTTTTGTATTTGCCTTAATATGATTTTGCTTGTAAGCCAGATTTTGTGTTTTGGGTCGCCGAATTCTGTTTTTCAAGTTGGTCGGCTAATTGGGTCATTATGAATGCTTAAATCTTCCTAATGGGATGTTTGTGAGTGTGGGCTCGTAGCTCAGTTTGGTAGAGCGCTCGGCTGATAAGTGATACTTTGGACACCGGGAGGTCGAGGGTTCAAATCCCTCCGAGCCCATCTTGGTTAAGTGAAGCTTTGTTGACTTGAGTGGTGTATTGATTCGGAAGACTTATTTTTGTCTTGGCTGAAGAATGTTACGCTTGATTTAAAAGGTGTGAACAATGGGCCATAGAAAACTCAGCGCTCCGAGACACGGCTCTTTGGCTTTTAGGCCTAGGAAAAGAGCGAAGTCTATTAGGCCACATGTTAGAAGTTGGCCTAAGTCAGGAGGCCCAAAACTTTTGGGTTATCCCGCTTATAAGGTAGGCATGATACACGCTATTGTTAAGGATAATTATCAGTATAGTCCTACGTTCGGTAAAGAGGTTTTTCGCGCGTTGACTGTTCTTGAGGCTCCTCCGGTAATCTTGGCAGGTCTTAGATTCTATATCATAGATGAAAAAAGAGCTCTAAGAACGATTGGGGAGGTATGGGCAAAGGATCTCCCTAAGGAAGTAGGTGAGGTTATTTCCCTCCCTAAAAAGGAGAGCTCAGTCGACGTAGAGCGGCTCAAGGCTACTGCCCATTTTGTTCGCGCCTTAGTTGTAACTCAGCCTTGGAAGGCAGGTTTACCGAAGAAAAAGCCCGAGATCATTGAGATACCGTTAGGAGGCGAACTCAGTGAGCAACTTAAGTACCTCGAGTCACTTGGTTCAGAGGTAAGCGTAAACGAAGTTTTTGCACCAACCGCTATAGTGGATGCTATAGCCGTATCAAAAGGCAAGGGCTATGAGGGTCCTGTTGCAAGGTTTGGAATAAAAATAATTCAGCGCAAAAAAGCCAAGAAAACCAAGCGTGGACCAGGATCTGATTCGCCAATGACGCCTGGCGCTGTCATGTCCACAGTACCACGCGCTGGGCAGCACGGTTTCCATAACAGGGTTGATCTAAATAAGATGATTGTATCGATAGAAGTGGATCCTTCTAAAATAACACCTAAGAGTGGATTCAGGCACTATGGGTTGCCACGCTCATCTGTGGTGCTTTTGCAGGGCTCTGTACCTGGTGCCTCTAAGAGGTTGGTTATTTTGAGAAATGCTGTGCGTAGTTACTTTAAACCTTTAAAGGAGGCGCCAGAGATACAATATGTTTCAAGTGTATAGGAGAGGTGATCATGTATTCTTACTCAAGAGCTGAATAGAAAAGTGCCCGTGTACTCGTTAGATGGGGAAGTGGAAGGAGAAGTCGAGCTCCCAACACTCTTTAACTTGACGCCTCGTATCGACATTGTCAGAAGAGCGTTTTTGGCATATTTTACTTCGCAAAAACAACCGCAGGGGAGGGATCCATTAGCTGGGAAGAAGGTTTCAGTCGAAAGTTTTGGTACGGGTAGAGAGATGGCGCGTATACCAAGGCATTCAAGTGGGCGTGGAGGATTTGCCCCCATGACGCGAGGAGGTTATAAGCCTCATCCACCGCGTGTGGATAAAAAGATTAAGGAGAGAATTAATAGTAAGGAGAAGAGGCTTGCGCTTTTATCCGCGATCGCGTCGACTGCCGATTATGACTCGGTGGTTAAACGTGGTCACAGTTTTGATAAAGCTATATTAAAAAAATTCCCTATTGTTCTAGTCGACGACGTCGAAAAACTGGCACATACTAGGGAGGCGGTTTTCCTTCTCCAGAAGCTTGGTGTTTACATGGATGTTGAAAGAGTTAAGGATGGTGTTAAAATCCGTGCCGGAAAAGGTAAGCTTCGCGGTAGGAGGCTTAAGCGGAGGGTGGGCCCATTGGTTATCTTCTCATCGGGAACAGCGCCAGCTATTAAGGCCTTCAGAAACATTGCTGGAGTGGATGCTGTTGGCGTTGATGGTCTAAACATTGGATTAGTTGCGCCTGGCGGTGTGCCTGGGAGGCTCACTATTTGGAGTAAGAAGGCGTTAATGTCTGTAAGCGGGTGGTCACTTTGAGCAAGAAAGAAAAGAAGAAAAAAGATGTGTCTGAGAAGGAGGACATCACTAAGAAAATTCAAGCGCTGAATGTGCTGCTTGCCCCACATGTAACCGAGAAAAGCATATCAATGATTGAGCGAT
This sequence comes from bacterium, assembly GCA_035294065.1. Lineage (GTDB taxonomy): Archaea > Thermoproteota > Thermoprotei_A > Marsarchaeales > Marsarchaeaceae > ECH-B-1. Next base: position 209,078 of record DATGLQ010000002.1, on the reverse strand, counting down.
TCAACACACTTACATTTATTGTTGACCCCCGTTCTACGAAATCAGATATAAAGGCCGCTGTTCAGAGTCTTTATGATGTTAAAGTTGAACGTGTTAGAACAATCAACACAATGGACAATAAGAAGAAAGCGTTCGTCAGGCTTAAACCAGAATACAAAGCACAGGAAATCGCGACACGGCTTGGTATACTTTAGTTTGGGTGAGTTTGAGAATGGGTAAGCGAATTTTGGTTAGGAGGGCTGGTAGAGGAACCTCTGTTTTCCGCAGCCCAACCTGGAAAAGGGTTGCCGCTGCAAAGTACCCGCTAGTGCAACGGTTAAAAGGTGTTGTTGTAGAGATACTGCATGATCCTGGAAGAGGCGTTCCAATTGCAAAAATTAAATATGATGGAAACCATTTCTTCACCGTTGCTTGGGAAGGGTGTTGGGTAGGGCAAGAAGTAGAATTAGGTCAAGACGCTCCCCCTCTTAATGGTAATATTCTTCCTCTCTCAGCTGTACCAGATGGCGCCAAGGTGTTTAACATTGAGCTCAAGTTTGGTGATGGTGGTTCAATAGCTAGGGCATCAGGCACATACTGCACCGTTGTTTCTCATGGTGAAGGTAAAGCTATATTGACTTTACCGTCTGGTACCTCTAAGGTCCTAGATTCACGTTGCCGGGCCACCATAGGGGTTGCTGCCGCTGGTGGAAGAATAGAGAAGCCATTCCTAAAGGCTGGTGCCAAATATCATTTAATGAAGACGAAGCCAACAAAATATCCCAGAGTGAGAGGAGTAGCTATGAACATTGTGAGCCATCCACATGGCGGAGGAAACCATCCTTCTGTGAGTAGATCCACGACTATCAGCCGGCGGTTGCCTCCAGGGAAAAAGGTTGGGCATATCTCTGCTAGGCGGTCAGGTAGGCTTTAGGAGTAAAATTTTTCCCAATTTTCCAACTTTGAGCACCGCAAGCCCTTAAGTAACAAAAATGATGCCAAAGAATATAGGTAACGAACATGAGGCCCACTTATTATGCTACCAATATGAGACGTAATGATGCTAAAGTAAATGTAAAGAAGTGCAACCCATGGGGGATGATTATGACTGGTAGTAAGCGTTAGGGAGTTTGCTTTAGTGGATGTAGATGGGCGAACCAGCTTAACCATTACCCCCAACTCTGCACGTAAAAGCGCTGCCCCGGCAGCACCAGTCGAAAGGCACAACCCTTTATTAACCCCTCAACTCAAAACTAGAATATATGTCTGAAGCAGAAAGTTTAAGATCACAATATAAAGGGTATGACATCAATGCGCTAGCCGAGATGAATATGGAGGATCTAATAAAACTTTTTCCAGCGAGGGTAAGACGCAGCCTTAAGAGAGGTATTAAACCTGAGCAAGCGCCTCTAATAGAAAAGATAAGAAAGATTAAGAGGGACGGTCGGGTCTCTCAAACCCTTAAATTAAGGACACACTGCAGGGATTTGATTGTGCTGCCTGAGATGGTTGGCTTAACAATACATGTACATAATGGGAAAGAGTTTGTGCCGATAGAAATTAAACCAGAGATGCTAGGCCACTATTTAGGCGAGTATGCGATAACCACTAAGAGAGTCGTTCACGGCGAACCCGGCATAAGGGCGACTCGGTCAAGTATGTACGTCCCACTTAAGTAGAGGGTTATTAAAATTGACAAAAAGCGGGTATTCTATAGAGAACTACGACCCAACGACAATGGCTTTGGCGTCAGGCAGGGACCTCCGTATATCCTTTAAAAAGACGGTGAATGTGTGCAGGGCTATTAAGGGTATGCGTTTAGAGGTGGCAAAGGAGTTTTTAAGGGGGGTAGCCCAAGAAAAGATACCTGTGGCATTTACAAAATATAGGAAGAAAGTGGGCCATAAAAGGCCCCTTGGAGGGGTGAGTGGTGCAGCTGGACGCTACCCCGTACTCTCTGCTAAGGCGGTTTTAAAGGTCTTGGAGAATGCGGAGAACAACGCGTCGAAAAAAGGTCTGGATACTTCTCGCCTTGTGGTTTATCATGCGGCCGCTCAAAAAGCCGGTTTCATACCAAGGGTTTATCCTCGGGCATTTGGTAGGCTCGATATTAAACATCGGGTTCTCACCCACGTTGAGATAGGTTTAAAGCAGATTGAGGAGTGAGTTGGTTATGGTTACTCCTGTTAAGCAGTTTATTGCGGAAAATAAGAAGAAGCTTATGATCGATGAAAGACTGGAATCGATGTTTAGAAAAGCTGGTTACGCCGGGGTTGTTATAACGAAAATGCCACTTGGCCATCAAGTAGTAATCCAAGCTGAGAGACCGGGTATAATAATAGGTCGCAAGGGTTATTCAATAAGGGATTTGGCTTTACTGTTGAAACAAGAGTATCAGTTGGAGGATCCTCAAATAGACGTAAAAGGCGTCGATGTACCAGAGCTCAACGCCAGAATTATGGCTGGGCGGCTACGTTCCTATTTAGAGCACGGCGCGCGTCAGAAGAGAGTTGCCTTTGCTACGTTGGATTCTATATTAAAGGCTGGCGCTATGGGTGCTGAAGTTTCTTTGCGGGGTAAGTTCACCACTGACCGTTCAAGGTTTATTAAGCTAAGAAAAGGCCAAATACACCAATCAGGGGAGCCAGCTAACTTAGTGGATAAGGCAGTGACAAGTGTTCTTCTCAAACCTGGAATAATTGGTATCAAGGTAAAGATAGCTTTACCCAATATGTACACACCCCAAGTCGTGTTTAAGCAGGTTGACCAATCTCTGCTAAACAATTTGAAAAAGCAACTCGAAGGAGAAAAACCACAAGAAAGCGTTGAAGAGCAGCCAAAGAGTGAAGAATCTGAGCAGACCGTTGAACAACAACTTTTACAGCAAAACGAGAAGGTGCCTGAGCAATGAGCCAAGAACACGCTAAGGAATCCAAAGAGGAGTTATTAAAGAAACTCTATGAGTTTAAATCTGAGTTGTTCAAGGAGAGAGCCACGGCTGTTACCAAAGGTGGTTCAAAAAACACCAAGGCTATTCGCACTATAAGGAAGAGTATAGCGCAGGTCATAACCTTATTGGAAAGTAGAGATTAATGAGCAAAACTATTGGTAGCCTCATAGGGTTAGAAGCCATGGTACTCTATAATCAGATGTTTATCAAAGGTATAATTTTTCAGGAGACACGTAATATGGTCAAGCTTAAAGTGGGCGGCAGGTCTATCTCCTTCCCTAAGAAGGAAGTAACGTTAATCCTAAATGAATCTAAGTTTAAAGGATTACACCTTCTAGGGTTAGCGTGGAATAGGTTAAAGAGGTAATCATGGTGGCGGCCAAAAACATTGGTATAACTGGAGTATTAGCGCCAGTAAAGTCATGTAGTGACGCTAATTGCCCCTATCATGGGTATTTAAAGGTGAGAGGAATAATTTTGGAATCCAAAGTTTATCAGATGCGTTCTAAGAACATGGTGGTTGTGGAGCGTGAGTACACCTTCTATAATAAAAAATATCAAAGATATGAGAGGCGTAGGTCCAGAATTCACGCTCATTTGCCGCCATGTGTCGATGTGAACACAGGTGATGTTGTTTTGATCGGTGAAAGTAGGCCTATTGCGAAGTCTGTTTCGTTTGTAGTTTTAGGGAGGAGACTTTAGTATGGTAAAGCGTGGTGGAAGAAAAAGCGGTGCTACGTTTAGACCCAACATAAGCGCTGGTTTGCCGAATGAGGCTGAAATGGTTTGCGCGGATAACACTGGTGCTAAAACGCTTCAAATGGTAATGCTTTTAGGTTTTAAGGGTAGAGCTAGAAGAATACCCGCGGCTGCTGTGGGCGACATAATTGTTGCCTCGGTAAAACGTGGCAACCCTCAGATGCGTAAACAGATAGTGCGAGCCGTTATCATAAGGCAGCGCATGCCGTTTAGAAGACCGGATGGGGTGCGAATCCAGTTCGAAGATAACGCGGCTGTTATAGTCACGCCAGAAGGCGAGTTAAAGGGGACCGAAGTCCGTGGCCCAGTTGCTAGAGAAGCGGTAGAACGTTTTCCTAAGCTTGGAAGCTTAGCGAGTATCGTAGTCTGAAGGAAGGAGGTTTATGGTATGAGTTTTAGTTCCAATAGGTATAAACAAAGAAAAAGGCTGTATAGCGCTAGTTGGAGTTCTGCGATAAAACTCATGAGTGTTCCTCTGAGCAAGGATTTGAAGGCGCGTTTAAAAATAAAGTCTATACCGGTTAGAGCAAATGATACTGTAAAAATTGTTTCAGGGGGATTCAAAGGTCGCTCAGGAAAAGTGGCCCGCACAGATGTTAAGAGGAGACTGGTCTACGTGGAGGGCATCACTGGTAAGGCTCAAAAAGGTAAAACCAAGCTTGTTGGAATTCATGTGTCAAATTTGTTGCTAACAAGACTTGACCTATCTGATAAATATAGAAAGCTTATTTTACAACGCAAAGGTGTATCGCCCGATTTGTTAGAGAAGGAGCCAGAGATTGGTGAAGTTGAAGCGCCTGCGGCTGGTGAAACACAAACTGAAAGCGTGAAATCAGAGGCTACCAGCTCTGGCGAGGCAGCAGAGCAAACTGAAGCGGTTGGGGGGCAACCTACTGAAGAAAAGAAAGAACCTGAGGGAGGTAGTTGAGATATGGCTAAGATGGGTGGAAACAGGACTCTTAAGAGGTATTCGGCGCCACCTTGGTGGCCTGTGCTTAGGAAAGAGAGCGCGTGGGTTGTTAAGCCCTCGCCTGGGCCTCATTCTTCTTCGACCAGTCTACCTTTGCTCCTAGTGTTAAGAGACTTGATGGGGGTTACCAGAAACCTGCATGAGACAAGAACGATACTGAATGAATCCAAGATTATGGTTAATGGAAAAGTTGTTAGAAGACCCGATTTTCCGATTGGTGTGATGGACATAGTGAGCATGCCAGATATGGGGGCTCACTATAGGGTGTTGCCATATAATGGCTCGTTTGCGGCACACCGCATTCAAGATTCAGAGCTTTTCCGTCTACTAAGGGTTGAGAATAAAACCATAGTTAAAGGGCTTAAGTTACAGCTAAATCTAAGTGGGGGGGTAAATATGCTTCTAGACCTTAAAGACCCCCAAGATGCTAAAAATAATGTTTATAGTACGCTTGATTCGCTAAAAACTGACCTTAGGGGTAAACAGATATTAGACCATTTGAAGCTCGATCTTGGCTCATATGTTTTAGTCATAAGGGGTAAAAACAGTGGGAGTCATGGCGTACTTCAGGAGATCGTGCCAGCCTTCAAACGGAGAAGGTCGCTTGTTAGGATTAAAGCTTCGGATGGAGGCATAATAGAGACAATATTGGATTATGTATACGTGGTGGGAAGGGAGAAGCCTATTATAACATTCCAAGGAGTTGAGTGATTTGGCGCAAGAAGTAGCGAGCTCCCCCGAGGAACAGAATCCCATGCGTGAAATACTCATCGAGAAGGTTGTTGTTAACATAGGTGTCGGCGAAGCGGGTGAAAGGGTAAAGAAAGCTGCAACCGTTCTCGAACGCATAACCGGAGCCAAGCCTATCTATACCGCGGCGCACAAATCTATACGTGAATTCTCTATCAGGAAAGGCGAAGAAATAGGTTGTAAGGTGACTTTACGAGGCCCCAAAGCGGAGGCCTTTTTGAGAAAGGCTTTTGAAGCTGTCGGTAATACATTAAAGCGCAGTTCAATAGACAGTATGGGTAATTTCAGCTTTGGAATAACAGAACACATATTTATTCCAGGTATAAAATACGATCCAGAATTAGGCATCTTTGGCCTTGATGTGTGCGTAAGATTGGTTAGGAGAGGCGCTCGCGTTTCTCTAAGGAAGTTAAGGCCACATAGGGTAGGTAAAAACCATATTGTGAGCCCTGAAGAAGCTGTGCGCTATATTACGGAGAAATTCGGTGTTAGGGTGGTATAGATGGGTAAACAATCTGTTCCGAAGCAAAGAAAATTTGGTCGAGGTTCACGCAGCTGTGTAAGGTGTGGGTCACAAGGAAACCTAATACGAAGATATGGCTTAAATTTATGCCGGCAGTGTTTTAGGGAAGTAGCGGTTAAAATTGGGTTTAAAAAATATGACTAGGTGATTAAGCAATGCCTTCTAAAAATTTGCTGTCCAACCTGATGAACACCATTAAACTCTCCGAGCAACGTGGTAAAAAGAGCTGCGTGGTTGAAGGTACCTCTAAGTTTATTGGGAGAGTTCTTGCCGTAATCCAGAAATCTGGATATATAGGTGAGTTCGAGTTTATAGATGATGGGCGTGGTGGAAAGCTAAAGATTCAATTATTGGGTAGGGTTAACGATTGTGGTATCATTGTACCCCGTGTAAGTGTTCGTTCAACCCAAATAGACCAACTGGCAACTCGTTATCTACCGTCGAAAGATATAGGCGTACTGGTAATCTCCTCGTCCAAAGGGGTTATGTCCCATCTTGAAGCAAGAGAAAAGAAGGCGGGAGGCGTGGCTGTCGCCTATGTTTATTAAGGGTGAAAGGGTGTGAATATTCCATATATTTCTAGGAGTTTAGAGATACCCGACAACGTTCAGGTTGAAATTCAAGGTCAAACAATTATTGTAAAAGGCCCGTTAGGTCAGGTTTCCCATAGTTTCGAGACCACGCCTCTTAGCTTTTCGCTAGAAGGTAAAAAATTGTTGATCGCCTTAAGCAACATAAAGAAGAAGGAAGTAAGCCTTCTTGGCACCGCCGAAGCCCATGTGAGAAACATGATAGTGGGTGTTACGAAGGGTTATAAGTATAGATTGAAGATGATTTATGCCCACTTCCCGGTTAATATAAAGGTGGAAGGCAATATTGTGAAAATTGAAAACTTCATCGGTGAGAGAGCCCCAAGAGTGGCTAAAATATTTGATGGTGTGAGCATAAGCGTTGAAGATAAAGATATAGTCGTTTCAGGGCTTGATAAGGAAAAGGTCTCTCAAAGTGCGGCTAATATTCAAAGGGCTACTAAGATCAGAGACTATGATCCCCGTGTTTTCTCTGACGGTATTTACGTGTATGCGAGGGAGTGATAAGGGTGACAACAAGTAAAGTTAGAAAACTTAAAACAGAGATACCCAGTTTTCCTAGACCTTACCATTGGGTTAGGGTGAGACTTGGTGACTCTTGGCGAAAACCGCGTGGGATAGACAACAAACTTAGACACGCATTTAAAGGATACCCTCCCACCGTTAACATAGGCTATAGGACACCTCGACAAGTGCGTGGGTTGCATCCACGAGGGCTGATACCCATACGCGTTTCTAGCATAGCGGAACTTGAACAAGTGGACCCCTCAAAGCAGTGTGTTATTATAGCTTCGAATATAGGTGCTCAGAAATTCGCCCGTATAGAAGCGGCCGCAAATCAAAAAGGGGTCTACGTTGTCAACGGGAAACAGAAAAAGCAAGACTTAGAAAACACGAATAAGGAGGGGGAATAAATGTCCAATGTGAGTATCCAGAAAAAATTGGCCGCTAAGATACTTGGAGTTGGTGTATCAAGAATCTACGTGGCGCCAGAGCACTTAGAGGACGTTTCACAAGCTATAACTAAGGATGATGTACGCTCCCTTATAAAAACAGGTTTAATCGATATCCGTCCTCCCTCAACTCCTACGAGGGGGAGGAAAAGACTTGTTAGGATCAAGAAGGCGAAGGGTAAAAGGAAGGCCGCTGGATCTAGGAAAGGAGGAATGGGTGTTAGAAGACAGCCGGAAAGGGAGTGGGTACTCCGCGTTAGAAAACAAAGGCAGTATTTAAGGAAACTCCGCGCGGACGGTGCGATCGATGCTAAGACCTACAGGGCTCTCTACCTTAAAGTAAAAGGAGGAGTTTTTACCTCTCTGGCCTCCTTGAAGAACTATGTTGGGAAGTAGGGTGAGTATTGTAAATGTCGTATGGTCCAAGGTACAGGTTAAACTTTAAGAGGAGAAGATTAGGGCTCACAAATTATAGATTAAGGCTGAAGTTGCTACTTTCGGGTAGGCCGCGCTTAGTGCTACGGAGGTCTAATCGCTATATTTACGCACAACTGGTTTTATCACAAACAGGCAGTGATAAGACGTTTACATCGGTGTCGAGTAAAGAGCTTACCAGATTTGGCTATCCAGCGGGTTTAACATCTGCACCAGCGTGTTATTTAACCGGTTTGCTTATGGCTAAGCGTGTCTTAAAGTTAGGCTTCAAAGACGCGATACTTGATATGGGATTAATCCATCATGTTCCCAAAAGCAACCTCTATGCCTTCGTTAAGGGATGTAGGGATGGAGGTTTGGAAATACCATGTTCGGAGGATGTTTTACCTGAAGAGTTTAGGATTAGTGGTGGGCATATAGCTGAATACGCAAAGCTCCTTAAGACCAATAATCAGGAAAAATACGCTAAGCAATTCTCTCAGTTTATATCTGCGAACGTACAGCCTGAGAATCTCGTAGATGTTTTTAACGATGTCAAGCGGAAAATAATGAATGAAGGTGAAAAATAGATGTCCGTCCAAAATGAATGGGTCCCAAAAACAAAGTTGGGTAAGCTGGTTAAAGAGGGTAAAGTGAGCTCTATAAAGGATGTAATAGAATACAATATGCCAATTAGGGAGCATCAAATAGTTGACCTACTATTACCTAATTTAGAATCGAAGATAATTTATAGCGGGGTTGTTCAAAGACAAACTGACGCAGGCGAGGTGAATAGTTTTAAGATTGTTACTGTTATTGGAAACAAGGATGGATTCGTGGGTATTGGGTCAGGTAAGTCTCGCCAGTTGAACGAGGCACAGGAAAAAGCTTTGATCGATGCCAAGCTTAACATAACATATGTTGAACGTGGTTGTGGCGCGTGGGAGTGTAGATGTGGAACACAGCACAGTGTACCCTATAAAGTATATGGAAAGGCGGGCAGCGTGGGTGTTCTTCTTATGCCGGCTCCAAAGGGTACGGGTATAGTGGCCTCAGAAATCGCTCAACAAGTCTTGGCTTTGGCGGGTGTTCTTGATGTCTGGGTTCAGAGTTTTGGGGAAACCCGAAATCATGTTAATACAGCTTACGCTACGCTCAATGCGCTCAGACGCGGCCTTAGATTTAAAAAACCAGTGGATTGGTCACGATAAGTGGGAGTTATGGCTACGCTTCTAGGAATAATCAGGATCAGAGGGAAGGTGAATGTTTCAAAAGAGGACGAGGAGACCCTCTCACGGCTTTGTCTAAATAAAAGAAATAGCCTATCCTTATTCTATGATACTCCCGACATTCGGGGAATGCTGAGAAAAGTGGAGAAATACATAGCTTGGGGGGAGGTTGATAGTTCCACTCTCGCCATGTTACTCGAAAAAAGGGGGAAGATGAAGGGTGGGGTAAAGTTGAATGTTGAATCGCTACGAAAACTTGATTGTCAGTCGCATATGGAATTGGCCGAAGCTATAATGCAAGGCAGGTTAAATGAATATATAAGAAGGGGGTTGGTGCGAAGCTTTAACATGACCCCTCCAAGCAAAGGCTTTGAGGGAGAACTCAGCAAACCCTTTTCAAGTGGGGGAGTATTTGGCTATCAGGGGAAGAGTATTTCAAAGTTAATAACAAGGATGGTGTAGGAATTGTCAGTACGTAGAGAGAAAAGGTCAAGGAAGTACAGAGGTACTAGGTCCGTGGGTTGGGGAAGAATCGGTCAGCATCGAAAAGCTGGATCGAAGGGCGGCGTCGGCAAGGCTGGCTTGCACAAACACAAATGGAGTTGGACTGTTAAGTATGGAAAGGATGCATTTGGGAAGCATGGATTCAAGCGTGTCTGGATTGAGCACAAAGAAAGAGAGATTAATATTGAACGCTTGGTTGAGTTGGTTGCGAAACTGAACAGGACTGAAATAGACCTAGCAGAGTTGGGTTACACAAAACTGCTTGGGAAGGGCGTTATCAATACTGGAATAAAGGTGAGTGTGCCGGCAGCCTCTAAGTCCGCAATAGAAAAGATTAAGAACGCCGGTGGCGAAGTTATAATTTCAGATATGGGTTAAACGCCATGGCCAGTAGGTTTATATCTGCTCTAGCTGGGGTTGCCAAATTTCTCCCCGCAGCCTCTAAGCCTTCACAAAAACCCTCATTAAGGGAGAAGTTTGCGTGGACTGGCTTGGCGCTACTGGCTTTTCTGGTTATGGCAAGCACGCCACTCTATGGGATACCCTCACAGTTAAGCAATCAGTTTAACATTCAAAACCTGATATTCGCATCAAGACAGGGAACACTTATGCAGCTGGGTATAGGCCCTATAGTCACAGCCGGTATGATTATGCAGATATTGGTTGGCTCAAAAATTCTCGATGTTGATCTCTCAGACCCTCAGGGGAGAATAGATTTCACTGCAGCACAGAAAAGCTTTGCTGTTATATTCACGCTAATAGAGGCAGCCGCCTATGTGGGGGCGGGAATATTTGGGAGTCTAACTCTACCACAAGAAGTACTGGTCTTCTTACAACTGGTTTTCGCTACACTTCTTGTTATACTTTTAGATGAGATGCTACAGAAGGGGTGGGGTATAGGGAGCGGTATAAGTCTTTTTATACTAGCTGGTGTAGCCTTCCAAGTTGTGAACGCGGCCTTTTCGTTCCAGCCGTATAATCTTACGGGTGTAAAACCGGTTTACGCCTATGGTGCTATCATTGCAGCTGTGCAGGCGGCACTCAATGGACATTTCTTATCAAGTGTGATTCGTTACCCCGCAGTAGCTGGGTCTATTCCTCCCCCCGACCTTGTCGGATTGGCTGCGACTATCGCTTTCGTGTTGATCTTAGCGTACATGCAGGGGATGAAGGTTGAAATACCTGTGGTCTATCAGAAAGCACAGGGCTACAAAAGCAAAATCCCACTTCAATTTCTGTATGTTTCAAACGTACCTGTACTGTTGGCTGGGATACTGTTTTCGGATTATATTTTCTTCACCCAAATTGTATGGTCAAAATTTGACCCGAATAACAATGTTTGGTACCTTAACTTCTTAGGCACCTACACACGAACCGCGAGCGGCATCCAACCATCTGGTGGTATAGCTTGGTACTTGCAGAATCCTGGTGGGCTCGGGGCAACAATCGAACAACCCATTAGAAGCTTGGTGTTTGTAGTGTTACTTATCGTTCTTTCGGTTATGTTTTCCTACATGTGGGTTGAGATAGCGGGTCTAGGACCAAGGGATCAAGCAGAGCAATTATCTGCTAGTGGCCTTCAAATAGCTGGCTTCCGTAGCTCCGTAGGTATAATTGAGGCGGTTTTACGTAAACCGATTTACGCGTTAACGTTTCTAAGTGCACTTGCTGCCGGTCTAATAGCTGGGGTGGCAGACCTTTTGGGTGCATACGGTACAGGTATCGGTTTACTTCTTGCCGTATCTATAACATACCAGATATACCAGATATTGGTTCAGGAACAAATAGAAGAACTGTATCCTGGCATCGCTCGTCTGCTAGAGTGAGGACAAATGCCTACTGGCAATACACGTCTAGTTAGAAGTGGTAAACTGGTCATAGTGGCGGGGATAAACGGCGTCGGCAAAACAACCGTTCTTAACACAATGCTTAAACTATTACCTCCAGATTTGAAAGTTAACGTATTTAATTACGGCGATGTTATGCTTGAGATTGCCAAAAGGAATGGGTGGGTAGCAGGTCGTGATGATTTAAGAAAATTGCCGCTTAGTAAGCAGCTTCTTTTACAAGAGGAGGCGGCTGAAAAGTTATTTGACCAAGCGCGACAAGGGAACGTGGTCGTGGACACACATGCCCTGATAACCACTAAGAACGGTTTTCTACCAGGGCTCCCCAAGTGGGTTATAGAAACACTACAACCAGATGTCATCGTTTTAGTTGAAGCTTTGCCAGAGGAAATACTTAAACGCAGACTAAACGACACCATGAGGGTACGAGACGATCAGTCAACTGTAGAAGAAATAAGACTCTTTCTGGAATTAAATAGAAGTGCTGCTATTTCATCAGCTGTTTTTGTTGGTGCAAGCGTCCTGATAGTCAGAAATGTCGAGGGTGATGCTACACAAGCGGCATCAAAGATCGTTAAACTTTTCACACCTGATAATGCATAGTTTAACATGGTTGTAATCACTGTTAGCGGCCCACCGGGTAGCGGTAAATCCACCGTCGCAAAGAGAATAGCGGACCTCCTTGGGCTGCGTTTTGTATCCGCAGGCCAGTTGTTTAGAGAGATCGCTCAAGCAAAAGGCATCGACGTGGTTAGTTTAAATAAACAGGCGGAGCAGGACTTCTCTATCGACAGACAAGTAGACGCTAGGTCTATCCTCGAGGCAGAGAAGGGCAATGTTGTAATAGAGGGCCATTTAACTGGGTGGGTCGTAAGAGATGCTGACCTCAAGGTATACCTTAATGCCCCCTTAGACGTGCGGGCCAAACGTATCGCTGAGAGGGAGTCTATAAATATAGATAAGGCAATAAAAGAAACCATGCAAAGGGAGACCAGTGAAAAGGAGCGGTTCAAAAAGATTTATGGGTTTAACTTAGATATGTTAAGCAATTTTGACTTGGTTATCAACACGTCGCTTTATGACCTCCAAGACCTACTAGACGTTGTCATTAGTGCGATTTTAAAATCCAAACCTATTAAAGGCGTGATTGCACAATGATAGAGGTTTTCCTTCCCATTCAAAGGAATATGGATAAATTTTTGGTGTTAAGGGAGGATGTTGGCTGGAATTATAAGAATCCCCGAGAATTATATCCTAATGTCAACTCTCTGCTAACCAGAAGTTTTATTAATATTGATAAGCCACGTGGACCCAGTAGCCATGAAGTAACTGCTTGGGTTGGTCGCCTATTAAACGTGAAAAAGATTGGCCACGGGGGGACCCTAGTGGAATACGGGGAAATCCCCCTGTTAGTGGTGTTTTAACCGTTACTTTGAATTCAGCCAATCGTTTACTTAAATGGCTTATGAACACGGAGAAGGTTTATGTCGGGATAATGAAGTTGCATGAGACTATTGATATTAAAGAAGTCTATAATATAATGAAGGAGTTTGAAACGGAAATTTATCAAACGCCGCCTATGAAATCAGCGGTGAAGCGAAGCATAAGGAAGCGTCGTATATATTCATTTATACCACTTGAATCAGATAGTAACCATGTCTTGTTCAAGGCTCACGTTGAATCTGGAACATACATCCGAAAACTATGCTACGATGTGGGTGAAGCCATTGGCGTGGGAATAAATATGGTTGAGCTCAGACGGATAAGGAGCGGCGTATTTGATGAATCGAGTGCTGTGACACTCAACCAGCTAGCATACTATACGTCGATTTACAAAGAGACAGGAGAATCATCAGAGCTAACTAAGCTACTTAACCCAATAGAAGAAATACTGGTGGATAAGCCCTTAATCATTGTAAAGGAATCAGCCAAGAAAAACCTCTATACGGGAGCCTCCCTCAGCGTTCGTGGTGTGATATGTGTGTCGAACGACATAAAAAGTGGAAGTGAAGCTTTTGTCTGCTCCGAAAACGGAGAGCTTATAGAAGTGGCGCGCTGTTTGAGGAACGCCGAAGAGTTGCTTGGCATAGAAAGTGGTATAGTAGCAACACCAATAAGGGTGCTCGAACCAATAAATGTTGGTGCCGGGGTCTCCTAGCCTGGCAGGGAGCGGGCCTGGAGAGCCCGTGGTCCATGTGGCCGCGCGGGTTCAAATCCCGCCCCCGGCGTCAAATGTTCTACGCTTGAGTTAATAAGAGAAACTTAAATAACTTCTGTTTTCTTTGAATATGGTTAGGTGGAGTATTGATTGTCGGCTACGTCGTATAGGGCGATTGTAAGGTTGATGGGCGTTGACCTTCCTGGTAATTTGAAGGTGGGGTACGCCTTACCCAGAATACGAGGTGTTGGTACGTCGTTTGCAAGCGCGGCTCTGCGCGTGTTGGGGATAGACCCTAACTCGCCAATAGGTGTCTTGACTGATAAGCATATATCTGACCTTGAAAGCGTTTTGCGGAATCCCGCGCAGTACGGGATCCCGTCATGGTTATTCAATAGACAGAGGGACCCTATTAGCGGCCAGAACCTCCACGTTATAGGTCCAGATTTGCTTATGGCTCTTAGAAGAGATGTTGAGACCATGATAAAAACTAGGAGTTGGAAAGGTGTTCGTCATTCCTTAGGCTTAAAGGTACGTGGCCAGAAGACGAAGACCACTGGTAGGCTTGGGCAAACAGTGGGAGTGAAAAGAAAGAAGGAAATTGCTCAAGCCCAACAGCAAAAAACTGAGGCGAGTAAGTAGATGGGTGATCCTCGGCGTATTAAACGTGTTTGGGAAGGCCCAAGACATCCTTGGAGACGAGAAGACCTATACGAGGGCCTTAGCTTAATAGGCGAATACGGGTTAAGAAACAAGAAAGAGCTTTTTAAAGCGCAAACTATTGCGAGGCGTTACAGAAAGATGGCACGCGAGGTCTTGGCCTTACCCGAAAATGAGCGATTAATTCAGGAACGGCCTCTTATTCTAAGGTTGTATAGAAAAGGGCTTATAAAATATCAGGACGCTACCGCGGATGCCGTGCTTTCCTTAACGGCAAAAGATGTCTTAGAGAGAAGGTTGCAGACAGTAGTTTTTAGGAAGGGGTTAGCCCCAACTATACACGCTGCGAGACAAATGGTTGTTCACAGACACATAACCGTTAATGGCCGTATAGTTGATATTCCTGGTTATTTTGTTAACTTGGATGAGGAGGAAAAGGTAAGCATATCGCCCAAGAGTGCATTCTATTCACGTTACCAGCAGAAGATTAACGAAAGCACCGCACAGAAAGTGGAGGGATAAAGCATAATGTCGCAACTAGATTTACGATGGGGATTGGCTCATATTTTTAGTTCCTATAACAACACCATAGTTCATATCACTGACCTGTCAGGCGCTGAAACCGTCGGTGTTAGCTCTGGTGGTAGGGTGGTGAAGGCTGATAGAGAAAAGGCCTCGCCATACGCAGCTATGCTTTCAGCCTCGCAGGCCGCACAGCAGGCATCAGCGAAGGGGATAAACGCGCTAGTGGTCTATGTTAGGGCTCCAGGAGGTCATGGGCCGAAGACACCTGGGCCGGGTGCACAATCCGCTATAAGAGCGTTGTCACGTGCTGGATTCATGATAGGTAAGATTACAGATGTAACGCCTCTTCCAACAGACTCAACACGTCGCCCTGGAGGCAGGCGGGGTAGAAGGGTGTAGGTTTTGTCACAAGTCGAGTTATCGGTAAAGCTCATAGAAGATAAACCAGGCTTATTAACTGTCGAGTTTTCGAATTTAAGCCGTGAGGTCTTAAACGGTATCCGAAGGACGATGCTTGCTGAGGTACCTACACTCGCAATAGACGAAGTCCTTTTTACAGAAAATTCATCGCCTATTTATGGAGAGTATATCGCACACAGGCTGGGGATGGTGCCGATTAAGACACCTGATGACGCTGAAACCCTTTCTCAGATCTCCATTGACATCCAAGGCGGTAATCCTCCTAACCTGAGGGTTGAATATCAGTTACGGGCTGAATGCCCACCGCAACTAGGTCAACCGCTCACTGTATCCTCGGATATGTTGAAGCCTCTTGGGGTTGAAGAGGCTAAGCCAGTTTATGATAATATTCAGCTGTTTAAGCTCGGCCAGAATCAAGTGGTTGAGCTGCAAGCTACCGCCAGATATGGTTTGGGTAAGCAGCACGCGAAATTCAGCCCCGTGAGTCCAGTAGTGTATACTTATAAACCTGTTTTGATTTTCGATAAAACCAAAGATGAGCCCTGCGATCAGCATGTAAGCGTATGCCCAACTAACTGTTTAGAATATAAGCATGGTGAACTTGTGTTTACAAATCCTTGGGATTGTATACTATGCCGCGCATGTGAAAAAGCGTGTAAAAGTGGTGCGACAAAGATTACGTGGGATGAGAGCGTCGCTCGACTAACCGTAGAAACGACAGGTAGTTTACCTCCAAAGGTAATACTTAAAACTGCGATCCTTATTTTACTCAAGAAGTTTAAGCTGGTTTCCGAAAAAGTTGTAGCTTAAGAGGTAGATGATAATGCGTAGAACTGGTCCGACAAATATCTGGTTGAGGCTTTTAGCATCAAGGCTAATAAAATATTCAAACATTTATAAATGTAAGGCCTGGAGACGCGTTGCGACAGATCTTCTAAAACCCTCGAGGCAAAGAATAGCGGTCAATCTATCGCTTATAGAAAGGAATACTACTGGAGGATTAACGGTTATTGTTCCCGGTAGCGTCTTGGGGTCAGGCAGGCTTAGTAAGCCGGTTAAAATTGCAGCGTATAGATTTAGCGCTACTGCTAAAAGAAAGATCCTTGAGGCAGGTGGTCAAGCGCTTACACTCGATGAATTATTGGAGCAGAATCCTAAAGGTAAGGGAGTGATTATTCTAAGATGAGTTCACCCTCTAAAAGTAGGGCGATGCCTATTTATTTGAATGGCGAAGGCCAAGTTTTGGGAAGGCTCGCCTCAATAGTAGCTAAAAACTTACTCAGAGGTAACCAAGTGGTTGTTGTTAACGCAGAAAAGATTGTGTTAAAGGGTAGTTGGTCATCCGTCGAGAAGGAATGGCAGTCTAGATTTGAGCTTAAATCCGCAATAAACCCATTTAGATATTCACCCAAGCGATATGTTAGACCAGACATGTATTTTAGAAGAGTTGTCAGAGGTATGCTACCCTGGAGAAAACCTAAGGGTAAACAGGCGTTACGTGGGCTGCGTGTCTATATAGGTATTCCAAAACACCTCGAAAACGTCGAATTCATAAGTTACAAGGATACATATGGTGGTTCGGGTAAGCATTATGTTACTCTATCTAAGGTCGCTGTAAGATTTGGATGGAAAGAGGTCGAGAATATAAATGGTTGATGTGATAGTTTCGGGTAAGAGAAAGACAGCGGTGGCTCGGGCAATAGTGAGGGATGGTGTTGGCCGGGTTGTCTATAACGGTTATCCAATAGAGGCCTACCCCAATGAGCAAGCAAAGCAAAGGATAATGGAGCCCCTTAACATAATTCCTGAAAAGCTTAGAAACCAGGTTGATATATTCATAAATGCCCGTGGCGGTGGTTTTATGGGTCAAGCTGATGCGGCTAGAATGGCTATTGGTCTGGGTCTAGTTAAATACACTGGGTCAGACGAGATAAGAAGGATTCTAACAGAATATGATAGGACTATTCTGAGCGGTGACCCGCGCAGAAAGGAACCGAAAAAATTTGGTGGACCTGGTGCAAGGAGGAGGTTCCAGAAATCTTACAGGTGAGATGGGTTGCTTTTTCCAATTAGATGCTTTACGTGTGGTAAGGTGTTAGGAGATAAATGGGATGAATATAAAAAAAGAGTGGATGCTGGTGAACCCCCTTCAAGAGTATTGGATGATCTTGGAGTTAAACGTTATTGCTGTAGAAGAATGTTTATATCATACGTTGAAATCATGGACGAAGTCCTTAAATTCACTGTGTATAAGGCTGAAAATATAGGTGAGAAGATTGGCGGAGAAAGCTGAATTACTCGTGCCCGAAGATCTCTATAAGACTAATAATGTTAACATAGGCACTAACCGCAAAGCCAAATTAATGTCGAGGTTTATTCAAGGAATTCAGTCTGATGGTATATACCTTTTTAACGTTTATCAGATAAATGAAAGAATAAGATATGCGAGTGCTTTTTTGGCGCAGTTTCAGCCTGAAAAAGTCGTCGCTGTAGGCTTAAGAAGAAACGCGTATGCACCAGTTCTCAAATTCGCCGCTAACACAAAGTCAACCCCACTTGTTGAAAGCTTCGTTGCTGGTACATTTACAAACCCACTTCTTCCATCATATATTGAACCAGACGCCGTTCTCATTTCAGATCCACTAAATGAGAACCAGCCAGTAATGGAAGCGGCTGAAATGGGTATTCCGATCATTGCTGTGTGCGATACTGATTCACCGGTAGAGTATGTTGACTATGTTATACCTGCAAACAATAGAGGGAGAAAGTCTCTTGCATTGGTCTATTGGCTGCTAGCTAGGGAAATACTTAGAATACGCGGTGAGCTCCTCAACGTCGATGAGTGGAGTGTAAAACCAGAAGATTTTGAGAAAGTTCTATGAGTTCGTCAAAAAGCTATATTAGGAAGTTCGCCGTTGCAGGCGGGTTTTACCCCCGAGACCCCGGTTTGTTGCGAAAAGAATTAGAGATGTCATTTAGTTTGGGGTACGGCGAACACACAGATTCGGGTGAGCAGCTACCAATTGTAGGCGCGATCGTGCCTCATGCTGGGTACACATATTCTGGAAGCGTTGCATCATATTCGTACGGCTTCCTTAAATCAAGGATAAAACCACCCACCATTATAATAGTTGGCCCGAACCATACAGGGTATGGTACACCAGTGAGCGTCTGGCCTAAAGGTGTATGGGAGACCCCATTAGGAGGCTTACAGGTAGATGAACAAATTTCAGAAAAGCTACTGGAGACATTTCCAGATTTTGACCAATCCTCTCACCTATTTGAGCATTCTATCGAAGTTCAATTACCTTTTATTCAGTTTATATATGGAATGGATGTAAAGATTGTCCCGATATGTGTTTTAGATCAATCGCTACAAACTTCTATTGCACTCGGTGACGCCATAGCTAAAGCAATAAGTGGTCGCCCTATCGTCCTATTAGCTAGCTCGGATTTCTCACACTATGTTCCTCAGAGCATCGCAGAGCAGAATGACCACGCACTTATCAAAGCCATCCTCGATATGAATGAGGAAAAGGTTTTAAGTGTGGCTGACAATTTAGACGTTAACGCATGTGGTTTAGGACCTATAGTTACAGTTATACATGCGTTAAAGATTTTGGGTATTGGAAAAGCTCAGTTACTCAAATATGCAACTAGTGGGGATGTTACTGGCAACTACGAAAGCGTGGTTGGATATGCCTCGGTAGTGTTTTACTAAAATGAAGCATGTAAGCGTTAGCGTTCCTGTGCCTTTACTTGGTGATCCAACTATATTTCCCACAGAGCCATTTATTATAGCAGCCGGAAAAGAATTGACTGTAATATGCGATGAAGAAGGTTTGCAGTCAATTCAAGGTTTGTATAATAGAATAATAGAAGCCAATAAACTACACCTACCCAATCTATCCCAAGACCAAAAAGAGTGTCTATGTTTGGCAGCGGCGCTAAAGATTAAGTACGGCGACGGTATATCTAGCTCACTCATTTCAAAAGAATTGAAACCTATATTTGGCCGTATGTGGCAGCTCTCACTGCCCCTGGTTTACGCAAGCTATACTGGTTATTGCATTGCGGCGAAAAAATCCGAAGACCCTGTAATAGTCTTTAAAAGGAGACTGCTTAAGGTCCACTATGAACATATAGAGCTAGGCGGCCTCAAAAAAACGCGTTTATCTAGCTACGTTACAGATGTGGTGGACCATGCTGTGGGTAGATTGTCAGTTGAGGCCGCTGAAGCCCTAAGGAAAAGGGACGGCTGCGCTTTGGCGGCTGTCTTAAATTGCTTCTCAGGGCTACTTTTAGCTTTGTTCGAATGGGACGAAAACCTTTTGAGTCTGAACCAATACATAACGTCTACCCATAAAAACGGCTATAAAGGATGTGCTTATATCCCATCTTGGAAGATTCTTGTTAAGCTATGAAGCCAACCGTTGTGGTAAAAATCGGCGGTAGTGTTATCACCGATAAAAACACTGGGTCTCTAAAGGTAAACACAAGTGAACTAAGACGCATAATAGATGAGTTATCTTCAACAGAATTAAACTTGGTACTTGTCCATGGGGGTGGCACCTTCGGTCATACATTGGCCAAAAAATACTCGGTTCACAAAGGAAAGCAATATTCTTCAACACACGCCGCTTCTGAGGTTATGGTCAGCATGATGCATTTAAACAGTATAATCATGGACACTATGGTTGAAAAAGGTTTATCCCCTTTAAGCTTCCCCCCACACGCCATATTAAGTGACCAAGGAAGATTCATAGCTCATCAGAAGAAATTATTAAATCTTGCTTTGAACCAAGGATTCATTCCTGTGATATTCGGTGATGTGATTTTGGATCAGAAAACAGGGTTTAAAATTCTTTCTGGTGATTTTCTCGCAGCCGAATTGGCTATTATCCTAAAAGCAAAGAGGTTAGTTTTCGGTACAAACGTTGACGGAGTGTTTCCAAATTTAGATGATAATCGAATTCTCCGCGAGGTCAATCGCTACACGAAGTTTTCCTCAGTGACGACTGATGTTACAGGGGGAATAGAATATAAAGTAAAACAAGGGCTAAGAGCGGCTAGGGTGGGCATAGAAACTTTAATTGTTAATGCATCTAAGCCTGGTAACATGAAAGCTGCAATTTCTGGTGAAAAGGTCTTATGCACTAAAATCGTATGGGAATAGAACGAGTAGGAATCGGAAATTTAAGTTTTCAATAAACAATGAAATGTCGCACTTAATTTTCCCTTTTTTGCTAACTAATACATTCATTGAAAGGCTACTATTAGCATTGAGTTTGGAGGCGATGTTTATTGATTAGCTGCAAACTAAGCGGCTACTTTATCCTTTGTTCAAGGGTGGATGTGCATACCTAGCTGGGAGCACATGTCAAGTAGCATCTCGATCCGGTTTCCTAGCAATAAGTACTTTGTTTATGTTTTGGTGGTGTCCGGATTAGAGGGGTGTAGGCGTGGCCTCCAAGCCTGGAAAAGCGTTATCCGGACACCATCTATGTTTTGGACAAACTAAAATATTTGTGGGGCTTTTTTAAGAGGGGCTAAATGTCTGTGAATGAAACTGGTATCAGTGCTCAGTTATCTGAAGCTATAAAGATAGAAGCTGACAAGATTAATCACTTGCTCACCAAATACTTAGACGGAAGTCCAGAGGGGCTCTATAATTCGGCTAAATATCTCCCTAGTTTGGGTGGTAAAAGGCTAAGACCTTTCGTGACTATTACCTGCGGCAGAATGTTGGGAGCAGCGGAGGAGCCTCTTTATCTTTCCGCTTTAGGTGTTGAGTTGCTCCATAACTTTACACTTGTTCATGACGATATAATCGACCGTGATGATTATAGACGGGGGCATCCAACTGTGCATAAAGTTTATGGTGAGCCGATCGCAATTCTTACAGGCGATCTACTGTTTGCAAAAGCCTTTGAAGCCGTCATCTTAGCCGAAAAACTCAGTGGTAGTAAGGGTGTTGCGCAGCAACTGGTTAATGCAGCTATAAAACTTGACGAAGGACAATTTTTAGACGTAAGCTTTGAAAATAAAGAAAACGTAGGATTGGAGCAATATCTCGAAATGATCACTTTAAAAACTGGGGTTCTATATGAGGCCGCTGCTGTTATTGGTGGGCTTCTCAATCATGCATTGATAGATGAAGATGGAAAACTTGCCGCTCTGGCTGAATATGGAAAAAACTTAGGATTGTGCTTCCAAATACGGGATGACTATCTTGGCATCTTTGGAGACCCTAAAAAAACAGGTAAAGCCGTTGGGAACGATATTAGGCGTGGTAAAAGAACAGCGGTTACAATACTGGCTTCGAAATTTGCGGACGATAAAACACTTGATCTTATGAGTACAATATCGAAGCAGGATAAAGTCGATGATTCGGTCTTAATTGAGGTGGTTGAAGGCTTAAAAAGGAAAGGTATAGATTCCAAATGCATGGATTTGGCTAGTGGTTTTGGGTTGAAAGCTCTCGACGCACTTTCAGTCTTCCCAGATAGTGAGCAAAGAAAACTCCTCATTGATTTGGTAAACTATGCGTGGAAGAGGGATCATTAAGGTAGATGCTTAATGAGCTTAACTGAAGATGTTAAATCGGAGATTCTTGCGTACGCTCTTAAAAATGCATTAGAACACGGCGGGAAACCATCATCGCAAGCGATACTTGGTAAAATAATTGCTAATCATCCACAGTTAAAAGCCAGTATATCGGCAGTTAAAATGCTAATCGACGATATTGTCAAATACGTTCAAACCCTATCTGTGGAGGAACAACAAAAGGAATATGAAAAATACTCTGATTATATCCTTGATTTTAAACCAAACGTAGGTGAAAAGAGCAATGTTCTTCCCGAACTACCCAACCGTCCCCCCGTTGTTGTCACAAGATTTGCACCCAATCCAGATGGGCCCATCCATATTGGGAACCTTAGAGCAGCAGTTCTTAGCTACAGTTATGCTAGAATGTATAAAGGAAAATTTATTCTTAGACTAGAGGACACTGACCCAAAAGTAAAACCACCTATGCTAAGCGCATACGAGTGGATAAAACAGGATTTAATATGGCTCGGTTTAGACTGGGATGAATTCTATATTCAGTCTGATAGGATCGAATTGTACTATGAGTATGCCTTAAAGTTGACTGATAAAGGTGATGCGTACGTTTGTGAGTGTTCTCCTGAAGAGTTCAAATCATACAAGTTGCTAGGTAAGAGTTGTCCACACCGAGCGCGGACAGACTCCGTTTCCTTATTACAGAAGATGATTTCAGGCGTTGTAGAAGAAGGTAAGGCGGTCTTAAGATTAAAGACCTCAATGGAGGATCCAAACCCAGCCCTGAGGGACCCCCCCTTATTGCGCGTGGTTAACACTAATATAACCCCCCATCCACGTGTTGGCGCTAAGTATAGGGTCTTTCCACTATACAATTTTTCTGCGGCAATTGATGACTCGCTAATGGGTATAACACTTATTCTACGTGGAAAAGAGCATTTGACAAATAGTATCATCCAAGGGAAAATTCAGGAAAAACTCGGTTTAACAAAACCAATGTCGGTAGAATTCGGCAGGCTTAATCTTGAAGGCTACATTCTTAGTAAATCTAAGATCAAAAATTCACTTCGTTCTCATGAATTTCTCTCGGATTGGCCGACTACGAGTGATGGGTGGGACGACCCAAGGTTAGCGACTATAATGAGTTTGCGGAGACGAGGCATTCAGCCCCAAGCTCTCGTTGAGTTAATGCTAGAAGTAGGTCCAAAGCCTATCGATGCCTCTATAAGCTGGGATAATCTAGCCGCAATTAATCGACGTATAATAGAGCCCATGGCCAAAAGATTTTTCGCTGTTCTCAACCCTCAAAACCTGATTGTTAAAGGCATACCGAGCGGGAATCCGT
Organism: bacterium; assembly: GCA_035294065.1. Lineage (GTDB taxonomy): Archaea > Thermoproteota > Thermoprotei_A > Marsarchaeales > Marsarchaeaceae > ECH-B-1. The sequence goes on along the minus strand of DATGLQ010000002.1, from coordinate 185,941 downwards.
TTATAAGCGCCAAGATAAAAGTTCACCCAAGCCGCCCAGAATTGGGTGAAAGAAGGATAGACCTACCGATCCAAGATGGTTGTGCATCAATCATGGTCGCAAAATCGGATCTAGAAGGCCTACCAAAAACCGTAAGGCTAATGGACCTTTTCAATATAGAGATTCAAAGACTTTCCGAGAACGGCGCGGTTGGCTATTATAAATCTAAAGAAGTGGAGGAAGCAAAAAGAAACAGGTATCCGATTATTCAATGGGTCCCCACAACGGACTCTGTTAATATGGTGATGTATAAAGCCGTTGGCCTAAATCTAGAGAAACACACCGGAGTAATAGAGTCATCAATATCCTACGAGCCAGTTGGAAGCGTGATTCAGATGGTTAGGATAGGGTATGCCAGAATAGATGGAGGTCGCGAATCCAATAATGGTAGCATAAGGGTCGTATTCACACACGATTAATTTAATAGCTTCTACTTGGGCAATATGTGCATGAACATAGCCGCTTAGTTGGTTGCTCGGCTCGTGGTGTGGTGGTTATTCTAACGCTCACGAGTTAGCTAGTTAGCTGATTTGTGGGTTATATCCATAAAGCTTTAAAACCGCTTTGGCTATCCCATTATCTGCCAATGATGGCTCGTGAATAAACATGTCGACCCCATTCTATGTGACTTATCAAACAACACCTGAGCTTGAGGAGAAGGCTTTACAGCTATTAAAGAAGGCTCATGAGAACGGGAAGGTAAGAAAGGGTACAAATGAGACGACAAAAGCCGTGGAGAGAGGATTGGCCAAGCTTGTGGTTTTGGCAACCGATGTTCAACCGCCTGAAGTTGTAGCCCATTTACCTCTGCTCTGTGAAGAGAGAAAAGTGCCATATGTGTTCGTGGCATCTAAGCAGAAGATCGGTGAAGCGGCTGGTCTCGAGGTGAGTGCAGCAGCCGCCTGCGTTGTGGAAACACAAGAAAAAGATTTACTAGCAGAAATCACAAACACCATTTCATCGTTAAAACAACAAAAGAAGTAGTTGAGGTGTAAGGTTGCATGAGTAGCCAATCTACCGAAGATGCCTTCCCCGCTGAAGTTGTCTCCATTGTAGGGAGAACAGGTGTTGCAGGCGAGGTTACACAAGTCAGGGTTAGGGTTCTTTCGGGTTCTATGAAGGGTAGGACAATAACCAGGAACGTGCTAGGGCCAGTACGCTTAGGCGACATCCTCATGTTACGAGAAACAGAGAGAGAGGCAAGAAAGATATCAACTAGGCGATAAGCATGGTTAGAATAGTGGAATGTAGTTTTTGTGGCAAAAAAATAAATCCTGGTTCATTATTGCTGTATGTAAGGACGGATGGCACGATACTTAGATTTTGCAGTAGAAAATGTAAGCACAATATGCTGTATTTGAAAAGGAGGCCACAAAAACTCAAATGGACAAATAAATACATTAAAGTTAAAGGGTAAGTGTTAGGATATGGCGCATGAAAAGACGCTTTTAATGGTCAAACCCGATGGCGTCAAGGCCCGTCTCACGGGGGAAATAATAAGGAGAGTCGAGATGAAGGGTCTGCACATATCGGCTATAAAGAAGTTTAAGTTCGATAGGAATTTAGCTGAGAAATTCTATGCTGTGCATAAATCAAAGCCATTCTTTGAAGACCTTGTTAATTTTATAACATCGGGTGAAGTCGTGGCATTAGTGGTGGAGGGGGAATCGGCTGTTGGGGTTGTAAGAAGACTTATAGGTCCAACAAATGCTAGCGAAGCACCACCAGGTACTATACGTGGGGACTTTGCGAACTCTGTCCAAGAAAATGTTGTTCATGCATCCGACTCTGTTTCATCCGCCGAATATGAGATAGGTCTCCTTTTTTAACATAAGGTAGTTTCCATCCGGAAACACCTAAATCTCCTTATTACGATTACAATTGGGGGTGAGCGTGATTAGCCTTCGACAACCGATAATTACCATGCTAGGTCATGTTGATGCAGGTAAAACTTCTCTTCTCGATAAGATTAGAGGTACAACGGTCCAGCTCCGAGAAGTTGCGGGCATGATCCCTGATGCCAAACGCAACATATCGGAGCGAGTTTCATTCATGTAGAGGCCATTCAAAACATCTCTGGACGATTAATGACTAAATATGGTGTTAGGCTAGAAGTACCGGGTTTGCTCTTCATCGATACGCCTGGGCATGAGGCATTCGTTAATCTTCGAAAGAGAGGCGGAAGTATAGCTGATATAGCCATAGTTGTTGTAGATACTGAAAAAGGGATCGAAAACCAAACAATAGAAAGTATTAAAATATTAAAAGAAAGGAAGACTCCCTTCTTGGTTGCTATGAATAAAATTGATAGGATCCCAGGATGGGTCTCACATCCCGAACTAGATGTAGCGAGTAGCATTGACAAGCAAACTGCTAAGGTCAAAACAATGTTTGATACATTGTTTTATAGATTGGTGAATGATTTAAACCAGCTCGGTTTCACTGCTGAGAGGTTTGATAGGGTCAAGGATTTCCGTAGTGTTTTGACTATTGTACCGGTGAGTGCAGTCACTGGTGAGGGTATTCCTGAATTGTTACTTGTCACTGCGGGCTTATGTCAAGTATTTCTAAGAAAACGCCTACAAGTGAACCCCGATGACACAAAGGGTGTTGTATTAGAAGTAAAAGAAGAGCAAGGATTGGGATATACGCTTGACGCTATAATATATGACGGCATTTTACGAAAGAATGATAATATCATTGTAATGGGGATAAATGAACCGATTATCACAAAAGTCAAAGCTCTTTTACTACCGCGTCAACCAATTCCCGGGGGTGCTACCGAAAAGTTCACTGAGATCATGGAGGCTCCTGCTGCCATTGGTGTTAAAATTGTTGCGGCAGACTTAGAAGGAGTAATAGCTGGGTCTCCCATTTATGTTGTCAACAATCCCACCCAAATTAACGAAGCCAAATTGAAAGTGATACAGGAAGTTGAGTCGATAAAAATAAAGACAGATAGTGAAGGTGTTGTGGTTAAGGCAGACACGTTGGGAACACTTGAGGCGCTTGTTGATTCTCTTAAGAAAAATGGCATTCCGATACGTATAGCTGATATTGGAAGTGTTTCGAGACGAGATGTATTAGAGGCATCAATAAGCAGGAGGGAGAACCCGCTCTACGGCGTCATTCTAGCGTTCAACGTGAAATTTCTGCAAGGAATAGAGGAAGAGGCAAAGGCTCTCAATATACCAGTATTTAAAAGTCAAATAATATATGAGCTTATAGATGGATATCTTAAATGGTTGGAGGAAGAAAAGAACCGCCTCCTTAAACTAGAATTGGATACCATTGTAAAACCTGCTAAAATAAAGGTTATTCCCGGTTATGTGTTCAGGAGGAGTAACCCTGTAATAATTGGTGTAGAAGTGTTGGGTGGTTCAATAAAATCAGGTTATTCTCTTGTGTCTGAAAGGGGAGTTAAATTGGGTGAAATAATGCAAATTCAATACAATGGCCAACCAGTTAACCAAGCCATAAAAGGACAGAGCGTTGCTGTGTCTATAAAGGGCGACATTACGTTTGGAAGACAGTTGAAAGAGGGTGAAATATTATATGTGGAGGTCCCATTCGAACATTTCGCCCTGCTCAAAACAAAGTATCATGAGTTTCTATCCGACGACGAAAGAAACATACTTGACGAGTATGCAGGGCTCATTTTGAGGAAGTAATTCTTAGTTCTGGATAGTGTTTGAGCAACATTACCCCAAGGGTGGGGATACCAAGTATAATTAGCGCTCGCTCGGAGAACCCCCTCGTGCGCAATAAATTTTCGTTGTTAGATCTGCAGTTTTGCTCGATAAGTGTGCATAGTCTCAGGTGGTCTCACGTTCAAAGTTTACTTGACATGCTACTTGCTGCTTCGGTTCATCCAATGCATCACGGGTGGTTTGCTTAAACCTAAGAAACGTGACTATGTGTAGCTTAGATGGCGGGCTATTAGTAAAATTTAAAGGGGGTGATGTTGAAGTCTATAATATGGTCGAATTCAAGGTTGTCGTCTCATATGGGGATGGGAAGACGGAGACTGTGAGTGTTAGCGGTCAGAATGCTTCTAATTTCATCGGCTTGAGGATAGGGGATAAGGTTGATGGTTCGCTAGTGGGTAAACCTGGGTATGATATAGTTATAACTGGTGGAAGTGATTCTGCTGGTTTTCCAATGTTGAGGAACATTCAGGGCGGTGGGCTTGTGCGAGTTTTATTGAAGGATAAAAAAGGTATTCGTAAAAGAGTCCTAAGGAGGGGTTCGATGATAACTGAATCAGTTGTTCAGATAAACACAGCTGCAGTTAAAAAGGGCTGAGTTATTGAATGCAGAATCTTAAGCCTGTATTAAATATAGGTGTCGTAGGACACGTCGACCATGGTAAATCCACTTTGGTTAAGGCGCTTACAGGTGTATGGACTGCTAAACACAGTGAAGAGATTAAGCGGGGCATGACTATAAAGTTAGGATTTGCTAACGCTGCTTTTTATAAATGCCCCGTCTGTGGAAAATATAGTTCGTCGGATAGATGCCCATATTGTGGTAATGTCACACAATTCGTTCGTGCGGTGTCATTTGTAGATTCGCCTGGTCATGAGGTACTTATGGCTAGGATGCTCAGCGGTGCGGCAATAATGGACGGGGCCATTTTGGTAATTGCGGCAAACGAACCATGCCCACAGCCCCAAACAAGAGAACACTTTGCAGCGTTGGAAATAATTGGTGTTCGTAATCTCGTCATCGTGCAGAACAAGGTTGACGTAGTTGACCCAGAAGCTGCAAAACAAAATTATAAGGAAATTAAACAAATGATATCAGGGACGTGGGCGGAGAGAGCACCAATCATACCTGTTTCTGCATTAAGAGGTGCTAATCTATCGGAGCTTATAAGGGCATTAATAGAGTATATTCCCGTGCCTACAAGAGATCCCTCGGCCCCTTTAAAGATGTATGTTATCAGGTCGTTTGATACTAATAGGCCTGGAACACTACCACAGGAGTTCAGAGGCGGTGTTATTGGCGGATCTGTTGTGAGCGGTTTGATAAAAGTGGGAGATGAAATACAGATATTACCGGGCGCTAAACTCGACGGTTCTATTGAGCCACTCATAGCACAGGTTACTGGATTAAAGAGCGGGGATATAGAGTTAAACTCAGCTGACCCAGGTGGCCTCATAGGTGTTCAAACGGATCTAGATCCAAGCCTAACAAAAGCGGATAATCTGGTCGGTAATGTTGTTGGCAAGGTTGGCATGATTCCTAATCCAACCTATGAAATAGATGCCGAAATTCACGTGTTCCAAAGGGTTATAGGGACTAAAGAAATGAGGGTGCTTGAACCAATAAAGTCAGGTGAGCAAGTGGTGGTTGCGGTTGGTCCTGCTATTGTCACTGCTGTTGTAAAGCAAATTAAGAAGGATCGCGCTGAAATAAGATTTTCTAGGCCAGTTGTAGCAGAGATTGGGGCCCGTATCGCCTTAGCTAGGAGGGTTCAAGAGAAATGGAGACTTACAGGTTACGGGACAATAAAGTCCCTTTGATATTCCTTGATTCAAGCGGATTGATCCATGCTCTTTCAAGAAGGATAGACATTATTTCGTGGTTTGACATGCTGTTTGCTTCCTCGTATAAAGTCTGCGTAACAAAAGCGGTTTTAGAGGAGCTTAAAAAATTATCTGCAATAGGTACTGGGAGAACTAGGTTACTTGCAACCCTCTCACTAAAGCTTTGTGAAAAATGTACTATTATAGATACACAAACCATGATCGCAGATGATTCTCTTCTTGAAGCCTCTTTAACGCATGACGGGGTAGTTTTCACTTGCGATTCTGGATTAAAACGCCGTCTTTCAGAACATGGTGTTCACACGATTATTATAACAAAAGATAATAGACTAATCTTTAGTCCCTAAGTACATTAACAAAATATGGTCCTTGATTTACCCTATGCGTAAGTCCTTAATAGTTGTAGTAGAGGAACTCTTAAATATGGTTATTGAGGAATAACTTTATGTTTTACCTTGTAAAGTTGGAAGAGTATGTTAGGGTCGATCCGTTTAAGTTTAACATCCCACTTAAACAGGCGATTTTAGAGACACTAAGAGAGAAATATGTGGGAGTTTATGATAAAGAACTCGGGTATATAGTGACTGTTTTAGATGCTCCAGAAATAGACGATGAGGGTTTCTTAATACCGGGTGATGGAGGTGTCCGAGTTCGAGTGGTTGCCGATTTAATATCATACATACCTTATCCAGGGGATATTAGTGATGGTTTGGTGGAAGAGATAACTGAGGTAGGGGCAAAAATAAGGGTGGGTCCGATGACAGGTGTGCTCCATATTTCGCAAGTCTTTGATGGTGACTATGCTGTTTATGATTCTAAACGAGGGGCACTAATTGGAAAAAACACTCAGAAGGTTTTGCAGATAAATGATATGATCCGGGTTAGAATAACGAGCATAAGCACACGAAATGAGGCAAGAGAGAGTAGGCTCATGCTGACCTGCAGACAGCCAGGCCTCGGAAAAATTGAGTGGATCAGGCATCAAGAATTAAAGCCTTCTCAATAGGGGATAACATTGCCCTCAAAATCATCTACCCTCAAGGCATGTAAGGTTTGCAAGTTCCTGAATCCTGTAAAGGCTGTGGCATGTGAGAATTGTGGCGCTCAAAAGTTTTCTGAGGCGTGGAGTGGGCTAATAATAATATATGATGCCGATAATTCTCAAATAGCAAGGACACTTAACATAACAAAGCGCGGGAAATATGCCCTTGAGTTATACTAAAATTGTCTGGGTTATCTCATCTAGGCTTAGAGCTCTTCTTTCAAAGCCTATGGGTAGGGTTTATAACGATAAGGAATACCTCTCTCTTCTCTCAAAAAGAGATCTATCTAAGGTTATCACCGTAGGCGACGTGGTTAGTAGTACCGCTTTTTCTAGAGGATATAGACCAAGAATTATGGTTGTTGACCAAAAAACTAAACGGAACGAATTTGCTTATGATTGGAAGAGCCTTAACCCTATCAAGGTATGGAACCCTGCAGGGATGATTAGCCTCGATTCGCTTATTGTTTTCTCGACCGCGTTGAATAAAAAAGATTGCTCGTTAATACTTGTCGATGGTGAGGAAGATCTGCTAACCCTCGTGGCAATTATATTATCCCCCACTGGCTACTCAGTGTTCTATGGCCAACCGGAAAGGGGCGTGGTTTGTGTGAATGTCAATAAAACTAAAAGATTAGAAGCGTTAAACATATTTAACGAGATGGTGGTTAAAAGTTATGTCTGAATCAAGTGTTGTACTCCACGATAAGAGGAACTTGCTTGCAAAGCGGAGAGAGGTAAGAATCCAAATTAGCATTCCTTCTGGGCAACCTACCCCCTCGAGAAAACAATTAAAACAGCAGATAGGCGCAGTTTTAGGAATCGACCCAGAATTAATAGTGATCATTAAGGTTAAACCAGATTATGGTACAAACATTATAACTGTTGATGCAAATATATATGACTCTTCTGATAAAATCTTAGCGTTTGAAAGAGCCTACTTACTAAGCAGAGATCAAGGTATTAAAAAGCAGAAGAATGAGTCCAACGCTCAGACAGCGCAACAAGAGCAAAAAACGTAAATAGTAAGTCGAGGTTTAGAATTTATGTCGGATATAAGTAAATTGTATGAATACGACTATAAGAATATGTCGATCAAAAGCCTAAGAAAAAAATGCCCCAGATGCGGTTCTAACATGGCTTATCACACGGTTGGCGGGGCGCGTTGGAGCTGTGGTAAATGCGGCTATACGGAGTTTGTAAAGCAGAAGTCAAATGAGTAGTATTGTGTTAGGCCTGGAGAGTACGGCCCATACTTTCGGGGTTGGCTTGTGTTCTCTCGACGGCGACATCTTATTTAATTTATCCCACACATACACAACAAGAGAGGGCGGCATCCATCCCCGTGAGGCCGCTCAACACCATGAGGGATACGCACCTTCACTTATTCACGATGCCTTTAAATATATTGAGGATAACGGGCATAAACTTGTAGCCGTAGCTTTTTCGCAGGGTCCAGGTCTAGGTCCATGCCTACGTATAGGGGGGGTGGCTGCGCGAGCCATCTCACTCAAATTCGGTATTCCTATAATCGGTGTTAACCACTCAGTGGCACATATAGAGATCGCGAGGAAATTTTCCGTTACAAAAGACCCCATAACACTCTTCGTTTCTGGTGGTAACACTGCAATTGTTAACTATGCGTTGCAGAGATACGTTGTACTCGGGGAAACACTCGATATTTCCGTTGGAAATCTTTTAGATGTATTAGCCAGAGACCTAGGCTTCGGTTTTCCTGGAACACCGAAGGTTTTGGAGTTGGCCGATACGGCCTCGAGATATCTAAACGTTCCTTATTCCGTTAAGGGTCAAGATATGAGTTTTTCAGGCTTACTTACAGCCGCACGACGCCTATTGAAGAGTGGGACGGATCCAGCAGATTTATCATATAGTGTGGTGGAAACCGCTTTTTCCATGCTTGCAGAAGCAACAGAACGAGTGCTGGTGTTGACGGGTAAACGAGAAGTAACGTTAACTGGAGGGGTTGCAAGAGCTAGGCGGCTAGCCCAAATGCTCGAAGCTGTTTGTAAGGAGCATGAAAGTCATTTTACTGTTGTCCCATCTAATTTGGCTGGGGACAATGGCGCGATGATTGCGTATGTAGGTGCGTTGCTTTACCGCTCAGGCAAGTATCTCCGAATTGAAGAAAGTGGAGTCCTTCCCCGTTGGAGAATAGAAGATGTGGATATACCATGGAGGACACATTTGGATTAAAGGTAATTTCGACTTTGGTAAAGGGCGCAGAAGCCTGCATTTATCTAGTGAATTTCTTCGGTCAAAAGGCCATCTTGAAGTATAGGGAACCAAAGCAATATAGGAATAGAGTACTGGATACGAAAATAAGGTCCGAGAGGACTATTCTAGAAGCTAGACTAATTGCAAGGGCTTGCCTGGCTGGGGTTAACGCGCCGACCGTGTTTGCAGTAAGTAAGGTTCACTCAAGCATATTAATGGAGTATATTGAAGGAGTTAACCTCCTTAAGGTTGACGAGAAGATGTTACTTACCTATGTCCCCACTATCGCATCTGATATCGGTGTCCTACACAAAAACGGAATAGTTCACGGTGATCCAACTTTGGCAAACATCATTATCTCAAACGGTGACATATTTTTTATAGACTTCGGTCTAGGCGAGTTCAGCTATGATACAGAACACAGGGCGGTTGATGTTAATCTTTTTCTTAAGGTCTGTCAAGCACTTAAACCAAATATATACAATGATATCTTGGCTATGTTTAAAGAGAACTACTTTAAAACCTTGGGTCAACAGCAGGGTGAACAGGTTCTTGATCGAGTTAAGCAGATTAGAATGAGAGGTAGGTACGTTGATGAAAGACGTGAAAAAAATTGAGGTCGCATTTATAACGCACAACAAGCACAAATTTATAGAAGCCTCTAACCTACTTGCTAGGCTAGGCATTAATCTCGTAATGGAGCCTGTAAACAAAATGGAGATACAAGCCTCCACAATCCAAGAAGTGGCCACTTATGCAGCACTAGAAGCCTATGAACACCTACACAAGCCTCTAATAGTTGAAGATGCTGGTCTATTTGTGAAGGCTCTAAACGGCTTCCCCGGCGTCTACTCCTCATATGCCTTTACAACGATTGGGATTAATGGGCTAATTACCTTATTAAAGGGAGAAAAAGACAGGTCTGCTTTTTTCGAAGCTATTGTCGCGTATTTTGACGGTGTGGAGCTTCGAATATTCAGTGGACGAGTAGATGGATTCATTTTGAATAAACCTGTGGGTAAAAATGGGTTTGGTTTTGATCCGATTTTTTCACCGAGAGAATATTTCCCGAAGAGTTTTGCTCAAATGTCAATACGCGAAAAGAACAAACTGTCCCATAGAGCACGGGCGTTCATCGCGTTTTCGAAATGGTATACAAACACTGGATAGTGTCCGGATTAGGTGTTGCTGTGCGTGGCCTCCAAGCGTGGAAAAGCGTTATCCGGGCACCATCAAACACTAAATTACACTTAAATAGAGGTAAAAGGCTCACTTATTGATGCGTAAAGGAACCCCCAGAGGCAAATCTCATTCGAAAAGACCGGTGACTTTAGAAGTACCAGAATGGGTTAAGATGACCCCTGAAGAAGTTGAAAAGCTTATTGTAAACCTAGCAAAAAAAGGATACACGAAGCCCATGATAGGTCAGGTACTAAGAGACCAATATGGTATCCCACTGGTAAAAGGCTTCTTGGGTAAGAAGCTTACAGAGATTTTGGTTGAGAATAATGTTCAGTCACAAATACCCGATGATCTCCAGGCATTGCTACAGCATGCGTCAAGAACTATAGCTCACTTAGAGCAACATCCAAAAGACATGTTTTCGCTTAGAGGACTTGAGATAACTGAATCGAAAATCCTTAGGCTGTCAAAATACTATCGACGGCAGGGAGTTCTACCACAGGATTGGAAGTATAAGCCACGAGCAGCCTCATTTACATAATAAAAGAATTTTTTAACCCACACACGAATAATATGCTAATCCAAGTATGTCCAGTCAAATCGAAAACTTGAAAAAGGCAATATTTGAGGAATCATCGAAATTTAAGGCGGTCGAGAATTTAGGCGGATATATCAACTTGGTGGTAGAGACATCGCCCGACCCCATTGCAGCTTCACTTTTACTCTCCTCATACTTAATAAGCCGTAATAAACCTTTTACGGTAAGATTCATTGACCCATTTTTATCTATAAATAAACTAGTGAGACCTCCACGGGGAATAACGTTTTTTCTAGGCTATACCGGTCTGCAACCTCAGAAATCATATCCTTCGTTCGAGATCTCGTACTACTCTGACCCACCTTCGGGTGAAGAGGTCTTAAACCCGCACTTGTTTGGGCTAAATGGTATACTTATTAGCTCGACAACGACACTAACTTATCTTTTACTTAAAGAGCTGGGTTATACTACGATTGATTTGGCTTCGATTGTCATGGGTGGCATACTAGCCTCACAGGTAGAGCTGGATCCCGAAAAGCTCGGTGGGCTTAATAGAGCGGTTCTTTCCGATTTAGAGCAAAATAGCCTCCTCGAGTCATCTAGTGGTCTAAAGATACCAATGACGGAAGGGTTAGATTTACCTCTTGCGTTATCGTTAATGTTAGACCCGTTTGTTTTAGGAGTTAGCGGCGACCTAAAAGGTAGTGCACTTGTAATTCAAGAATTAATTAAGAAGAAGCAGTTAAGTAAACAAATAGGTTTGGTGACTGGGACGGATGCAAGGGTTCTATTTGATGAATTATCCAAAATCAGGTCACAGAGTGGATTTAAAGAGCTCGATGAAAAAACCCTTTTAGGCTCTATATATATGGATCGACGGCATCCCGCTGAGTCTCCTCTAAGGAATATTATTGGTGCCGCATTAGCTCTCGAGGCTTGCATAAGTTTGCAGTCTTACACATCCGTGTATAAAGTATTCCTACAAGGTAAAAAGGAGGAATATAGACAGGTACTTGAGATGATGCAGAACTATTCAACCATGATTGCGTCGTTAACCAAGCAAATAACTCAGACACAGGAGTACTTTAGGGAAACACAGAATGCATTATATATATTCGCCCCCCCTCAAACCCAAAGGGGTTTAGCTTTAAGAACTGTTAAAGTTCTCTCGCAAAGTAGGGCGTTTTACTTTAAACCGGTGATAATGGTTTCCCCTATAAATCAGTGGTCTCAAATAGTAGGCGTGGTAAATCCACAAAATAGTTCCATGATTGACTTAGGAAATACTTTTAAAGTTGCGGCTGAGCGCTCTAAGGGTGTAGGATATGGCTCTTCACTTCAAGCAATAGCTTATGTGCCTACACCATATGTTGAATCATTTTTTGACGACGTAGACGTAAGACTAAGTGGTTAACATGGTTAAGTGGACACTGAGGGTATCCCTACGTGTCTCAGGCATTTCTGAGGCAGATTACCTTCATAAAGTGCTTCTCCCTGACTTAGTTGAGACACCACGGGACTTAGTGTTCAGACAACGCGTTGAGTTGAACACTCTAGAGGTAACCGTGTGCGATGTGAATTACAGAAGGCTTCGGTCAACAATTGACGAAGTATTAGCACATTGCGCCCTCCTACTTCGACTTGAACGTACCACTCAGTAAAACACTTATAATTATCTCATCACAAATACTCTAAGATAAGATGTCCGCTTCCAAATTACAGAAAACTTGGGTATCAGTAAAAGCGCCAATCTCTTTTAATCAAGTCGACCTACCGCGCGTTCTTGCTCAATCTAATGAAGCAGTACTTAATAGACGAATAACAGTGTCTCTATCGGATTTAACTGGAGATATCCGCCAAATACAAGTATTCTTGAAGTTTAGAATTGTGGAGGTAGAAGGAGGAGTAGCTAAAACGCGCTTCGACCAATTAGAGCTAGCTAGGGAGTATGTAAGAGGCATGGTAAGGAGGGGTACAACTAAAACTGAGGTGATAACTGACGTTGAAACGCGGGATGGTGCAAGATTCAGGGTCTTCACGATCGTTATCTCAAAGGGTAAGGTTCACCGCTCAAAACGCACCGCAGTCAGGAAAGCCGCTAGCCAAATTCTCATCGAAAAAGCTACCAAGAGTAGTTTCGATGAGTTCGTTCAAGAAATAGTTTTGGGTAAAGCGTCGGCGGAGATTTTCTCAGCCGCTAGAAAAATCGTTTCTGTCAACGCTCTAGAAATAAGAAAAGTAAAGGTTCTCTCACCTCCTAATACAGAGCAGATAAGTCAGGGTATGGTAGAGAATAACAGATGAATTCAGCGTTCCTTGCCGCAGGGCAATCCACGAGGTTAAAACCCATAACGCATAGGACTCCCAAACCTTTTTTACAATTTATAGGTAAACCATTTTTAACACATTTGATCGAACAGCATCAAGAAGCCGGAGTCGATCCAAGATATATCGTTATAAACCCGAGCTTTAAAGGTCTTTTTAAAAGTTATTTCCTAAATTTTGACTTATTAACCCAGGATAAGCCTCTAGGTACAGCTGATGCTGCGAGAATAGCACTCCAAGCCTCTGGAAAACCTCTTCTTGTTCAATATGGTGATAATCTCGTGTTATCCAGCGCTGTACGGCGTTTATTGGAAGCCCACAGAGGTCAAGTAGCCACTGTAGGGGTCTTGCGTGTGGCAGACCCCACAAAGTATGGGGTGGTTGAGACTAGTAAAGAAGGAAACTTAGTTAAAGTGACGGAAAAACCGGATAATCCGATACATAATCTTGTTTTGGGAGGAGTGTATATTTTTGAACCCGACTTCAACCAGTATTTAGAAAACGTGGCGCTTTCACCCCGAGGCGAATTAGAGCTAACGGATGCACTAAACAGTGCGGCCGCGGAAAGCGATATAAACGTAGTTATACTAAATGATAATGAGTGGTATGACCTTACATATCCTTGGGATATTTTAAGAATCAATAATGTACTAATGCAGGATTTACAAGCTAAGGTAGAGGGGGAAATACAGAGTGGTGTTCACATTAATGGCGCTGTTTCCCTAGGCGCCGGTTCTGTAATTAAATCTGGGAGCTATATTGAGGGACCTGTTTGGGTTGGAAGAAACGTAACAATTGGTCCTAATGCGTATCTTCGCCCGTTTACAAGTATTGCAGATAACTCAAAAGTTGGTAACGCCTGTGAGGTTAAGAATTCAGTTGTATATACGGGTGTACACATATCACATCTTTCCTATGTTGGGGATAGTGTTATAGCTGAGAACACTAATCTTGGGGCGGGAACTATAACCGCCAATTTAAGATTTGATGAGAAGCCTATTAATGTTCATGTGGCAAACAAATCTGTTAATACGGGGCTTGTTAAATTGGGATGCTTTATTGGGCCTGACGTAAAGACCGGTGTAAACGTGACAATAAATCCCGGTGTTAAGATAGGAGCAGGCGCAAGAATCTATCCTGGGTGTGTTGTTACACGGGATATTTTAGATCACGAGTTTTACATGTGTAATTCGAATTCATGATGAGACTATTTTAATAACATCCAAATTTTTAAGTGTATAATCTGAGCCTAGTCTTTGCTTTGAACGCACATCAATAGCATACTGGAATCGTTCGGCTAATTCAGTATGAATTTTCCTAGCTAACTCAACTGGGGTCGAACCTGCTTTCAGTATGATCGCGTCTGGAAGCACGTTTCCTTTTTTGTCACTTAGCCTCACCATATCTTCCACAGGGTAAACAACTATACCGCCATATGCTTCGTAGACTGCTTTGTCCATACATAGTTGAACACCAGTTCCTCCAAATTCCGACAATATATCTTTTAGCTTCTTTAACGCCTCAAGCTGAACAGGTGGTAGATTGTTTGAGAGAATTGTGAAGTCAGAGTCCCCCGGTCTGTATTTAATTATATTCTTTTGGGCAGCCCTACGTAAAGCCAATTCAGCTTCGGCTATAACTGGGATAACTGGTACCTTAACCTCTGAGGCTATTCGCTTGATGTTGTCCGGAGCAGTTGATATGTCTGCTTTATTTGCCGCAATAATTTCGGGCTTACCCTTACGTCTAACAAGCTTAGTAAATTCCCTAATATCATCTTCTTTCCAGCTAACAGCCTTCTTTCCCTCCAATCCCAACTCAATAAGTGTTTTTTCAATTATTCCTTTGGTGTAGCCTAAACCTGATAACCTTTCACTAAGCGCAGTGGCTATGTCAACCGCACGCTGATCTATTATTCTGCTGAATTTATCCCAATCTTTAGATATTATTCCATACATCCATTCATCAAGCTCATTCTCTAGAAATCGTATGTCATCCAATGGGTCGTTGGTTCCTGGTCCAGTTGGTCTACCTTCGCTATCCGTCGAACCGCTGGCATCAATTATATGAATAAAAACATCGGCCTGCCGTAAATCATCTAAGAATTTGTTACCCAACCCTCTACCAGTGTGAGCCCCCGGAACAAGTCCAGCTACATCTAGTAGCTCAACTGGTATAAACCTGATACCATCGATACATATTTTATCGTTAACATTAAAAACATCGTGTACGCATTTTGCCCGAATAGATCCAATACCTCTGTTAGGCTTTATCGTTGTAAACGGCCTGTTAGCTCTTTCAACGTTGAGGAGGGTAGCGGCTGCAAAAAAGGTCGATTTGCCCACGTTTGTTTTACCAACTAATCCAATTAACAATTTATCTAACCGTCGGTTAGACTTTTATACGATTGTAAATAAGCTTATAATGGACGAATGATGTTCTCGCGACGACATGAGGTAGCCACCGATGATGCCGCCGTCCCAGCCTGACGTCCACTTATCAGTCCCTTAGAAGAACTACTTCGTACCATTTGTATAGCCCATCTTCTCCTACAAGATAGCTTCCACTAACGCGCATATTGGAGTATTTTGCGCGGGCTCTTCCCTCAGCTACGCGCTTATCACTGATCTTGTACGTCCATTGTTTGACACCCATCCTCTTAGGTCTTCTACCGGCCTTAGGTCTAAGTTTGTAGGGATTACCCTTTCTCACCCTCACACGGACAACAATCGACTTATTATTTTCTTTAAATCCCAAGCTTCTGGCTCTCTCAATTCTAGTTGGTTTGTCAACCCTTACTATGGTATTCTGCTTTCTCCACGAAGCCAATCTGCTTCGATAGGCTGCAACATAGGCAGTATCGCCCCTTACGCCCACCATTGCCTTCCATGAACGTGATTTCAGACGGCTAATTGATACCATTTGGTAAATGATAATAATCGTAGACCTATATTCCTTTCGCAAAGAATTTGGCAGTTTTCGGATGTATAGCACTATGCTACCACTCTCTCTGGTAACTTTATAGCCAGCAATGCCAAGAGATGCTACCAGATAATGATTTTCTGTGCTATTTCAACCGCTTTTCGAAACCTTAATCCGGCCGATACAATTTTCAACACTTATTTTTATGCTACGTGTCCTATATACCGTGATTCGTGTTAAAAGCGTTAATTTAAGCGTGATGTGTTATGCAACAGAGGATACGACTAAAGTGGTTAAAAGTCTCGGTACGTTTCTAGGTGTAATACCTTATAGTACTAAACTTTCTACGCTTAAAGCAGAAGGCCATTATGGCGATGAGATAAGTATTCTGAGTATTAATCTTAAGGACCAGGAGGCGGAGGGTTGCGTTAAAAGGATATTTTCACACCTTGACCGAGAGGCAATTAGAACAATATTGAACAGTGCAGAATTAAGGTTTGACGGGTCAAAGCTGTTTCTCCGCTTTTCAAAATTTGAAGCATACTTCGGCAGAATCGTTTTGGAAAGTGGGGGTGATGCTATTAAAGTGGTTATTGGATTTGGTGGCTATCTTAAAGGGAAGAGCTACAACGACATTCTTAAAGAAGCCGGTCTTATTGGGGAAAAGTATGCGTAGATCATATTTTGATTTCTGTGTAAACATAAAGGCACTTGAGTCTCAGCATCCACATTGTTTAGAGTTAAAATTCTTTGCACTAAATGTTTCAAGAAAAGCCACCACAAGTATTGCACAATCTATTAGAAGTTGGAAATGGATCCCCAGAGGTCCTGACACGGATGAAGGAAGAGCATTAAAAGAGTATTTCTATCGAAACTATCTACTCGCTCAGCATGGCTTTACTAAAATAATCCGACCAAGGGTTAATGCCCCCCTAATAGTAAATAAGGAATGGTGGCTTGAGCTTACACCAGAGATAATCAAGTCTGCTTATTCATCTAAGAATACACTAGTATGGCTAAAAAATCTCGTACAGGCTTTCGGCATCGACAAAGTGGTTTTTTCAAGCGTGTTAGAAAAACCTCCGTCTATGCGTGACCTGTTGACTGCTGCTGCGCTCATTTTAGATTACAAGCCAAGGGAATTCGACGAACTCATCAAAGCCAACTCAAGCCAACTGGTTGGTGAGTTATATGAAATATGATAAAAGACGTTACATCTTCATAGTAAAGTATAATAATAAAATCAGCGCTCACTCTTATGCTCTATTCTTTAAGCAAATGTTCGGCGAGATCATGATGTCTAAATGCTCGCTTAAGGTTATATACGAAGAAAAAACTTGGTTTGTCTTAAGGGTTAGTCATATATGCCTACCATATGTAAGGTCTGCTACTGTAATTTATGGAACACCTGGCGACCTATACACCCTTGTGGTCTCAGGGAGTATAAGCGGCTTAATACGCTCTCTAGAAGCGAGAAGCGAAGGCAAGATTTATGGGGAGCAGTTAAGGCAGGTATATAGAGCGCAAAAAAGGAGGTTTATTCGAACCCGATAGTACTTAGCTTTGTTTCAGGTCATTAGTTATTTCCTTAAAGCTGTTAATAGCTCGCTGCAAGTTCTTTTGATACTTTGACCTTAAGTCACCGTAGATGTTTTGCCGGATCTTCTTCTGGTTAAATTGGGTCTGCAGGTCGATTAGATCTGCAAATGAAGTTCTTATCTCTTTTAGACTTTCAGTCAATCTTCTGGCGGTTTCCGTGTCTATTTCATTGTTACCTACACTTTCGTTTATTTCTCTCAAAACTTTTCTCTCTAAGTCATCGAATGTAGCGAGAGCGGCATTTGCAGCGGAAACCCGGATTCTACCTTCAAGGAATTTTTTGATTGTTTCGTGGGCTAAATCGATTGAAGCGGAAGCTGAGTTCAGCGTTGCGACAATCTTTTGGGGCGCGCTACGTTTTGATACCTTTTTGGACCTTGTTTGTGCGTAGGTATATGATGAGGCAACAGCGAAAACACCGACAATCAAGACTGCCAAACTAGCACCACCTGTCAGATTTGACACCCCTGTACCCTTCACTAGATATCCACTAATCTCTGTAGGAGTTACCTCTCTAAACGCGGCGAAATATTCTTCTTGCATTCTACTCCAGCTACCAGAAATGGGCATAATGTTTGCCACTTCTACGTCGTAGGTCTCGCAAAACATCCCGTATAATCCAAGGGACGACAAGTTGAGTTCTTGCGCTTTAACAGAGTAATCTATCTGTAAACCCACAATTTGGTTGCGTGTAAGTTGAACTGGAGAGTTAATTACAAGTAGCGCATAACCAGGATATGCGTTGTGCTTTATTGTCGATGATACATCGCCATAGAAATAGCTTACAGAGACAGATTTATTTACTATATTATTAGGTACAAGAAGATATAGTTGATTTGATTCACCCGAAGAAGCCCACACAAAAGTCGCTTGATCATTAATGTGGAAGACCCCGTTGCTGTAAACTATTTGACTACTAAGGGTTTGCAGGTAACTCTGATAAAGAGTGGGCATACTCGTTGTTGGTGGATTGGTAGCCACAACAAATGAGTTTGGGCTTGTCGTCCCATTGAATGTGAATGATTCACCTTGGCTAACATTTAGGTAGTGGTTGTTATAAAATATCTGTAGCGTTATACCCCAGTTCTGAATGCCGTAATAATAGGTGGATGTGTCGTTAACACTGGCTACCGAGTAACCCGCTTGAAAAGCCACCTCTAGCTGGCCTGAATTTATGAAACCAGTATAAACATACATTATTTCAGTTGAACCCCCAGTAGTAACAGGGTTTTTAAAAGCTATAACCTCACGTGCAGGGGCGGAGCTTAGTTGATACGCGTAGAGTACATCGGGTCCACTGACATTCAATATTGTGGTATTCGATGGAAACTGTGCGATTATTGAAGTCAAAGACCCATTCAAAACCTTTATCGTATCTAGGCTCACTGCGTAATTTGGATAAATAGTGGTTTTCCTATCGACGGAAATAGTCACAGAACTCAACTGTGCGGCGTGTGTATCTTGAATCATAAAAAGCGAGATTCCCAAGATAGCGATAAGCATCAACGCCATAACTGAGCGCATCATTGTTTTACAACCTCCATATTATACACCCACTTATAAGAAGTGGGCTAACCTAATCGAGTAATATCGTTACCGGCTTTATATCTAGGCGGTCGAAGCTCAAGCTTTATCCCCTCCAAAAGCTTAGATACGCGCTCTGCGAACTCTTTATCTTCTTTTTTTCTAAACTCGTCGGGTAACATATGAGGTATACTGTTAATTATTGGGAACCACCTTTTGCAGGCATCACAAAGAATTACCCCCCACGTGATTTCGTCCCCATTAACTTCAACGGCCTTGAGCGATAATTTCTCATTTCGACAAATTGGGCATTGTAAAATATCCATTAACCACTGTTTCATAAGTAACAACCCATTAACTCCGCTTTAAACTTTAATTTCACCTTATGGTAAAATGCTGAAAGTCTCTGCATAGGTAACAGCATATGCACTCACTAAAACAGATGATAAGGGGTCCAACCCGAAATGGATAACACGCCTAAATGGGCCTCTTTCAAACCTCACTCTCGCTATTAATTCCGAGTCAACATCAAGTCCCCAAACTTCAACATCCTTGTTTTTCGAATTAGTGAGAAGTTGAATTATTGGAATAGTGTTTATTTGGGGGTTAAGCAGCTCAGCTAGTTTTGCGATAGATAAGAGTGGTCCTTGTGCTGCTATAGTGGTAGCGGTGCAACTCTCCGTATAGCTTATTGCTTTATTAATGTAGTCGAGCAGCTCTGAGTGATCAACTAGGAAATTGTTTAGAACACGTGTCAGTCTATTGTTTGAATTCGCTTTATAGAGTGCCTTAGTAAAGGCATACGCCACATTCTTCGCACCTTGTAAGACTGATTTTCCATCACTACCGCTTGAGAAAGTGAACACCCCATCATTTTTTGTCTTATACCAGGATAAAATATATCGATTATAGCCCATAACCCTAAGTGCTGACTCTAATTGAATGCCCAGCTGGCCTTCCGGATTATCGGTAAAATAGATGTAATTCGTTCCTTCAGTTGTATATGGTACGTAGTAGTATAGTGCATCGTGCGAATTAACAATTGAAACGTTCACTCCAAACATGATAAGAGGCCATGAAGCCAATTCAGCGTACGCTTCGGAGTATGGGTCATATGTGAGTACCACCTTTTCGGATCTTAAGGCAGGCTGGATGAACTCAGCTAGTTCCTCGCTTGGTTCTATACTACAAAAAAATCGCACATTATCTTCAAGTCTTTTTAACGTTGTCTGTTGCAACACACCTTGATGAACCTTTAAGACTTATAGGCTTGACTCATTAATAAAAAATAATGCCCTTTGTATGGTTTGACGCTCTGACACCAAAGCATCTTAGGATAGCGAAATACGTTGAGCAGGTCGCTGTGAGTAAGGGGTACCAGTTCCTTTTAACGAGCCGCGAATACGATGAGCTTCCTTCTATTTCAAAGATCTTGTCCCTTAGACCCATTTACGTAGGCCAACACGGTGGGTCGGACATTAGGAAAAAGTTTGAAGCGAGTGCAAAACGTTTACTAGAGCTCTATAAAGTTGTTGAGAATATTGATATAAAGTATGTTGTCTGTCACGCCTCGCCAGAGGCAACAAGGATAGGGTTCGGTTTGGGTTTACCAACGATTAACATCAACGATTCGCCTCATGCAGAAGCAGTAGCGCGCCTAACAGTCCCACTAACAACCAAACTCATCAGTTCAGACTTCATACCTGCCAACGCATGGTACAAACTAGGTTTAGCCAGATCTGCGCTTGTCAACTACCATGGGATAGAGTCGGTTATTTGGTTAAAGCGTGAGAAGATTTTCTCAAAAGATTTTGGTCTAAGACGCCCTATTGTGCTTTTTAGACCAGAAGAGGTAAAGGCATCATATGTTAAAACCTCTACCAGCTCTTCTTATTTGGCTCCCGCACTAAAGGCAGCTCAAAAAAAGCTGGGGTTCTCACTATTGGTGCTACCACGCTACAGAAGTCAACGCGTGGCCTTACAGGACGAATTACCAGATGCTTTTGTTTTGGACAATCAAGAAGAAGGATTGTCCTTAATAGCCTCTTCTGATGTGTTTATTGGTGCTGGGGGAACAATGACGTGGGAGGCCGCATTACTTGGAAAACCAACGCTTTCTGCCTTCCCGAAGAGTCTCTACATTGAGAAAGCCTTAAGTAAAATAGGGCTACTTTCCCATGTAACTAAATCTAACTTGGGAAACAAGTTGGAACATATTCTGGGTAACCTTGAAAAAATTTCTGCTAGACAGAGTGAGTTAGCAAGATTAACTCTACAAAGTTTTCAAGATCCTTTGGAGTTAATTTCATCCATTATTACTTAGATACATATCCCTTACGTTTCGAGTGATTTTAAACCAAGCATAAAATAGTGCTCCGATGAGGCCAAGGAATATTAACGATTTTCCAAAATGTATAATAAATGGGTCAAACATACTTTTCGTGGACCCTAAAGGCAGTAATACTTCTTTCGTAAAGGCGAAAATCACCATTAAAGAACCCCAGAAAGCAAGTATTAAAATTACTATTGAAACGAGTGGATCGACATTGGTTAACTTCAATGTTTTCACCACTGTATAAGTAAAAACGTAACAAAGGCGAGTGCTGCTCCTATTAATGTCAATGCATGATACCGCAGTATGATTTGCTTCTCTGTTAATGGGGAGCTCGAAGTTAAGAAATTAGCTAGACTCATCGGTGCCTCAGGTGTGGGATTTGCACGTATCCTACCGTTTTCAATCAAAACTGGTCTTGCACTTACTTCATGTCTTTCAAAGATTTTACCGACACTGCTAAACGACAGAAACCCATTTATCAGCATAGGTATAATAGCTACTGCGGCAACTACCTCCACACGCCCCATAATCGCTATCATGCTGTATGCGGCGCCCAGCGACAAGCTACCTGTGTCGCCGATGAAGAATTTCGATGGATACCTGTTTACAAGGAATAGTCCAAGTGAAGCCCCCGCCAAGACAAACGAAATTATAGAGGTCAGAGCGGCATAATTAGCCACATTCGCATAAAGTATTATTAGGCCTAACTCAGCGAAGACCACTGTTGAAGCAAATGTTAAAGTACCATTGTAAACGTCGTACATATTGAATGCATTGGATGTTACTGCAAATGCGGCCACAATAAGAAATGGATATATGAAATTGACTCCGTGTATCTGGCCAATAAATGGTAGGAAAGGTCTTGGGACATAAAAGTTGGTGTCTGTCAACTTGGCAATGATAAGAGTTAAGACTCCTCCTATGATAGTACCCCCAAGCTTGTACTTACCAGACAAGCCTTTAAGGTCATCAACTAAACCTAGGCAAGAAAAATAAATAAAGAGAAAGAGCACATCGAAAACATAAAACTTTGCATAACTGGGTACAATAATGTAAATACCAACTAACAACACTGCCACGACTATAGATGATGCTATACCACCCATTTCAGGGACTTTCGGCTGATTTGGCTTGTGTATATCAATACCGTAATACCCGTGTCTTAAGAAAAAGTTACTTAACAAGTTAAGTAGAGCGTACACAATGATCGTTGCCAATACGCTGAATACGAATGCGACCGTAGAGCCAAGGAGCATTTTTCAACTTTGATGTGAGCACGCTGAGTATTAAGTTTACCTATGTTAATTTGATGGTGGCAGGATAACGCTTTTGCAGGCTTGGGGGTCACGCACAGCATCACCTAACCTGGACACTATCGTTAATTTGGTAATAACCGAATAGCTTGTATCAAAAGGGCTTGTGGAGTCAGCATTAGAACACAGATGGGTGGCACGAATCTCTGTGGAGTGAACAAATGAGGATTGGCTACAAGGTAGAAAATTATTATTCGCTCACTACTGGTTATTAAAGTATAGTATTGACCATCGGCACTTAAAGTTTAATAAGAAAAAGTAGATGACACTCTGTTTCAGGTTTTAATCGGTTCGAGTATCAGTTTTGTGTTTCGGGGTTAGGTAGGCTCTGCCTTAGTTCTTCAGATGCCCTCTTAACTGTTGCATCAGGATTGTAATAATAATCAGTGAATATTTTCTGCAACTCAGTGTAGTGTCTTACGTTGGATTTTTTAAGCCAATTCAACACCAGCTCCCGTCTTCTTATCTCGTAGATTATATCCTCCGGTCTTACACCCCTAAGTTCAGCGAGTTTTCTAATCTTTAGGCTATCGTGTAGATGTTCTGTGAATTTATCTTGGTTGCTTATCCACTCAAATATGGGGATCTGTTTGTCCACGTCGATTATTTCTTCTACCGCAATTATTCTCCTCCCACTCCTAAGTTTATCTCCACCTGGGAGTATGACTCTGCGTGAAACCACGGCAAGATCAAGGAATGGTATATACGAAGGAGCAACGTCCATGGGCTTAGATGTGAGCCTCTTTATTGCTGATCTAACATCCTCAGCGTGCACTGTGCACAGTCCTCCGTGACCCGTTGAAATAGCTTGAAATAGTACATATGCCTCTTCTCCTCTTACCTCACCTACCACCAGCACATCTGGCCTCATTCTTAATGAGGCTTTAACTAAGTCAAAAAGGGATACCTCGCCAACTTTCTCCGAGCTTAAACCATAGCTTGGTCTGCTAACCATGGGCACCCAGTTTTCGATCGCTAAGTTCATCTCTTGGACTTCCTCGATGGTAACTACTTTAGATCCCGGTCTAACCATACTTACAAGAGCATTCAAGAGGGTGGTTTTTCCTGCCGCAGTGGCTCCCACAACTATTGCGCTTAATCGATTCTCCATCATAAGCCAAAGATAAGCCGCAATTGCTTCGTTAAGTGTACCATAATTCAACATATCGATTATGGTCACTGGATCAGTTCTAAACTTCCTAATGGTAACAGTACTACCAAAAGGGGTTACTTCCTGTCTGAATGTTGCCATAAGCCTATGTCTACCCGGCAATGTCGCATCAACCACAGGAAAAGCAGTGCTGACGTGCTTTCCTGAAATGTGAACTAAACGAACAACATAATCATCTAGATCTTCCTCTTTTTCAAATATTAGGTTGGTTGGCATGCTTTCATACTTTGAATGAAAGACGTAAACCGGCTTCTTAGCACCGTCTATACTAATATCCTCAATTGCTGAGTCGCGCATCAGCGGGTCTAGAGGTCCGAAACCAACGATATCACGTTCTACGTAATAAAGGATCTTCGACCAAGCCACGTTTTCCATTCTGCCCATACTTATCCTATATTTTTCTACAATGCTTCTTGCCCCCTCTTCGAAGTACATACGCGGATCCACGTTCCCACGCGGAACCTTAAGCTCTAGTTGCAACGTTTTTACAAGCCTATTATAAATGCCTATTTCTTCCTCATTCAGCTTGAGTTCGTCTATTAAATAGTAATATTTTCCTGTCTCTAAGTCGCGGCCAATCACGGTATACACGAACGGTTCGAGTATAGGATAGCGGTCAATCTCTTCAATTAAACCAGTAGGAGGAAGTGCTGTTATAGGACCTTTGATTTCATCTTCAATGTATTTTTCATTCTTTAGGCTATTACTCATGACTTTTCACCTTCCAATAAAACATATAACTTTTCTCGTTTTGGTCATTAGCTATATCAGTAACAAACATTTAAACTATACGCACCTTTAATCCAATACTATATCTCCCTACATAAAAGGTCTGTAAATCAACAGGTATGATTATATAGCTTAAATCTGTAAAAAGCCTAGCTTATGCATCCTAGTTGAAGCATCTAATAAACAAAAATTAGTTTACTCGGTTTGTGACTAGCCTTGTAAAAATGAACGTGGGGTCTACAGATACAAGATGCAATTCATGTACTACCACTTTAAAAGTTCTCAGGCTGAAGACCTAACTTCGGGGCTTAAAGAAGGCTACTAAAATAAAATATCTAACAAAAGTAGTTGCTCCTATTGTAAATCGATTTGCTGAATGCATTGAATTACCTAAGCAACCTCTTTTGTAATGGGTGCGATGGTTAAGATCGCCGCAAAGACCGCACCACAATATTTCTCCTAAATACTATTAGGGCTAAGCAGAAAACATAATTGCGGTCGCCGGGATTTGAACCCGGGATCAGCAGCTTGGAGGGCTGCTGTCCTAGACCAGACTAGACGACGACCGCTAAGATAAATCAATAAAACAGGTTTAATAAACCTATGGAAGAGTTTGTGACGTTTTATTCTTAACACTGTCAGTATTTTCTATCCCTATGACTTTGGTTTAAGAAGTATGCAAACTAATAAAGAGTAGTACTTAGATTATTATTATAGAAAATTCTACTTTAATCTTATAATCTATTTCTAAGTCATAACGAGGACACATATGGTTCTAGTATACCTTATTTGAGATTGTGGTGAAATATTTGGTTACTGTGCGAACAATGTCTCTACAAGAGTAGACGTTTAAACGTGGTCGTTGTCTATGAGTCTACCTATAGACTTTGGCTGT
Organism: bacterium; assembly: GCA_035294065.1. Classification (GTDB taxonomy): domain Archaea; phylum Thermoproteota; class Thermoprotei_A; order Marsarchaeales; family Marsarchaeaceae; genus ECH-B-1. The sequence continues at coordinate 160,540 of DATGLQ010000002.1, read as the reverse complement.
CTAGGCACAAAATGTTCGGATAATAATATTACCGTAACAGAGAGTTTTGATTCCTAGTAACATATTTCTTCAATTTGCCCTAAAATTATTTTTTGCAAGGAAATAATTTAAGTTTGGGGTAGTATAATCCGGATTAGGTATGGGAATCGAAAAAAGAAAATTAGGGTTGAAGACTGCTCTGGATTATCCAAATAAGACCTTACATGATCTACTCGTGGAGAATGCTTCTAAGTTCAAGCGTAAAGACGCGATTTACTATGGTGGAACTGAATATAGTTGGCAGTATATTGACGCTTTCTCGAATGGGTTTGCTAATGTTTTGACAGAGATGGGGATTAGCAGGGGTTCAAGGATCGCTGTTTTGCTCCCTAATATACCGCAGTTTATCATGACGGTTTTCGGCGTGTGGAAGGCGGGATGTGCTGTATTGTTGCTTGACCCTTGGCTCGGGGAAAAAGAGCTCCAAGCTAGATTGGCTAGTTCTGATGCTCGAATCGTTGTTGCCCTCAGAGACATAGTGTTTGGTTATGATACTTATTATAAAATACAAGCTATACGTGATTCTACGAGAATAGAGCATGTTATCACTACCAGTATGACTGACGCCTGGTCTAGCTTAACTAGCATGTTTGGTGTTTTAAAGGATATTAAACCCAAAAAGAGGGAGAATACCATTGATTGGCTGTCCACTACACGGAAAAAGCTCGGTAGAAAACCCCCTGAGGTTTCGAGTTATCCCGATGACGTGGCAGTTCTACATTATATTGGTGCGTTGAGTAGTCTTCGGCAAATAGAGTTATCACACAGAAATTTAGTAGTCAACTCCCTACAGTACTCCTCACGCTTGAAGGTAGAAGAGAATGATGTTGTTCTCGGCCTACCCCCACTTTGGCTTCCGTATATGTTAGTGTCCGCTTTTACATCGACTCTTTTCAGCGGAGCCAAGACTGTCCTTATTCCTCTGATTACCTCCTACTCGCTTAAACTAATGGGCGAGAGGCTACCTGATTTTATAGAGGCTTTGAGGAAACACAAAGTAACAGTTATTCCCGGCTCGCCAAGCCTGTTTCAAGCCTTTGTCGCACTTGCTGATGAGCGGGATCTGTTTAAGACTGTTAGAGCCGCAATTTGTTTGCCGGCACCCCCACCAGATGAGGTTAAAAGCGCTTTTCAGCGAATTAGCGGGATAAAAATCGTTTCTGGCTACGCTACACCTGAAGGGTTAATAACCCACCTTGAGGAGCTGGGTTTAGGGTCAAAACCCGGGTCAATCGGTCAGACGCTTCCAGATACCGAAGCGGCAATCTTTAATATTGAGGATAAAGATTTACCCGTTGAAGTTAATCAAGTAGGACTACTGGGTGTTCGTGGGCCACAGTTTGATGGGATATACTCTAGGACCCCGTTAGAAAGGAGAAAAACTCCTTTGAACTCCACCGGTTGGATTATTAGTGGAGAATATGCCAAACAAGACGCTGGAGAGAGTTACATCTTTGTTAAGACATCGCAGGACACTATTGTAACCAGTGGTTCAAGGGTTTGGAAATCCGATTTAGAGAACATACTTCTGACCTATCCAGGTGTTAAGACATGTATGATTAGTGTGGTCCAAGACCCCTTCTCAGAGGAAAGAGCCGTCGTCAGTATCGAAGTAGATGCAAAGAAGGGTAAGGTCACACAGGACGAGTTACTTAAATATATTGCATCAAAGCTAGCGTTATATAAGCTTCCGATTAGAATAGAGCTGTCAGGCGCAAACCAATAGCGTCAGCCCAAGTTTAACCTGCAAACAGGTTTCTTTACATCAGAGATCGAGATATGTAGTAACGCACACCTGCTTTCATTCTCTATGAAGTATAGACAGTCTGTGCACTCTCCCGGTCCGCGAAAGCCAGTTCTCTTTAACACTTCCACTATGCGCGCTTTTGTCTGCTCGTCCAGAGTGATACTTGGGCCGCTACTTGCTACCGCTGTTTCCTGCTCTCCACTTATGTCAGAGTTGAGTGCTGTAGGTTCGGTTTGTTCTTGTGCCAAATGTACATATAGTGGTTCTTGTTGAATCTGTACAGGGTTCTGTGCATCCATCTCCTGTGGGGGAACAGGAATATTTTTCGTTTCTTGACTAACGCTTTGGGTTAAAGGCTCCTTGGGTGGTGCAGTTATTTTGAGCTGTGATGCGACTTCTTCTATACTTGGCAGCCTTCCTGCGGTTACCACTATCTTATTCGCGAGCACTGCAGGAAAATCGTTCAATCCAAAAGTCTTAGCATATACATAACACTCCGCTAGCGTCCTTTCATCCAATGTTTTAGAAGTGGAACTAAACCATTCAGGTGTAAACGCAAGCCCAGATGATTCCTGGTGCTCTTGGCTTTCAGACGCCATGATGGCGCCCAAACCCACCGCCGCATTAAAAAATTTCTCTGCGAGTTCTCGACCTCTTGTTGAGAGGTCCTCTTTTTTATCAAAACTTAGTTCTAAGAACCTGATTCCCATTTGGGGACTAATCTGTTCAAGCAAATTCCTTTTAAATCTTTCAACCTCAACCTTATCTTTACTTTCAAAGAGAAGTGTGATCTCTACTTCTTCCACGTCTATATATTAGACGATGGCGCATAAAAATTCTTTGATGGCTCCCATACTATGTTCCGATAAGCCTTGTTTAGGACCAAAAGTCTCCTCAATCCTTATAGCGTGCGTCATGCTGGTAACAAATATACCTATATTATATGCTGTAGATTTACAAGTTAAGTAAAGTAATCTGGTTAGTTAAGTCAAATATGCTTATCTTTACAAGACGTTTGTGCTCTTTAACAATTATCTTAGCCTAAAATCTGTTTCCCGACTGGTTCATAAGAAACCCTTCTTTACAGCTCTAAATAACGCTATATCGATTTGTCAAACTACTTTAGGATATAGAGAACTAAAGGGAATGTATTAGTATGCTTAGTGCCCCCGGTGGGGTTCGAACCCACGACAACCCGGTCTTCAGCCGGGTGCTCTCCCACTGAGCTACAGGGGCTGTGATATATGCTTTTTACAGTGAAATAAAAGGTTTTTCAACACGAATACTAGTTTGGATCGTCTTGACTATAATGCACTCATAAGTGCAGTCGTTATCTTTCTACGAAGCTGCCACTTCCCTGTGAGATTTCACACTGGTTGATCTCGCAATACCATTACTATTAGCTTCATATGGCTATTGCGTATATACTTAACCTATAGAGTAATTCTGTGGTGTTCTGTTATCCCAATACTGTGCAAGTCATGGTTTTCACGCTTGGCCGCTATGGTTACTCAACTTGTTAACTATGTTGTGAAGTCCTCCCCTCGAAACAATAATATTAGAGTCATAGCATATTCACTTTAAAAGGGCTCGTCGTCTAGTCTGGTTAGGACGCCACCCTCACACGGTGGAGGTCCCCGGTTCGAATCCGGGCGAGCCCACATTCAACTTTGTCTTTTTAAAAGAAAGCCAATCTTAGTTCGTAAAGCTATGCAGCTATTTTTCATCCGACTTATGGTGGCGCAGTGGACGACTTTGAAATTGTCTCCACCCGTCTATCTTGAGTTTTCTAAGCGTATTTCCCGTTTGCAAGAATACGTTACCATTCCCCTCAACGACTCGGCCAATTAGAATTCTTTTTCTTTTAATACTTTTTAAAGCTTCAATAAGCTTCGCATCCATTTGTGGATTATAAGTATACACTAAGGCGTACTCTTCGCCTCCGTACATCGTTAGATCTCTACTGAGCTTCCTATTTAATTCCTCTAATGCTCTTTCGGTTGGGAGTTTGTCTATTATCGCATCAGCCTTATCATCGATTAATTGCTTGATGGCTATTATTAGGCCGTCGCTTGAGTCCGAACACGAACTAATGAAGCCTAGAGATGAGAGTTTTTCCCCGTATTCAACTTCTGCGTATGGGTGTTTAAATCTCAGAATAGCCTTTCTAGCGAGGCTAGTTTCCACTTTGACCTTTTTGAATAGGATTTTTAGACCAAGTGCTTCAAGTCCAAAACCTCTTGAAACCGCTATTAGGTCCCCCGGGCTAGCATGGTTGCGTAGCAACGGTCTACCTTTAATTTCTCCCAACATGCAGACACTTAAACATACCTCACTTGTTTCGCTAAGATCTCCACCGAGTAGCACTGAATTAAGTGTCTTAAGCGCATCTTCTATACCTTGGAAAGTCCTTTTAAAACTCTCCACTTCTAAGTTGCGTGGACATGAAAAGGAAACCAATGTGTATTTTGGCTTTGACCCCACAGCTGCGAGATCACTCGCACAGGCCATAACCGCCTTCCAACCCACATCGTAATAATCGAAGTGGTCTGGTAGCTCCTGTAACACGAACGTGTCGACTTTAAAACTAATATTCCCAGCTAATCTTATAACGGATGCGTCGTTTCCGTTACCAACGATCACATTCGGGTCCTTAGCGCTAAACCTGTCAACCAACCACTCTATTAGTCGCGTTTCACCCAGTTGACTAATTTTCGTCATATAATCTATGGTGTAATACAACTAACAGGTATATGTTACCTATCTTAGATGCTTAGGATAAACAGTTGTCCCGTATACTTGTTATTGTATCTTCGAACCTGGGCACCATGCATTGGGTAAACCTTTAAAAAAGGTTGAAGATAAGAACATGTGAGCCTCGGTAGCTCAGCCTGGTAGAGCAACAGTCGGCTTTAGCCGGTTGAACCTTGTAAGCTGTGGGTCGCGGGTTCAAATCCCGCCCGAGGCTTATAATTGGTATCAGCTCTGCGTGGGCTCAGCACTCGAGTGCTCAGAACTTTCGAGCCACATCATCTACCTAAATTTTAACCCAGCTTAGAGTTATATATATTGGTTTTCTTTGCTCCGTCACGGTTGCAAACACGAATCTTTTTCTTGCCCCATGAGAGAGTCTTCCTGCGCGTATCACCTCTATCCCGCTTAGCCTATAGGTTTCTGGCACGACCTGAACTAGGAATGGGGCATGGTCGATTCCTGGGCCTTTAATATACACGGCGAATGTTGCGCCGAATTTTAACCCGGATCTGACAATGAGCCCTTTAGTTCTGAGGTCTTTGTATATTATATAAACTACTAAACTGTTACCGGTGGGCTTTGCTAGGTTCAGTTTTTTGTTTCCTTTTACCACGGTAATTTTGCCTTGCTCGAGTAGATAAAGCACCTCATATTTTGATAGGCGCATGGGTGAGAGCTTATCCCCCATCTTTGGCTTCGAATTGTTAAGAGGTCGGCCGAAATATTCACCCCAATACAGGGTTTCAGCATTCTCTTCGCCAAATACGAGATATGCGTCACCGGTCTTTTCGACTCTAATCATACACTAAAGTTATGTGTCGGAGCAGCTATATATGTTAAGAAAAAAATGGTTAGGATCAGGAGCTTAGCTGGGTCACTGATAGGTATTGTAGGGATATTGTTAATCATTCTCTATACTAATCCAGTGGTCGTGCTAAGCAAGGTGAAACACCTTAATCCCCTTCTTATAGTTCTGGCGGCCGGCACAGAAGTGTTGGGGGGCGTCCTCTATACGTTAGCTTGGTATCTGATTTTGAAACCAAGTGGGATTAACGTTTCCTTCAGACGTGCATATTTAATAACCATGGGAAGCCTTTTCCTTATCTATACCACACCAAGCGGCGTCGCGGCTGAGGCGGTCAGAATAAACATGACGCGTAAGCACGCGGTGGACTACGGTGGACCCACTGCTTCTGTTATAATCCATAGAGTACTTTATGCGCTAGGGTTTGTGTCCGTCGCAAGCTTTGCAACGTTTGTTGTTTACAGCGCTTTTTCAACTTCGCCATTCGTTAAAACCGCGTTTTATGCCATATTATCAACCCTAGTCCTTATCTCGGTGGCTCTAGGGTTAAGCATATACGCCAAATGGCTAAAGGGCTCAGTTAAACGTGTACTATTAAAACTTTCACCCCTCATAAAGAAGCTGTCTAAAAGAGATGTGGACCTTTCTGAAGTTGACCGTGCTTTTGACAGCTTCACCCTCGCGATGCGTAGAATTAAACATTCACCCATACGCCTACTTACTTCATATGCCGTTATAGCTTTAAGATGGATACTGGTATCCGTAGTGGCCCTCTTAGTGATGTATTCACTAGGTTATTACGGGCTGTCGATTTGGGGTATCATGATAGTGATGATGATAGCCGAACTAGTGTCCACAACACCAATAGGCATCCCAGGTATGCTCGGTGTCTTGGATGCTGTCATAATCGCTTCCTATGTCGCTCTCGGTGTACCTTTGGGTGTGGCGACAGCCGCCGACCTCTTAACTCGTTTAGTATTATACTTAGTAAATATCCCACTAACTGGCTCACTTTTCTACACCTATATAAGTAAAACCTATACTAAGAACAGTGGTATTAAGAACCCTGCTACATAGTCATATTCTTAGCTCAATCAAGCGCTGAATCCGCGTATGCTATGACTAAAACAAGCTCTGATGCCTCCAAAATCTTTCTAGATATTTCTTCTAAGTCATTTGCAACATCATAAAACGAGATTAGGGCGGGTGATTTGTCAACTTGATCGAGGATAAGTTTGTCTAGTGCATCAATATAGCGTGTTATTTGTAGAAATTGTTCGTCTATCTCCCTTCTGCGCCTCATCGCCTTTTCTCTGTTTCGCAGCAAAACTGTCAAGTTTTCAAGCGCTATTTCGAATTCATGAAGTATAGATGAAGCAATCAGACCAATACTATCATAGAAGAATGAGTTTTCAACCCAAGTTCTACCCACGATATAACCCAGCCTTTGAATTACACGTTCTGCAGTATAACCTGCGTCCCAGATTAGCAAGCAAATTCTTAAGTGCTCCGTACTTAGAGGTAAGATGCTATAAGATTTTCCCACCTCGACAGATATATTATGCTTGTGTTCCGATAGTTTTTCAAATATGGTCTGGTTGCTCTTTGAGGCCAACATATTGAGGCTGTTTTTGTCGCCCTTAATAAATAGATCACAGGCTTCAGCTAAATGCCTAAACACAGTGTGAGCTTCCTCCATAAAATTTTGTAAGGCCGCGTTTATTTTCCTATTTAATAATTGATCGTCAGCCATCTATGGTACTTGTAAATCTCGTTTCGAGACGATATAAATGTTTACATTTTTCCTTGGAACGCGTAAAGGGCTCAATTCTACGTTGCGAACATTCAAGGTTTAGAAACAGTTCTTGAAAATCTAAATCGATAGGGAAAAATGGTATCCGTGGTGGAATACTCGCTCTTATAGAGAGCGTTGTGTAGGTAACAAACTTAATAATCGCTTAGATACATACGCTTGACTAGAAGCTGTATGGATAAGCATCAACCACTCTCGAGAAGTGGTCTAAATGGGTTTTATCCAAGCACCACGCTTGGTTAAGCGAGATCTTTTTCTTGAAATAAGGAGCAACAGAGGCCACATACACTCCGCATCATAGCAGAGTTTTGATGCCGGCTTCATATTATGATTTGGTTAGAAGCACATCAAGCCATGCTCATATAACAGTGAATAGTATTTTATGGTCAGCTACGTGTGCTGGTAGTCTTTAAAATTTGGTTGAATTTAAAGAATAGTCTAAACACTTACAAGTCTGGACAATAAATCTACCATGGGCCTAATGGTTTACGGTGAATCATAGTTGTCATCCAAGTATGAAAAAATAACTGATTTGGCGAAGAGAAGAGGGTTATACATGCAGTCAGCAGAGATATATGGTGGTGTTGCCGGATTTATCGACTATGGACCAATCGGCGCTCAGATTAAGTCCAACATAGTTGAGTTATGGAAAAAAATATTCATTGAATCACACCCCGACCTTATCTATATGGTTGAGACACCGATAATAACACCCGAGCAGGTGTTCAAAGCGAGTGGACACGTTGACCATTTCACGGATCCTGTGGTCGAGTGTCCTAAATGTGGGAGAATATATAGAGCTGACCATTTACTCGATGAGCTTGGTGTTAAGACTGAAAACATGAATAATGAAGATTTATTTGAGTATTTCAAGAGGGGTGTAAAGTGCCCATTTTGCGGGGGAACGTTAGGTCAACCCTACAGCTTCAATTTACTGTTTAAGACCACTATAGGTCCATACGCTTCTTCTGTTGGATATATAAGAGCCGAGACCGCGCAGGGCATGTTTACTATGTTTAAACGAGCCTATGAAGACCTAAGGGAGAAAAGGGTCTTTGGATTAGCCCAAATAGGTAAAGTTGGTCGAAACGAAATTTCCCCGAGACAGGGACCACTCAGATTAAGAGAGTTCACGCAGATGGAGTTAGAGTTCTTCTTTGACCCTGACGATACCCAAAATCAACTTTTGGCTGATGTTGAAAACAGCACACTAAGATTACTCTGTGAAAACCAGCAAGTCGTGAGCGAAGTGAAAGTTCAAGACGCTATACGTACGAACATTGTGTGTAATCAGTGGTTAGCATACTTTATGGTTCTAGGACAGAAGTTTATTGAAAGCTTAGGTTTCTCATCTGAGAGCTACCATTTCCTTGAGGTTCCCAAACTCAAGCTGCCGCACTACTCTAGGCAGACGTGGGATTTGATGGTGAAAGTTGATAAATGGGGTTGGGTGGAAGTTGCTGGCTACTCGTTTCGAGGGGATTTTGATCTTAGCGCACACTCTAAGCTGAGCGGTGTGGATCTACGCGTCTTTAAACCATTAGAAAAACCCATAGTAAAGAAAAGATTAAGGTTTAAGTGGAATGTAGACAAACTAAGGTCAATCTACGCTGAGAAAACAGGTGTCATACTTTCCAAGATAAAAAGCTTGGACGACAACGAGGTTAGGGCAGCGCTAGAAAGCGGATTTTTAGAGGTAGATGGGATTAAGATTGCGGTGTCAGACTTAGGGGTTGAGGAGGTTACGGAAGAAGAAAAGGGTATAAAGTATTTCCCAAACGTTGTCGAACCAAGTTTCGGTGTAGACAGGATTTTTTACGCTATGCTTGATAACTCTTACACAGAGAGGGATGGGAGAATCGTACTCAGAATACCACGTAGTATTGCATATCCCCATGTCGGTGTTTTACCGCTTATTAAGAAGGATGGTCTAGATAAGGTCGCTAAAAACATATTCGCTCAGCTATGCAAAGCTGGAATAAAGGTTACGTACGACGACGATGGTTCCATCGGGAGACGCTACTCTAGGTTAGATGAAATCGGTGTTCCAGCGAGTATAACTGTTGACCACCAGACGCTAGAAGACAATAGTGTAACACTAAGAGACAGAGACACTTGGTTGCAGGTGAGAATAAAAATGGATGATTTGGTTCCGAGTTTAAAGAAATTTATTTTTGAGAACGCAGAAATATACACGCTCGGGGAACCCTTTACCGCTGGACAGAACGAAAGGATTAAAGCTGAGTGAAACTGGTGGATGAAGAGATGACTTCAAGGTTACCAGAAAGACGGCTCAGATTAAGAAGGAAAACGGATGTTGCGCCGACAGCGGCCAGAATGAATTCTAAAGTCGTTCAAGAGCTACAAATAAAAGATAAGATTGACGTCGTTGTTGCAGGGAAGAAAAAACTCGAGTTAAGCGTGATACCAGTGGATGATGTGCCCCCTAACGAGGTCCACTGCAACGAGTCTACACTCGCCCGTAGTGGTATAGCCGATAATAGTATAGCAACAATAAGGGCTTCCCAAGGGGTGAGTACCGACGAATAAATCAATAGTTATCTCAATCATTTTACTTACTATAGTAGCGTCGATGAGTGTGGGTGTTGTTCAAGTACACGCCGCTACTACCCCTCAGGTAACTGTTAAGTTAAAAGTGACAAGCCTAGATGGCTACCCAGTCACGAAAGCCTATGCGGATATAGAGTACATGATTGGTAACAAGAGTATAGGCCCAATAAACTTCCCAGCTACGGATGCGCGCGGACAAGCTAATATAACATTCCCGTTAAATCAAAGTATAAACGCAGACCTAAACGTCACCTTTATGAATGCGATTGTTTTAGAGAACTACCCCGTGCAACTTACGCCTAATACAACACTGAGTTTTAACCTTACGGTAAACGTTGTTAACATGACTTATGAAATTGTGAACCCTAGAGGTGGCCTATTGTATTCGGCGACGATATCGGTTCACGGTGTTCAAAGCACCAATGTTTCAAGCGTCTCGGTTAATGAAAATAGCCCAAAGGGCTCAGTGCTTTTGCCCACAGGACTATACACTGTGTCAGTGTATAGGGGGCCACTGTTTTACCGTGCGAATTTAACAATCAACCTTAACCACAAAACCCTGAATATAACCGCCCCCCTCCTAACACTGAAATATATAGTTGTTGGCGTGAACCATGAACCCGCTCAGGCTCAGGCGGTGGACCTACTCTACGCTGGTTCAATTTTAAACTCTTCTTCCGCTTCATCTGGCAGCTTTACGGGATTGCTACCTGGATACTATCAAATGGTTGCCTTCGGTAATGGTTTGACCAACTCTACAACTGTGGCTGTGGGGTCCAATGTATCCATTGAAGTCGTGTTACCGACAGGCTACTCTGTCAGCCTCAAGATTAGTAATGAATTTGGCTCACCTCTTGTGGGATATAACGTTACACTAGTGGGCTCCAAATCCTACTCTAATATAACTGATTCAGAAGGTGTCGCCACGTTTAACGGGCTACCTCAGGGTGAATATATAGTCGAGGTCTATGCTCATAACCAGCTTGAATATGCTACCGCGAGCTATATTGATTCAAGTGGTAGTCAGCAGCTAGTTGTATCTAGCGCAGCCGCTAATGGCTCCACGCTTAGTACATATGTTGTTGTACGCTTAGCTTTTGGTGTGGTTCTAATCATCTTAGCTGCGCTTATATTACTAACAGCCAAAACAAAATCCAAATGAGCCATACATTCTATTTGAATGAGCGCAGACCTGGTTTCCTAGGAGTAGCGGTCGATAAACCTTCACCTGATGTATGCGTGTTAGGTGTGCCATTTGATTCGGGTGTATCGTGGCGTCCTGGTACGAGACTTGGGCCTCAAGCTATAAGGGATGCTTCACTTAACATCGAAACATATAGTTACAGGTATAGGTTTGACTCTGAAAAACTTAGAATAGACGATTTGGGCGACTTGGCGGTGATTCATGGGGACACACCGTCAACACTTGGGATCCTTGAAAGGACTATTATGGATACTACATTGTTTGGCGTGCCTATTTTTATGATGGGTGGAGAACACACGATGACGCTTGCGGCGGTTAAAGCGCTTAAACCAGATCTTTTCATTGTTTTCGACGCTCACACAGATATGCGTGACGAATACCTGGGATTTAAACTGAGTCACGCCACTATCTCTAGAAGAGTGAGTGAAGTAATAGGGCCAGAAAGGGTGCTCCAAGTTGGTGTTAGAGCATCTTGTTATGATGAAATAAAGTATATCAATGATAAAGGAATTAAAACAATAAGCAGTTTGGATATTCTAACTAATGGTATGGGTTTTGCCTATTCTACCATCACGGAGCTCGTTAGGAGCTCTAAGAGGGTTTACGTATCCGTGGATCTCGACGTTTTAGATCCATCATGCATGCCTGGAGTGGGAAACCCTGAAGCAGAAGGGATAAGCGTGCATACTCTAATTGAGTTACTCGATAAAGCGGTGGATAAGAACCTAGTTGGGTTTGATGTTATGGAGCTAAATCCCAGTTATGACCCGTCTGGTATATCGAGTATAACTGCAGCTAAAATAATTTTGGAGGGTATTGTTAAGCATATAGTGGCTAAACAAAAATAATTTTTAATCAGTCTTGAAACGGGGGTTGATTGGCGAAACCTTCATGAAAACCCTTGAGCCACATTTTGGACACTTTGGAAAAGAGCGTATACTCACTTCATCAGGCCTTGGCTCATATCCACATTCAGTGCATTTAAGAGTCAATTCTAATATAGACCACCCCCGAAAGTTTTAAGCTTAATGTGCTCTCATCGATGGCGTCTAGGTAAGGGGTTACCATGCTCGGTGGCCACGCTCTTAGGTTCGTCGTTTGAACAACATCCCTTCTTCGAGGGAGTATTCCGTGATTCCAATGAGATTGTAAGCAGGCATGGGAAAACTTTATATTATAATATGAAGTTATTGGAACAATCGGTGTAGAAAGGCTTAATGGTAGACAAGAAGGAAAAGGTTCTGTTTGGAACAGAAGACTTAGGTGTATGGGATAGCATAGTAAAGGAGCAGCAGACGATCACTGTCAGAACGGAGCGGCGAAGATTTGGTAAGGATGTTACGATAATCGAAGGATTTACGGGTGATATAGACATCAAGTCAATTGCGAGTAAACTTAAGGCCTCCTTAGCATGTGGTGGCACCGCAAAAAACAACTATATTGAGTTACAGGGAAACCATAAAGATAAGGTGGTGCCGTTACTCGTGGAGTTAGGGTTCAATAAGGAACAAATATACGTGGATTAAACAACTTTGCTGTCCTGAATTGGGGGCATTAGTTTTAGTTTGTCTACAAGTTCTTTGTATCTGTTCCTGACCGTCACCTCTGTCACCTCTGCGGCACTCGCGATTTCTCTCTGAGTCTTTTTCTTGTTCTCAAGCAAGCTTACGACGTAGATTGCTGCCGCGGCGAGTCCAGCCGGGTCTTTCCCAGCAGTTATACCCACCTCCTGGGCCTGTCTTATTATTTCCTGCGCCTTATCTTGGGCACCTTCATCCAAACCTAGTTTGTAGGCGATTCTTGGAATATAGCTAACAGGGTCAGGCACAGGCATAATTATGTTTAAGTCTTTCACTAGTAAGCGATAGCACCTAGCTACGTCCTTTTTGTTCTGATTCCTTGTATACTGTGTTATCTGATCTAGTGAAATGGGTAGGTTGAGTTTCCTACATGCAACATACAGTGTTGCAGCAACAATCGATTCTATGCTTCTACCGCGTACGAGGCCTGCGTCAACTGCTCTCTGATAAATAGTTGCAGCCTCAGCCTTAACATTCTCTGGGAGTTTGAGGGGTGTTGCGATACGGCTTATTTCAGCCAAAGCCTGAGCGGTACTCCTATCACGCGCAGTCTGAAATCTGCTCCTCATTTGCCACTTTCTCATTTGAAGGGCGTCAACTCTTCTTTGAGCATCGAGCTTTAATTTGTTAATATCCCTTTTATCGATAATTGTACTCATCATACCAGTGGTCATTCCTGGCTTAATTGACTCGCCAACTCTGCTGCGTTTCTCTCTCTCCTCGGCTGTGAAAGCGCGCCACTCCTGGCCGAAATCTATTTCTCTTTCACTTATCACAGTCCCACAATCATCGCAAACCAATTCGCCACGTGAACTATAGATAATATTGACTGATCCACAATTCGGACAAATAAGCTGTTCGGACTTAATTTCCCCGCCATTTTTAACTTTTTCAGACACATGCTGCCACCTCATATAATGTTTGAGGATGGCCGAGAAACCCAACTTTAAATTTTTCGGCCATCAACACCTATATTTAAGCATTATTAACTTATAAATGTTTTGATGAAATCAAGACGGTGTCCGGATTAGGGGATGGTGCGCGTGGACTCCGAGCGTGGGAAAGCGTTATCAGGACACTATCGAAATCAAGATGGTGTGCGGATAAGGCTTAACCGTGGTGGGCGCCACAGCTTGGAATTGGTGAGACACCCTTGAGCCCACCACGGACAATATATTCACAATTCTTTGGGGATTTAAACGTCTTTGTGGGGAATGGGAAGAGGTTCGGGCTCTTGTTGCGGTTCTACTCTACGCGTTTGGGTTGAGCTTCAAGAAAACCTCTAGCCTCTTTAGGACACTCTCGAATCGGAGCCGCTCTCGAAGTCGAGTGTGCAGGATTGGGTGAAGAAGGTTGAGGAGAAGCTCAACTTTGAGGCGACACCGAGCTGGCACCCAGTGATCGCTGTGGATGAGAGTGTGGTGAGGTGTGGCGGAAGACCCGTCTACATGTGGGTGGCTGTGGATGCCTACACGAAGCGGCCAATCTGATTCGGCGTTTTACTCACGAGGACCACAGAGAATGCGCTCAGATTCCTCCGTAGGCTGAGAAGAAGGTGTCTCGGAGACCCTGTGATACTCACGGACAGGGGTCCTTGGTGCCCCGACGCTGTGCTCCTCGCGGGCTGGGTTCCACGACCACGTGCATCAGGCCTTCGGGCTGCGTAGCTCCGTGGAGTGCTTTTTCGGATACCTCAAAGACAGGACCAGAGTGTTCTATAATAACATCAACCCCAAGAAGACGCTCCTCACGTCCATCCTAGTCTTCCTAGAGCTATTCATCCACTGGTACACCGAGTGGAGGTGAAAAGAATGAATACTTATCCGGACCATCCTAAAAACATCAAAAAAGATATTGCCTAGGGTACTTGCTATGCATAGCACACCTAAAAGGCGTCATTCAAATGTTACCTACAAAAATTTATCTGACCACCATCACTGAATCTGCTTTGGTATAAAACTGTGTGACGAACAACACAGTTTATCTGGAAGCGTTATTGCAGCCTCTAAAAGCTTATGTTTAAGCGAAGATAAACTATATAGGAATTTTATTGTGTAGTATGAGGGGAAACAGGTGGAGTATAATAGAATATTTATAGCCGAACTAGCTACTCGATCTGATCTTCAAGCATTATACGAGGAGTTAAGGAATTTTTTACAATCACAGGGCGTTGAGCTCCAGATTGATGGTGATAGCAGAGTTGTGACGGCCAGAGGTCCACCTGACCGGATTGCTAAAGTTTCTGACTTAATTCAACTAGTTACTCACGGTGTAAGCCTTAACAGAGCTCAGGAGTATTTTTTAAAAGATGAATACTATTTAAAGATAGATTTAAACGATACATTAACGCCTAAAGATGTAACTCGCACCTTAGCCAGAATAATAGGATCCAAAGGCTCGTTTAAAAGAAAGTTAGAAGAATTAACCGAGGCAGACATAATTATCCGTGAGAGCAGTATTATGATTATGGGAAGCTATTCTTCGATTGAACTTGCTAGGGTTGCTATAGAGGAAATAATTCTTGGTAAGCCTCAGTCAGTTGTTATAAAAAACCTGCAGCGTAGGATTGTAAAAGACGTATGGGGGAAATAGTTTGTCTTCAACGAAATTTAAGCAACTGAGTCCAGCAGAGTTTTTCTATAACAACAGGTCGATGGCTGGATTTGACAATCCTACAAGGGCAGTTTACACTGTTATGCGTGAGTTGATTGAGAACTCCCTAGACGCATGTGATGCGCATGGTATAAAACCCTTAATTTTCGTCTCTTTGAAACGTGTTGCTTCAGATGAGCTCGAGGTTCTTATCGCGGATAACGGGGTAGGGGTTCCATCACGGTATATTGCAGACGCGTTCGGAAGGGTCTTTTTTGGCTCAAAATACACAATAAGGCAGAGTAGGGGAACATTTGGTCTTGGCGGTAAAATGGCTATATTATACGGTCAGCTAACTACGGGTGAGCCCGTAAATGTTGCAACAAGTATAGGTAGTGATATTCACTTAGTAAGGTTAAGTATAGATATTAAACTTAATCAACCAATTGTTCATCAAAAAAAGATACTTCACAATCCGAATTCATATCGCGGAACCACAATTTCGCTTAAGTTTAAAGGAGATTATGTTTCAGCGCGTAATCGTGTTATTAGGTATCTTAGGATGACGCGCATCGCCTTGCCTTACGCGTCAATCATATTTTTCGACCCAGAGAACCAGGTTTTTTTAGCTCCTGCTCTAACGGAGAGTATGCCTAAACCACCTGTCGAATCCAAACCCCATCCGTATGGTGTAGATATTATTAAGGTAAAGGAGATGGTGGACTCCTCCAAGAGGGAGGTTACGCTTTTAAAGTTTTTGCAGAAGTTTTCGAGGATTGGTGTTACAACCGCCTCAAGATTCGTTACATGGCTTGGTCTTGACCCTAATCGCCCGGTTAAAAAGCTTTCTGATGATGAAATAAAGAAAATAGTTGAAGGCTTTAAATCTTTTACTTTTCTTCCGCCGGATGGTTCTTCGCTATCTCCGCTTGGAGAGCAGACGATTAGGACTGGTTTGACTTCGGAGTACAATCCCGAGTTTATCTCAGTGACCACGAGGCCCCCATCAGCTTATGAGGGATTCTCCTTCATAGTTGAAGCAGCGTTGGCGTATGGCGGGGGTATAAACTCGGAGAATGGTTCAAATGAGGTTAGGTTATTAAGGTTTGCAAACAAAATACCGTTAATCTACGATTCTTCCAACGATGTGGCTATGAAGGTTATAGAAGAAGATATAGACTGGGCTAACTATGGCTTAGACCCAAAAGTTGATCCTCTACTGATCTTTATTCATATAGCTGCATCAAAGGTTCCGTTCAAGACGGCTGGCAAAGAGTATGTTGCTGATCGTGAGGAAGTGAGGAGAGAGATTAGGCTTGCCCTAAGAAAGTGTGCACGCGACCTAAAAACCTACCTTTCGAAAAAGAAGCGTGAACAAAACTACCATATGCGTAACGAAAAGTTATTGGGTTATCTTAACTTGATAAACAAATACTCCTCAGCCTTATCAGGTAAGGCTCCACTAGAAGGAAGGCAACTCGGCTTGCTAATTAAGGGTGCAAAATGGGATGACACAAAAGAAGAAATCTGAGCGAGAAACACTTCCCCAGAAGGCTGGAAAACTAATAGTAGAACTAGGCGATAAAATATACGCTCAGCTATCAAACCTAGAACCTCCAGCGGTTAGCATTCCTAGCCGGTCAATTGATAACATAGTTTTCGATGAGAGACTTCAGCAGTATGTGTTGGGTCATAAAGCCATTAGGAGAGGTTTTAGTAATGTAAGGGGAGCGAAGGGTTTGGCCCAGTTGTTATGGGTGGCGTATGTAGCTAACGAGTTAATAAAAAGCGACCAAGTTACCACTCTACGTGACCTATACTACACGTCTCTTAACGAAAAAGCGCTCGAGATTAAAGAACAAGCAGAGACAGACTCGCAAGTAGAGGATTTAGAAGCGATTTTAAGTGTTCCCAGAGAGACATTCAATATTATCCCCCATGATAGAGGTACGGCTTTTGGGAGACTAGTATTAGAGTACACCATCAAGGGATTCCAAGGTAACAGAGTCGATCTAATGTCCCACCCCGATGGAGTAAGCATAGGTCCGGCGCTAGCTCAGGCGCGCTTTGTTTCAAGCGATTCTAATTTTGTTTTGGTTGTTGAGAAGCACGCAGTATTTATCCAGCTGATACGCGAAAAGCTACACGAGCGGTTTGGAGCTTTATTAATTGAGACTGGCGGTCAAGCTAGTAGGGCTGCCAGGATACTTATAAGAAGACTCAACAAAGAGCTTGGATTGCCTGTGTATATACTAACTGATGCAGATCCTTGGGGGATGCATATAGCTCTCGTAATAATAAGCGGCTCGGCAAAATCAGCCCATATAAAAGATCTTGCGACACCATCAGCCAAGTGGTTGGGATTTTGGGCAACCGACATCGAAAAGTACAAGGTCCCCAGCTTAGTGCTTAACGATGTTGACTACAAGAGGCTGGAAGAGCTCAAAAAAGACCCAAGATACAATGATAAATTTTTCAGAGCCCAAATAGAGTGGTTCATGAGGAAACGTAAAAAGGCTGAATTAGAGGCCTTCTCAAGCAAAAACACCACGATAGGGGTAACCTACTTAGCCAACACTTATTTACCAGAGAAACTCCGCGAGCTTGGTGCAACTTAAAATACATTGCTATGCGACGCCGATGCTATTTGAATCAGTGTTTATCAATTTATTTCTTAACGTGCGAAAACGCGTTATCTACCCACTGGGCGATAGTTGTTTTGGCTAATCTTTATTCCCGTGCCATTGATCGAGTGTGAACCAGCCACTGCTTTGGATGCGGTTGCGCAATCTAAAACATTGCGCCTCCTTTTGAGGCTGGGTCCTAAATATAGGATAACCAGAGCATGTGTATCATTCATGATTTGATGCCAATTCAGTGGTTACGAGTAGTGGTGCTGTGATGTGTGTTGGCAGAATAGCCGAATTACTTTAGCTTCCAAGCTGTTCGCGAACCGTCTCTCATCGTGCACTCAGTTTTTAGGTACTATTACTATATTGCGAGCATCCTTCTTGTGTGTAGGGAAATTAATAGTGTTTTCTTCAACCGCTCGATGCATACGTAAGCGCTCAAAAGGTTTATAAAACGTAACAATCTCAACTATTCTGCGCCGGCGTAGCTCAGTCTAGGTAGAGCGCTCGGCTGTTAAATTTTAGCAGAAACCGAGCGGTCCGAGGTTCGAATCCTCGCGCCGGCGCCTTTCCACGTCGTTGCTTAGATTGTTTGATGACTTTAGGATGGTTCTACGTATAGTTGTGGCTATTTAAGTCGATATCTAGTGTGGAGGATAATATATGGGGGAGGAACTATCTGGGTTGGCCACTTCGTGATGCAGTATAAGACGATCTCTAAAGGATAAATTGAGGACTGAGGAAGGCCGCAGGCGGGATTTGAACCCGCGATCACCGGCTCCACAGGCCGGCGCGTTAGCCAGCTACGCCACTGCGGCCTTTTTGTTTTAACCGCAAAACTCTTATTTTGAACCGGTATAAAAAATGTTGGTTTAGGTGGGCCCGTAGCTCAGCTTGGTAGAGCGGCAGGCTCATAGCCTAGCTGGGGGAGACCTGACGGTCAAGGGTTCAAATGACGGTGTCTGAAAATCCCTTCGGGCCCACTTAATTCGGTGGTGTATATGGCTGCTGGTAAGGTTGTTGTGGTTGGAAAGGTTTATCCTAAATCAGTGGATACTGACAGGGCTAAGTTGCTTGATGAAGTAAAGCAGAAACTGCAGGGTGTAGCCGAGATAAAGAAGACCGATGAAGAACCCATCGCTTTTGGTTTGGTGGCTTTAAGGTTGCATATGGTTGTACCAGAGGACCTAGATGGTGGAACGGAAGTTATAGAGTCTTTAGTCTCATCGCTTGACTCGGTGAGTAATATAGAAATAGAATACGTCTATAGATTATGATTCCTCGGCTGATCGTCACGTAAGGTTTTTTTCCACCTATTGAGAACATCTAATCTGGTGTAAGATTTGTCGGCTTCAGATAAAGGTGCCAGCCAACTGCCTCCTGGTGATGGCGCGGTCGTGCTCAGAGTGGCTGAGGCCAAGCAGAGGGATGTTGGCCGTAATAAAGTTAGAATAGA
Source organism: bacterium (assembly GCA_035294065.1). Taxonomy (GTDB): domain Archaea; phylum Thermoproteota; class Thermoprotei_A; order Marsarchaeales; family Marsarchaeaceae; genus ECH-B-1. The sequence continues at coordinate 141,349 of DATGLQ010000002.1, read as the reverse complement.
CTCCGATATCATGGCTAAGCTTAATGTAGGTATTGGTGATGTGGTGGAAATAATTGGCAAGAGGCGTACAGTTGCCATAGTGTGGCCGGCTTACGTTGAAGATAAGGGTACTGATACTATTAGAATGGATGGACTGATTAGGAAGAATTGTGGGGTGAGTATTGGTGACAAAGCCATCGTGCGTAAAATAACACCTAAGCCGGCTGTGTCCGTAAAACTGGCTCCTTCTTCTTACTCTATAACGGTGGACCCACCGTTTATCTCCTATGTAAAAAAGAAACTCATCGATTATCCTCTTGTTGAGGGTGACACTGTGCTTATCCCCGTTTTGGGTCAAGCAATTTCCTTCACAGTTGTGACTGTGAGGCCAAGCGATGCGGTCATAGTCACGGAGAACACTCAGGTGACAATTCTGGATAAACCTGCGGAGGCTTCAGGTGTACCCCGTGTGACATATGAAGACATAGGCGGTATGAAGGAGATAATACCTAAAGTCAGAGAAATGATTGAGCTGCCGCTTCGTCACCCAGAACTGTTTAAGAGGTTGGGTATAGAGCCTCCTAAGGGGGTATTGCTTTATGGTCCTCCGGGTACGGGTAAGACCCTTCTCGCTAAGGCTGTGGCAAACGAGACTGACGCATACTTTGTTGCGATAAACGGTCCAGAGATTATGAGCAAGTTCTACGGTGAAAGTGAGCAGAAACTTAGGGAGGTTTTTGAGGATGCTAAGAAGCATGCTCCCGCCATAATCTTTATCGATGAGTTGGACGCCATAGCCCCGAAGAGGGAGGAAGTTACCGGCGAAGTTGAGCACAGAGTGGTCGCACAGCTTCTTACCCTCATGGATGGTCTTGAAGCCAGAGGTGATGTTATAGTTATAGGCGCCACTAATAGGGCGAATGCGCTCGACCCAGCACTGAGAAGGCCTGGTAGATTCGATAGGGAGATAGAAATAACGCTACCAGATAAACAGGGGAGGCTAGAAATTCTTCAGATTCACACTAGAAACATGCCTTTAGAGAAGGATGTCGACCTTAAGCGCCTCGCAGACATGACTCACGGGTACACTGGTGCTGATCTTGCAGCGTTGGCTAGGGAGGCCGCTATGAAGGCTCTGAGAAGATATCTTCCCAATATAAACATCGAGCAAGAGAGTATACCGCCGGAAATCCTGGAAAAAATGACTGTTAATATGAATGACTTTCTATCCGCATATAAAGAGGTTGTCCCCACCACTCTCAGGGAAGTCTACATTGAGACGCCAGAAATCCATTGGGATCAGATCGGTGGCCTCACCGATGTTCGAGAGCTACTTAAAGAAACAGTTGAATGGCCACTCAAATACCCAGACATCTTCGAAAAGTTCGGTATAAAACCCACTAAAGGAATCCTGCTTTATGGTCCTCCGGGTACGGGTAAGACCCTTCTCGCTAAGGCTGTGGCCACGGAGAGCGAAGCGAACTTTATAACCATTAAAGGACCAGAGATATTCAGTAAATGGCTGGGTGAGTCTGAAAAGGCGATAAGGGAGGCGTTTAGAAGGGCTAGGCAGTCTGCGCCGTGCATAGTTTTCCTAGATGAGTTGGATGCTATAGCCCCAATGAGGGGGGCTGGTTATGAAGACTCCGGCGCATCCGAAAGGGTTGTAACGCAGCTTCTAACAGAGCTCGATGGTATAGAGAAGCTTGAGAACGTAGTGGTTATAGGTGCTACAAACAGGCCCGATATCCTCGACCCAGCGTTGTTAAGGCCTGGAAGGTTTGACCGACTGGTGTATGTTGCCCCCCCTAATGCTCAGGCTAGGTTTGAGATACTCAAGATATACACTAAGAAGATGCCACTTGCAGATGATGTAGACTTGTCGAGGTTGGCGAGCATAACTGAAGGCTACAGTGGTGCAGACCTCGAACTGCTTTGTAGAGAGGCTGCGCTGAGCGCGTTAAGGGAGGATATCAATTCTGTGACTGTGCGTTGGCGTCATTTCGAAGAAGCATTAAAGCTTGTTAGGGCTTCAATAACAGAGGATATGGTAAAATACTATGTTAACTGGGGTGAAAAGGCTAGGCAGCTTAAGACAAGGGAACAGGTTCTGATGAACTACGCTTAAGGTGTTCAGATGGTGCCACAAATACTTGAAACAGATAAGCCTGAGAGGCTGATATGTGACTATTTGTATGAAAAGAAGAAGCCCATCTCTTTTTCGGAGCTCTACGACCAGATTCTGCGAGACGACCCTAAGATGACCGAGCAGAGATTAAGGCACGCAGTTATGAGGCTGGAGCTTTTCGGGTTGATTACGACTTATGAACGAAAAGAGGGCGAACTAGTGCTTGTACCAAAGGAGTAAAAGATGATTTATGGGGGTTGACTTAGGGGAGATAGTGCCCCGCAAAGTAGTGGATCTAACAGAGTTACCTAAATCTAAGGTTGCAGTGGACGCCTACAACGCTCTTTACCAGTTTTTAACCATAATAAGGCAGCCCGATGGCACCCCACTACTCGATTCACACGGCCGTATAACAAGTCATCTACAGGGATTGTTTTATAGAACGATAAATCTAGTAGAGCTCGGTTTAAAACCAATTTATGTTTTCGATGGAGAGGTTCTTCCGTTAAAGAAGAGAGAGATTGAGCAAAGGGTTCAGAGGAAGGAGAAGGCCAAAATTGAGGCTTCTCAAGCCCTGCAGGAGGGACGCTACGACGTGGCTTACCGCAAATCAATGCAGGCTGCATCACTTACAAAGGAAATGGTGGCTCAGGCAAAACAACTACTTACACATATGGGCATACCTTTTGTGCAGGCGCCGTACGAGGGTGAAGCTCAGGCAGCCAAACTAGTGATTGATGGTCAAGCTTATGCTTGTGCGAGCCAAGATTATGACGCGTTATTATTCGGCGCTCCAAGGTTGATCAGGAACTTAACCATTAGCGGTAAAAGAAAGCTTCCCGGTAGAAACCAGTATGTCGAGGTAAAGCCTGAGCTTATCTATTTGGATGAAGTTCTTAAAGATACGGGTCTCACGCGTCGCCAATTGGTGGAGGTGGGTATACTCATTGGTACGGATTATAACCCTGAAGGTTTTCCGGGTATAGGTCCAAAGACAGCGTTACAGCTAATAAGGAAGCACACTTCAATTTATGAAGCCTTAAAGGAAAGGGGGCTTGAGGCTGATTTCGATGTAGAAGCCCTAATAAACGAGTTCCTACAGCCCCGTGTAAACCAAACATATGAAATAAAGTGGGGCGATGTTGACGCCGACGGTGTGCGTAGTTTTCTCTGCCAAGAGCACGATTTTTCCCAAGAAAGGGTGGATGCAGCCCTCCAAAGATATATAAGCGCCCTGGGTAAACCAGAGCAAAAATCGTTGGACAGCTGGTTTTCCGCCGCCTAAGACGGTTGTCCTCTCTCCCCCCCTCTTTTTAGAGGCACGAAAGCCACCTCTAGAAGGCGTTCCTCAATGAACCCATTATCAGTTTTCTTAACCTTGATGAGTTGTTGTATCTGATTTTGCGGGCCAAAAGGGAAAATAAGTATGCCTCCTAGGGCTAGCTGGGCGTAAAGTGGCTCGGGTTTTTCAGGCGTTGCGGCAGTAACGTATATTCTATCAAACGGTGAGAAATCTGGAAGACCGTTGAACCCATCACCTAAATAGGCGTGTATCGTGGTTAATCCCACCCTTTCAAAGTTTCTCTGCGCAATCCTGTATAGTCGTTCATCTATTTCGATCGTGTACACTTCCCCTCCGCCAAGTATTTCGAGGGCTTTACACGTCACCGCGGCATGGTAACCAGACCCTGTACCAACTTCCAACACTTTAGCTCCCCCCCTTAACTCTAGCTCTTCAAGTATTAACGCAACCATGTGGGGCGCGGATACAGTCTGCCCAAACCCTATCGGAATGGGTTTGTCTGAATATGCCCTTGATGTTGCTTGGTTTACGAACTTCTCACGCGGAACCGCAAGTAGCGCCTTTTTAACGTGGTCACTTCTGATATACCCTTTTTTTGTAAGCCGCTCAACCATTCTCAGCCTTAAATAGGAGGGGTCTGTGGGTTTAAACAATGCATTATTCCCTAGTATTCTATGGGAGGGGCCACAAAAACATAGTTGCCACCCATCGAACAACGCTCGAATTCACCAAGGAAACTTGGCTCACTACTCGTGGGAACTGCATACTTCTAGTTGACTGTAGCCTTGCAGCCGCGGACATACCAGAAGAAATTAAAGCCACTATTCGGAATGCTTACACCCAAGTAAAGTTCACCCTACGAGTGGGTGAACTCGTCGACGAAGTAGTGGGCTTCGGAGACCCAAACCTGAGTCTGACGGACAGCAGAAGCATGGTCATTAGGAAGAGCGCTCATACGTCTCCTCGCACGGTCGCCATACATGCGAATAAGTCAGCGATTGATATTGATAGAAGGTTGGTGAAAAGGCTTAGCCAAGGTGAAACAGCAGAAGTCGAGCTACTTATAGTCTGAGTCGGGCTACTCGAGTTGCGTGTCGTATCGCTCTATAAGGAGTCTGGGGGCATACTCCAACACCCTTGTCTTGGTTACGTTACCTTTTTTCTGCAACCCTCTTAGGGTTGCAAGTATATCTTGTGTATAATCTTTCTTATCACTGCGTTGGGCAAGATAGATGTGTAGTACAGAGTTTCTCTTACATAGCGCGATTGCCTTTTTAAGGTATGTTAACGCGTTAAATGGGAGATTCATCAAAACCCTATCATATCTTTTTTCGGGTGAGAAGTTTGCAGCATCGCTTCTGTATGCATTGACTAACCCTTTTACTCCATTTATTTCGATGTTCTTTTTGAGTAGCATGATGGAATATGGGTTTACATCTACCGCGTCGACACTTGCTCCCTTATACTTGGCAATCGTTATACTGAATGGGCCAACACCAGCAAACATATCTAAAACTTGTTCACCGTTTTCAACCAACCCGGATACCCGCCTTCTCTCAGTAGCCAGCCTCGGATTAAAATATGTTCTTTTCACATCCACATAAAATTTTAGCCCATTCTCAATGTGTACTGTTAAAGCCCTATCGGGTCCAGCGAGTAGTTTGAGTGGGGGAACACGCTCCACTCCTTCGAGTACACCCACCTTAAGATAAAAGGTTGTTAGGAAATTATAAATTGATTTGAGCCTGCGAATCTCATCAACGTATCTAATTCCTCTCCTACCCTGTTTAAAAATACAGATATTTCCGATCACGTCGAACGGTAGTTTGGGTTGGGGTTTAACATGGTTTCTAAGTAACTTCACATTCACCACCTCTAAACCCAAGGGGTTTGAAGCCACGAAATTCCTTTTAACGGGTAGCAACACTTCTCCTTGTTCTGTCATTTTAGGTTGAAATTCGCCTGCGTAGAACCCGTTTTCTTTAAGCCAAGAGCGTAAGGTCTCGGCTTCTCGTTTTCGAATCCGCACCGCGTAAACCATCTTCCTAAATACATCTCTTTGCAACTAAGCCTTAAAAACTACTAAACGAAACACTCTTAGCCTATGCGCGAAGGAATATTTGAAGAAGGTCAAAGGGTGACCGTTCAAGGCCATTTAGAAGAAATAAGAGACCTCGGCGGCCTAAAATTCGTGATCTTAAGGGACATTAAAGGGAGGGTGCAGGTTGTCTTCAATAAGAAAACTGCCGCACAGGAATTATTGGATTTGATTGACTCCACAAGTAGGGAGTCAGTTGTCAGAGTAGTTGGGAAAGTTAAGAAGGATCCTAGAGCCCCACTGGGATTTGAAATCGAACCTGAGAGTTTCGAGGTGTTATCAAAAGCTGAGACCCCCCTTCCGATTGATGTCGCAGGGAAAACCGAAACTAATCTCGACACACGTCTCGACTGGCGCTTCTTGGATCTTAGGCGTCCTGAGGTTGCGGCTGTTTTTAAGATTCAGAGTAAGCTTGGCAAGGCAATACGCGAGTTTTTCGATAAAAAGGGGTTTTATGAAATACACACTAGCAAAATTGTTTCCCAGGCAACCGAGGGTGGCGCCAACGTGTTCCCCATCTTCTATTTTAAGAGAACCGCGTATTTGGCGCAGAGTCCACAGTTTTACAAGCAGATGATGATAGCAGCTGGTTTCGAAAAGGTGTGGGAAATTGGGCCTGTTTTCCGAGCTGAACCGCATCATACTCCTAGACACCTATGTGAGTATACGAGCATTGACCTTGAAATGGGGTATATAAGAAATCACCTAGATGTAATCGATGTAGTGGAGGAGCTCATGGTTTACTCGATTGACTATTTAAGACGAGAGGCTCAGGAGGAATTGGGTTTGCTGCAGAAAGACGTGAAAACGCCAAGTCGACCATTCCCACGTGTGACCATGCGTGAAGCTTATTCGATTCTATCTAAGAGAGGAATAAACGTTGAGTATGGGTCAGATTTGGACCCGACCGGTGAAAGAGAATTGGGTTTGGCAATAAAGGAGAAGTTTGGCCATGATTTTGTTTTCCTCACCGAGTTCCCATGGCGCGTAGCCCAGTTCTACCACATGCGTAAGAGCGAAGAGCCAGAGTGGACTAATCGCGCAGACCTCCTTTTCAAAGGCCTCGAGATATGCACGCTGGCCCAAAGAGAACATAGATATGAAGTGTTATTGTCGCAAGCGAAGGAAAAAGGATTAAACCCGAAGGACTTTGAATTCTATCTTAATTTCTTCAGATATGGAGTTCCCCCCCACGGAGGAGGCGCTTTAGGTATAGAGAGAATAGTAATGCAGCTTTTAGACTTGAAAAACGTGAGAGAGGCGGTTCTTTTGCCACGAACACCTGAGCGTCTCGTACCATGATAACCACAAAACTTTATATCTTTCTATAGACAGTCTAATTAGTAGAGGTAGGAAAATGAGTTCAAAGAAAAAGAAAAAGCAGGGTGCACCCATGTCGAGTGCTGGTCTAGTTAGATTCTATGAAGAATCAAATATAGGCCTCAAACTCAAGCCTGCCTACATCATAGGGGTATCAGTGGTATTCACTGTTCTGGTCATCCTCGCAAGTCATATACCTATATAGAACACTTTAGCCTCTCCTAAAAGCCTCTTTTAACTTTATGGGGGTTTGAGGGGCGGAAGTCCCCGTCCGTGGGGCGGAGTAGTTCACTGATCCCCCTGCTGAGAAAGATACCAGTTTTGAGCCTTTTTCAGTATGTAGTTTTTCAGGGAGTCCATCCCTTGCAGTGTTATGTTTGATACACATATAACCTGTTCAGAAGGAATCGTTGCAAACTCATCTGCGTGAGTATAGACTTCGATAAACTCTAAATCACCTAGCAGTTGTTTTAGCGAACTGAGGATGGTTTTCTGATAGGTGACTGGATAACCTGCCTTTTCTGTAGGGTCGACAAGGAAAATAGCTAGATTTGCTAGGTGTTTTAACGCCATAATAGCTCTGATTTCAATATTATTTCTCTCTTCTAGAGGGCGGTCGAGCAAGCCTGGCGTGTCATAGATAATTGTGCGGGTTGAGCCCTCTCTTAGTTCTCCAGCGTTTATCTCCTTAGTTGTGAAGGGATATGAGCCTATTTTGATTCTCCGCGACGTTAAGTTTGATACAAGTGAAGATTTACCTACGTGAGGTGTCCCCACGACTACGACTTTAAAGACCGTTGGGTCTATGTTTGGCAAATTGCTGAGTAGTGTAGAATACGTCTTTATTCTTGCAAAAACTGGTTTCAAGCTCTTTATTATGGAACCAGCTCTACCAAGGAATTCCCTTCTTAGCTGATTGGCGTTTAATGGATCCGCTTTAATCTTTTGTTCATATGTGTGTTTAAGTTTTTTGAGCAATACCCTTGAGTTGAGAACACTCTCTAGGTCGCGAACCAATTGCGTATATCCTCCATTGTAGATTGAGTCGCATAGTGAAATATGGAACTCGTGAGCCGACTTAACCTGTCTGTACAGTGTGGTAAATCTCCTTAGTTTATTTTCATAAAGCTGTGTAAAAACCGTTATCTTGGTTTTCGAAATGCTTTGTGGGTCACTGTGCTTAGGTAGATTTACTTTCGCTACCCTTCTAAAGATTGAGTCTTCTAATGCATCTAAATCTGGTGCTTCCCTCAAGTCGCTAAAAGGGTTTCGAACAATCATCAGGGAATCTTCCATCTTCTTGACTTCCATAATAAATCGCCATGATACCTTATCTCGACAACCCTGTGGTAAGGGATATACTTTGCATTAACACCAACTCCCACCTTAAAGTAGTCTTTCGCTGTATCTGTAACCTCTGAGGCTAACACCCTTTCTAGGGTTAAGCCGGAATGTGTCCTGTTTACAAACACGATTTCGCCACTCCCTGGATCACCCCATAGTAGCTTATTAATAGTGTTCCTTATTTCTGAATCCACAAATAAATTATATTTAGAAATATAATAAAAGTCTTAAGATCTAACAATATAAATTATCTTATACGTCAATCTAGAAAGTGCTAAAGTGTAAATATTAAAATTGTATCAGAATTAGTAACAATATGATTTGTGTGAAACTAATATGTTTGATGCGAGCTTAGTCAAATAGAGCATTTTATGGGTGACCGCCAGCCAGCCAAGTCGGTTGTGGTTTTGGATACAGCAGCCATCCTGTCGGGTTGCATCACACCCACTAATGATAACTATACAGTTAATGGTGTTTTACGTGAGCTGGAGAAGTTTGGGGTAGATTTTGGGTCAGCACCCTTTTCGCCGTTTATAACAGTAATGGAACCGAGTGAAAAGTATCTCACTTACGCTAGCGTATCCGCCTCAAAAACGGGTGATTCTGTTTTGCTCTCAGAAACAGATTTATCTCTGATAGGTTTGGCACTCCAGTTGCGGAAGACGGAAGGGAGGCCCGTTGAGTTGTTTACGGATGACTATGCGCTGACCAATGTGGCTAGATTTCTTGGTTTAAAGCACTCGTTTGTCGGCCTTCGTAAGGAAGGGTTTAACGTAATTACGTGGGTATGGTTTTGCCCGAGCTGTCATCGTGTCTATTTTAATGGAGAAAGGGTGTGTCCCGATTGCGGAACAAAGCTCAAGCGCAAACCAAGATGACTAAGCGCGTTTATCTATTACAGTTTGGGGACTTTAAGCAGCTATCGAAGGCCGAGGCATATGCCTTCGTTACCAGCCAAGCCTTGAATTCCGCCTACGAGGGTTTTAACTATTTAATTTTTGAGTCCCCGAAGACTATTGACCCATATTTTGGATCCATTCTACGTGTGGCTGAATACTATTCTAGTGTTGAGGGCCTCATAGATGTGCTCAGAGAAGACCTCGCTTACGCTGAGAAGAGTATACCTTGGAGTATCTATGTTTTGGATGACAACATTGTAGTGGCTGGGAAATTAAGACACAAAATAGAGTTGCTCATAAAGCAATCTAATAAAAAATCCGTCTACGTTAACTCAACCTCTCTTTTTTCAGAGAAGGGAGGGGTAAGCCTCACTCGGGCTATAAGGAAGAGGTTGGCGACTGATGGCTACGAATTTATACTTGCGCGTTGGGGCACTGAACTTGCAGTGTGGAGGACAATAAAGCATTTGGATCTTAGAGGCTTCAGAGAAAGAGACCTCAGCAGGCCATATAAAAATCCTTTAATTAGTATGCCTCCTTGGCTCGCTAGGGTCATGATTAACCTAGCCTCACCATCTCCAGGTAGAAAGCTCTTGGATCCCTTCTGTGGCACAGGCACTATCCTTATAGAGGCGGTCGATAGTGGGTTAGATGCTTATGGGGTTGATTTGGACCCTTCTAATGTCAATGGTGCTAGGGAAAACCTGAATTGGTTTCAAACCAAAAAAAGTAAGACAGCTGATTCACATGTTGTCTTGGCGGATTCACGCCATCTAACAGAACACTTTCCTGAGGAATACTTCGACGTCGCCGTAACAGAACCCCCCTTCGGTCCACCCCTCAAGGAGGCTGTGAGTCTTAACGAGGCGCAGGCAATAGCGGACAACCTCAGAGACCTCTACTCATCAGTTTTTTACAGTCTTTCAAAAGTACTCAAAAAAAGCGGTACAGTGGTTTTTACCCTTCCTTCTTGGAAACTAAAATCTGGCGGTCTTTATGAATTAAGAGTAGAAGAGATACTTGAAAAAAGTGGACTTAAGCTAAACAAACATATAGGCAAAGCTATCTTACCAATAAGATGGAGCAAGCCAGATAATATAATTCAGAGGTTAATCAACGTCGCCAGCAAGCCTTCCTCCTAGAAATCCCTAAATGTCTGTGCGCCAATTAGAATAAGATTAGTTATGCCATTACGCCCAGGAAGATGCTATAGAAGAATTGATACCCCTCCATATACAAGGAAAGAATACATACCTGGTGTTCCCAACTCGAAGATAACCAAATTTAATTTCGGCACGTCGAAGAATAACTTTGAATACAGACTTGACTTGGTGGTAACACATCTGGGGCAGATTAGACATAATGCTTTGGAGTCAACGAGGATGGCTGTACACAAGATACTTTCATCTTTAGGTGAAGAGAATTACTACTTTAAGGTTAGAAAGTACCCGCACCAGGTGATCAGAGAGAACAAGATGATGGCTTTCGCCGGTGCAGACAGGATGCAACAGGGTATGCGGCTATCTTTCGGGAAGCCTATTGGTTTGGCTGTTCGGGTAAAAAAGGGGGACGTGTTATTCACCGTTAAAGTTGATGAAAAGTTCCTTCCGCAGGTCAAGGAAGCCTTCAGGATTGCTCAAGCAAAGCTCCCATTAGAAACCGTGGTACTTGTTTCAAGGGTTAAAGATGGCGTGCAAGCAAGTGAGTCTAGCTGAAAGTCCTTACGACTTTGAGTTGGATAGGGTAATAGATTGGATTAGGCAGAATAATTTTAAGAGGGTTTTGCTTCAGTCGGCTCCAGGCCTGATACGCTATCTGCCCGAGATAAGTGATTACGTCAAGCAGATGACTGATGCGGATACTGTAGTGGATGGTAGGGGGAGGTTCGGCGCATGCGACGTGAACACTCATCTAATTGGTTTTGAGGCTGTTGTTCACTTTGGGCACACAGGCTTCGTCAATACGAGCTATCCGATTCTTTACATTCCTGCGTTCTCTAAGATTGATTCTTCAAAATTATTCCCTAAAATACTTGACGCTTTGTCACATGTGGAAAAAGTTGGGTTGTCAGCATCAGTACAACACATCAAGACCCTCCCAACACTGTATGAGTACTTGGCTAGGAACGGTAAAAAACCCTTTATAGGTCAACCGGGCAAACGGTGTTTGTATCAAGGCCAAGTGGTGGGGTGCGACTATTTATCGGCGATTAGAATTAACACAAAAGTAGACTGTCACGTAATAATTGCAGGTGGAGAGTTCCACGCTATCGGTTTGGCTCTTTCTGTATTTAAACCTGTTCTGCACGTCGAGCCATATGCTGGAAGCGTAGAGTGGGTTTCTAAATCGAGGGTTGATAGGGTTAATAGGTTTCGGGGTTTCGCGGCGTTGATGTTACAATCAGCGAAAAAAGTGGCATTGGTGGACATCAGCTTACCCGGTCAGCATACTTCCTCATTAATAGAAAAACTCGAAGTCTTCTTAAAACGCGTGAAACCCACCTCCCAAGTAGATTCTTTTACTACAGAGTTGTTGACCGACCAATTCTTACTGGGATTGAAAGAACTTGGATATGAGGTTGTTGTTACTGCAGGTTGCACAAGATTTGCTACCGACGATTTTGATAGGTCACCAATACCCATATTTGAGGCTAGGGAAGTTTACGGACTGTATTTGAAAGGTTTAAACGTGGATAAGGGAGTGTTTATCTTACAGTGAGTGAGATCGTTTTACCGGGCGATGCGGTAGGAGTTGTTGAGGAATATCTTGGTGAAGGGTTAGTTTATGAACATAACGGCGTGTTAAGGGCTGCTGCAGTAGGCTTTGTTCATCGCGATGCTTCAAAGCATCTACTAAAGGTTGTGAGAAGTGGTCGGACACCCAGCGTTCCAACCAAGGGGGACGTTGTCTATGGAGTTGTAAGCGACGCTAAACCCAAAATGGTGGTCGTGGACATTGTTTCTATGGATAAAAAGGTCTTCCAACCTCCTTTCACGGCTCTTTTGCCGATCTCGATGATAAGCACAGAACGTGTAGAATCAGCTGATTCGCTATATACTGAATCGGACATAGTGATCGCCAAAGTCGAAAGTACAAGTTCTCCGTTCATACTCTCAACCAAGGGATCCGAATTTGGAGTCATACTTGCTAGGTGTAGAAATTGTGGTAGCATGCTCGAGAGTGACACCAAGATACTCATCTGCCCCAACTGTGGGGCTAAGGATAGGAGAAAGTTAAGCTCAAATTATATTTTAAAGAGACATGGTGGAGTAAGTAAAAGCGGTGAAAGCTTTGGAAATAATAGAAAAGATTCTTAACCAGAATTCCTCTGAGTTTGTTTTTAAAGGTGAGGATCACACTCTCGCCAACATTCTTTGTTCTGAATTAAGGAAGCTGCAGGGCGTGTTGCATAGTGGCTATAGAATTCCGCACCCTCTAAGTAATGAAGTCGTGGTGTACGTACAGACTGATGGCTCTATTAGCCCCAAGCAAGCCGTCAAGATGGCATCAGATAAATTGGTTGGTGCGTTATCAGAACTCTTAAACTTGGTTAACACCCATGTCGGCTAAACCCATATTCCTCGATAAAAAATATACCGTGGTCGGTGATGCGGTGCTCAACGCTGCGGCCACTGTTAGTACAGTTGCGGTAGGGCGCCCAAAAAGTATAAGGGTTAAAAACAGGGTTCTTTCCCAAGCGTTTAAACGCTTAGACATAGCTAAGCCACCCCGTCATGATTCTCATGTATTGGCTGAAATGTATGAGGGCTTGGTAGGCTTCGCCTATTTGGATTTAGGGATATCATTTGAAAGTTTAACAAGCAACTTGCTTAAACAGATAAAAAATGGACGTAGAGAAGAGGAAGTGTACACTGAGTTTTTAAAAACGCTATTCCAAGAAGTAAAAGGGAGGGTGTAATGCTGCTTTGAAATTCTGTCCACATTGTGGTGGCGTGTTGAGAACTCAGAGAAAGGCGGATTCCTTGGTGCAATTGTGCCCAAAATGTGGCTACCAAGAGTCTGTGGCAAAAAATGATATGGGTTCGCATCGAAGGACAGAGAAGGTGAAGACGGATCAACCAATGATAGTTGAGCATGAAGATCCAAATCCGGCGTCGTTGCCAAAGACAAAAGTCGTTTGTCCCAAATGCGGGAATAATGAGGCATATTGGTGGATGCAGCAAACTAGGTCTGCTGATGAAGCAACCACTAGGTTCTTTAGATGCACTAAGTGTGGCCACGTATGGCGGGAATATGATTAATCTATAGATAACGCTTTTGAAGGTACTCATTCACAAAACGTGTTGAGTGGATTTAGGGTTGTTGGACGACTTCTCACCAAAAAAGTCTATATATCAGTTGGTTCAACTTGTTTAGGGATTGTATTGATAGAAGCAGTCTTTCCGCAAGCAAGAGAATGGGGAGCTCTTTTCACCAGTGTTTCAAAGATTGTCGATGAGATATCTGTCTCATTCAAGAAGGAAGGCGTATCAGCAAGGGCGATGGATAATGCGCATCTCTCAATGGTGGATTTCTATATACCGAAGAATGCCTTTGAAACGTATACCGTTATAGAAGAAGCCAATTTGGGCATTAAGCTTGATGACTTAAATAGTGTTTTAAAGCGAGCAACAAAGAATGATAAGCTCAGACTTTCATTTGATCCGAGCGAAAACAGCTTGGTGCTAGCTTTTATAAGTCAAATAAAGCGTGAATTTGTTGTTAATCTAATAGAGTTAGGCTCCAATACACCACCTATGCCAAACCTTTCATATGAGGTGACTGCAATAGCGGACCCAACCGCCCTGAAGGAGGCGGTAAAGGATGTGGGTGTTGTTAGCGACTTTGCTACATTTGAAGCCGAACCTAACGCTTTATATATAAAGTCAAAAAGCAGTCGTGGTAGCGTTTCATTAGAGTTCACAAAAGAGAGCGGATACTTACTTGATTATCAGGTTAAATCAGATAAAAAGAAAATTCGTGCTTCATACGGAATCAAATACCTGGAGTACATAACTAGTGTAGACGAAGCGGTTTCGGTGTCTATAAGCTTTTCAAACAGTGCTCCATTAAAACTAGAATATCAAATTCCAGGCGACATAAAGCTCTCATTCTTATTAGCACCTCGGGCCGACGATGAATGAAACGTTTATATGTTGTTTTGTCTACATAACACTTAATTTTTTATAAGACCCAAGTACATAATATATAGCATAGGTACTAAAATAATGTTGTGTTAAGTGTGAGAGCGACAGTCAGCAGGTGTTATGGCCTCGATTTTAATCTTGTGTGTCAGGTTTAGAGCGGTGTTTGGATGCATATTGAGTGGTTTATGAGCCCAGTGAGTGGCCATAACCAATCCCCATAACCCTCAGGGCTTTGAAGATGAAAATGTATACCGATTACACATACAAGGTCCAATCCCATATTCAAACTCCTCGGATGGCCAGCTTGTTAACACGCTAGGTCACACTTAACGCTGCGGACAGGGTATCGTAGCTCCTAAACTGGACAGCACAACGACTCACAGCCTACTAACCGTAACTTGGCCTCCTAATGTATAGTTCACATAAGACTATAAGGCTTATCGGGGGCGTGCTCGAGCACGATCAGTGATTATCCAAACAGTGCCGAGGTTTCGTGTATTAACTTTTAAAGCAGCCTTACACTAAAGTTATTATAATGCAGGCTGGATTAAATAGGTCGACGTGTGATTTACTAATGGTTTTGATTGTGTTCTCTTGTAAACCTATGCTGTGGTCCGAAAGTTCCAATTTTTTGCGGTTAAGGCACGTTAAAGGCATATTTCCCCGTTAGCATAAGACGGTGATTGTTCTGATGCTTACGGATATGCGTCGTCAGGAAACATTAAAATCGATTTTGAGTGAGTATTATAGATATAATTACTCAGAGATATATAAACCAAATAGCATAGACAGCCGAGAATTTGGGTTTAATTTCTTCGGAGGATCTTTCAAGCGGCACATTGGCTTCAAAGTTTTTGAAGAATACGTAAACTATGTACAACGCACCGTACCAAAAGATGTCTATTATAGTATAGCCACCTACCGGGAACCTACACTCACAATGAATGAAAAAGGGTGGGTTAACGCGGAGCTACCATTCGATTTGGATGCCGAGCAATTGTTGAAGACAAGCGACGAGTTGATAAAATCTGGGTGGATATCTCAGAGTGTATATGAACAAATAAAGCAACGATTCCTATATTTGTTAGAAGATTTTATCGAAGCGGATTTTGGACTTGACGAAAAGGACTATATACTTGTTTTCTCAGGTGGAAGGGGTTACCATATTAGAATTTTGGTTGAACCATACATCAATCTTGATCAGAAACTGAGGAGGCAGATAGTAGAGTATGTGTCAATAGGGTATAAGCCGAGCGCCTCCATCAAAGCAAACGTCTTTCAACCCTTCCCTCATGATTATGGGTGGAGTAAGAAATTGTTTGAGCATATAAGAGTTATGGAACAGTCCCAGCTCGAAGAGCTTGACTTATCATCTGACCTGACAGCAAAAAGGGTGATATCCGCGTTTAGAAAGGCTAAAAATCCTTCGAATGTGCGCTTGAATAGGTCTGAGTTTACTTCTATGGAGAAGTTACTTGATTTTGTTTTGGCAAGTTATACTGTTGCTGTAGATGAAAGGGTCACTGTGGACATAAATAGGCTACTGAGAGCCCCAGGTACTGTTCACGGGGGATCTGGGCTTGTGTGCAAAGCAATCACTAAGAATGACCTGGAGAGCTTTGATCCTTTTAGACATGCTTCAATGCAGAATGTTTCGAGGAAAAGGGTGCATATCAAAAGGGTACCTTTTGAGGTGGTTATTAACAACGAGTCAGTGTCACCTGAGCTAAATGGCAAAGAGGTTGAACTAAATAGTGCTCTTGCATATTATGTTGTTGTGCGTGGAGGAGGAGATTTCGTAGATGAAGCCGTATGAAGTATTCGAATACATATCAAATTTAGTGAAGTCGGAGTTCGAAACAGAGACCCTTCAAAAGCTCGATGATGAGTTTTACAATGATGTGTTCAGTATAATTAGCGATAATAATGATGAATTGGCTAAATATTTTTTGAATCTCCTCTCTGAGCAACTGGTTCTGCTTTTTGCTATAAGGCTTACCAAAGTTATTAACGGGGCAGAGAGTAAGCTTGCAACTAAGAAGGAAAGGTATGTTTTCCATAAATATGACGAGTTTAGAAGAGCCCTGAAGATGCTCATTGCTACTCTGCAACAACCATCTGCTAGTGGAAAGGGTTCTAGCAAAATGCTGGTTTTATTCAATACCCAATTGGAGCCCTTTGTGGACTCGGAGTTGAATACACTGGGCCCCTTTGAAAAGAGTGATATGGCTTATATACCAGAGGAGGACGCATTAGTCTTGTCAAGGTACGGAATAGTTGATGTGTTATTAGGGGAGTGACAGTTTGAAGATACCGAAATCGATTAACACCTTCTGTCCAAGGTGTAGAACTCACACCGCTCATCAAGTGAGCTTGTACAAAGCGGGTAGAAGGAGAGCATTGGCTTGGGGAGAACAGCGCCACGCTATGGAGAATAGGGGGTACGGAGGCTCGAAAAAACCTATTCAGCGGAGGCTCGCTAAGGTTACTAAGAAAGTTACTATTAAACTTAAATGCGAGAAATGCGGCTATACCCTCCATCGAAAAGGTATAAGACTAAAGAAGGCCGAAATTACACAGTGATCAAAGATGCCTCATAAAGACCTTGTTCCCAAACCCCATTCGCGGTTTTACGACGTAAAATGTAAAGAGTGCGGTAATACTCAGACGATTTTCTCTCATGCTGCGATGGAAGTAAAGTGTCTGATATGCGGCGCTGTACTAGCCAAGCCCACGGGTGGAAAGGCCGAAATTATAGCTGAAATAATATCAGAACACTAGATCATCATTTCCTTACTTTAGCGAGGCAAAGTAAATTGTGCCGATAATTGTGATTAAGAGCGATATTATTCCTAGCGTTGCGAGGGCAGCTGCGTAACGCTTCTCTCCGATAGTGTTTGCGGCTCGAAACAAGGCTATGAAACCAACTGTTCCAAACACGAGTAACGCTCCCATTATGTAGGTTTCCGCTTGGAATTGATAGCTTGGTGTGGGTGCCACAACAATGATTCCACCGCTTGAGCTACCCCCCTCTGGGGGCACCTTCTGAACCATGTCAAAAAGGGCCCCACCTAAAAGGGCGATGATTACGATTAAAACCAAGTACTCAAAAATCGATGACAGTATTTGACCCGCTTTATCGTAAAAATCGGAGATCTTTTTTAAAAAGCTCATTTCGTTAATCGGTTTTTAGAGTTTATTCTTAAATTTAAGCTTACCTATGTTTTATAGAGATACGTAACTAAGGGCCGTGTTCAGGTTTAACGTATACTTAACCGTGAAACAGGGGTAGTGTTCGCGTTTTACGTGGACACATCGGCGGGCGCTATCTTGATATAAACTTTCCAAAACCTCACCCTTCACGGTAGACCCAAATTTGTGTTTGACGCTGATTGGACCCCCCGCATGAATTTTGGGTCTACTGTTCAGGGCGAGGATCACTCGCGCCGGGAGATTTGAGTGAAGCCTAGTGAAAGCATTAGTGTGTATCCGTGGTGTACGGGGAATTTACGCCTGTGGATGCCTAGGCTACCGTGGCCCCCTTACTGGGTGTCGAGTCCGGATGGTGGGGGAGGCAGGAAGCTTGGCCCTTCAGGACAGGGTATCTTACAATCAGTAAAAATCGAACAAGTTCGGTATCCTGCTATACAGAATATCTCTCCTACCTAAGAATAGGACTTATCCGCGTATATGGGCCTAGTGGGCGCGGTATTCTTAAGTTTTGTCAGATTTGTCTAACCATTTATCGTAAGCTGTTTTTAGTTTTAGTTTTAAGTATTTGTCATCTGGTGAAAACTTCGGGGGATGTGCTGGTTTTGTGTTCTGCGAACACCTAGGACATTTGTTTCTCATAGTATAAATGCCGCATAAGTCACACTTTCTTAGCATAGACTTCATAGGTTCGATTAATATATTATACTATTTTAGGTTTATTGGGAATCGATATTTATATAATTATTTTGGTGCTTGAACTGGAAAATGCAGGGATTTTTAGTGGTAAATAGTTAGTTTGGTTGTTAATGCAACGCTATGTGGAGTCTAATGTGAGCTCGATACCCAACCTTGCGGTGATATCTTTTAGTTTTACAGGTATTTCCTTAAGTAGAGTATTGATTGATTTAGGTTTCTCGGAGACTATCTCACAGGCGTATCTAGGAGCAGCGACAACATACACTCTGTTTCTAACATTTTTGGAGTTGAGGAAGTTTTCTAGCTCTATTAATGCGTCCCTGATCAGGTTGGCGCCACCCTTCTTTGTGGTTTGGAGCTGGAATTCAAGCTTACCAGAATATTCTTTAACCTTAACTATGCGTTTGGCATATTCGGCTAGTTTTTGGGCGATAGAGCTATCTATACCTAAGCTTTCTAAAGCGCTCGATCCTTCGGAGGCGGCTCTTTCCAACACACCTAGAGGGTCTGGGTTAGACATAAGAATGCTTAGAATTCTGTTCCTTTCTTCGCTTTGTAGTTTAAGCTCATTGGAAAATTCTTCCATTATCTTGGAGAACTTACGCTTCCTTTTCCACGCCTTTAGCATAGTGTTTCTCTCTGAAGGTGTGACCCTTTTTAGTGATAGGTCTATTTGCCCCTTTTGCGGATTGACCCGTATAGCTCTCAATACAACTCTTTGTCCCGGATTTATGAACCTTCTAATATCTGTAACCCATCCTTGGCTTATTTCGGATATGGGTAGATAGCCTTTTTTGCCACCGTGGCTTTCAAGTTTGACATACGCCCCATGGTCAAGTATCTCTGTCACTACTGCTATTACTAATTCGTCTTGAGACGGCCACTCCGATCCAAGTGTAACTGACACATCATACTATAGATTTAACTAAAAAATAAGTGTATGCAACGCAGAATTTTTAGCGTTAAAGTTGGTATAGATTCGGTAACACGTCGGGTCGGGTCTACCAGGGCGTCTGTTTAAGATGAAGAAAATAGGCGCCTATATTGGTAGCTAAGTGAAGGAGTGGTATAATATACAAGGAAGTGAGAACAATTTGTAGCTGTAATGTGGGCGACACGAGATCACCGAAAACCGTGAAATCGTGTTGAGCCACGTAGTTAAAAACCCCTGAAACGAAATATGCACCTAACACAAAATCGAGCTGGTCTAATAATGGTGCTGGGTAACCCCTTGGCAGACCGAGTCTTCTCTTAATAAAGGCGCCGACTAAGTCGCCCACTAGTGCACCGACAGATAGTAAGATACCTATTAATAACTGGCTTAGTGTGGAATTAAATGTATATTCACCAAAGCTTATCAGCGTTCCCCCAAAGACGCCGAACAAAAAGCCCTCGATGGTTTTACCGTCACCAAATATCCTTTTCCCATCGTGCAGGTTTAGACCGTGGTCTATCGGATGACCCCTCCTTATGAGGACTGGTGCACCGTTTGCAACCATGGCCGGCAGCAGATAGTAAATGGTATTTAGAATAACCATCAGAATATTCAGTTATTCTCACCGATGTGAAAACCAAGCTTATCTATCGTATAAGAGTAGCTTTTGGGTTTTAACCCATTACTTCGTAACACCGCTCTATAGGAGCTTTGATAGCCTCTTTGTTTGAGGAATTCGACCACTATATCGGAAAAATACTCAAGCACCTTGTTTGCCAGAACTCTTCCACCTTGAGTGTCCGCTGTATATATAGTGGTGAAACCAATACTTTCACGTAGACTATGAACTTCTGCGAGCATGTTTGAAAGCAACCTACTTCTGTAAACCGCAAGTTCTATGTTTTCCATAACATAGCTCCCATAGCTCCAAATTACTTCATCAAAGATAAAAATTGATGGTCTGGTTGCCTCGATTAGTTTAGGTATTCTGGACTCAACGTTTCTATTTGTTGGTCTGACTAAGACAACATTATCCAATATTTTTTTTGGCAGCCTATGATTTTCGATTAGGTTCTCAGCGAGTTTAAATGATAAATCACTCTGTGTTATTAGGTATAAGCTTCTCAAATCCCTCAATGCAAAGCTAATCGCGGCTAGCATACAGAAGAGCGTTTTACCGGCTCCTCTTGGACCTACTATCAGATAGGTTGTATTTTTTTCAAGCCTCCCGAAGTTTAACTGGCTCATGGGATCAATTGTTCCATGAATCATGAAGCGATTTCATACCTCCAATACTCTCATCAACTGTTCAAAATCTGCTGAGCGCCATATATAGCTTTGGAACCAAGATGGCATGCTTTTTAAAACGTGAGGGTATTCGAACCTGCGATCCATTAGTACCCCAATGCCTCTATCATTAGGTCCCCTTATCACCCTTCCTATAGCTTGAACGGCCTTCTGTGTTGCCCAACTTATATAGGCGGGCTCATCGGGGTTCGAGATGCCCAGTCCCCTATACATTTTTTCACGTGCCATAAGCAGTGATTTTGGAAATGGTAGGGCTAAACCAACAACAAGAACCATATCTAGCCCACCCGGTATTTCAGATCCTTCCCCCTCCCGCCCTCCTTGAACGCTTAGCATGGCTCTGCTCCCGTAATAGCTAAGTTCGACGAGACTAGCTGAATGCGGTAGAAAAGGAATCATTGGATACCTTTCAGCTATTGTCGCAGTTATTCTATTTAAGTATTCATAGGAAGGAAAGTACACGCCTAACTTTCTAGTTTTGCTTAGTAATCTAAATATTCGCTCACACACTTTTATGTAGTTTTGGGGAGTTCTCTCCGCATATCTCGTGCTGAAATCGTTGAGTATGAATACTTTTAGCTGGTCTTTGGTATAAGGTGCTGGTAGTTTTTCGACGTAAAGTGGTACATCGTAAACTATCCTTTTATATGTTTCAATTGATCCCGGTGTTGCGGAAACCAAGACACCACCGCAGAAAGCCCTAAACCTCTGATTCAAATATTCTTCTGGGTATCCTAGGTATCCTTCACATTGTTTTTGGCGTATGAACAGCCTGTCATAATTTGCTTCCCATAACAGTCTTATCTGGCTATATTCATTTATAATTTTCCATAATAAGTAGTTATCTTTCGAACCAATCAACGTCCTTATTTCTTGTTCTGTGTTTCCAAGAAAGCTTTCCTCTTCTCCTAATTTCTCTAAAAGTTTTCTCTTAGACCACCTTGTTTTACTCATCAATGTTTGAAGGATTCTTTTGCATGTTGGAGACTCGAAGTCTAACGTAAAGCTAAACACGCTCACGCCGCTGTGTATGAGGTTGTGACATTCGTCGACAAGCAAAAAACTGTTGTCAACGAATCTAGAAATTTTCTTCCAGCTATTATCGTAGAGTAAGTAGGCTTGTGTTGCGAGTATTATCTGAGCGTCCTTAACACTCTGCCAAGCCGCCTCATATGCGCACATCCCCTTAGCGCGTGATTCTCTCACCAGTTCATCACCATCTAAGAGCCATGGTAAGTAATCTGCACTAGGCCTCCCATAGGCACAAGAAGATCTAAGACTCTTTATGCGGCATATGGTTCTAGGGGTAGCAGTATTATCGGAGCAACACAGGGCGTTATGGCTTCCTATAACCACTGCCTTTATGTCCGTATCGATCTTTTTGAGCTCGTTTATAACCCTTGAAATCTGCTTATATGTCATGCAGAAGATGGTTGTTCTCGTGCGTTGCTTAGCTAAAAGAGCCGCCGCAGCCGCTAGACACGTGGTTTTACCAACGCCGTTAGCCGCCTCAATAAGTGAATATATATGTCGTTCATGTGTCCTAAATATTACTTCTAGTATCCTTATCTGGGTTTTCGTTGGAGTATAAGGTAAATGCGTATAGACCTGCTCTATTTCCAATTCGAATCAAATTTCATATGGGTTTAATATGACACTTTCTCGGATATCAATTCTGGCGTAAAGATTGACTTTGCCGCCGTTGCAACAGGTTCTCTTTGGTTCGCAAAAGTATAGACCCTTAATACAACCATATACTGGCTTAATGCGTGAGTGAGAGGAGAGATGTGTGAAGCGTCATATTCACTCTTAGTTTTCTCGTCATAAACGAGTAAACCGAAGCCGTCTTTGACTATGTTGTTTAAGGGTATCGTGGGAAGGGTTGGTGTATCTATAAAGACTGTTTCGGGATCCACCTTTGCCTTCTCGGCGATGGAATCCACCAGCGCGTAGAGTACTTTTTCATTGTTGAATATTCTGCTTTGTGGGTCGATCTCATGCCTTACAACTTCATAACACGATTTGAGTAGCTGTCTGCTGTTTAGCATCTTAAACAGGTCGAGTGCGTCTTTATTCAGTTTTTCACTTCTTACTAGCTCCTGAAGCTTGGACCACACATAACCGTCATCGAGTTTAAGATATTCGTCCACACTCATGCCTTTATGAATCCCTAGGTCGGCCGCGGTGTGCCTTAGAATCCTATCGAACATTATTTCAGCGGCCCTTACAGTCCTATGGTAATAGACTGCTTTGAACATCTCGTAGCGTGCAATAATGAATTGCTCTAAGGCATAAAGCGCATTCATATTTATGGCCACACTGTCAGACTTAACCAGTAACCCCTCTATTAGCCTCCTATGGTCAACTTTTCCGTATGGGACACCTGTGAAGTGTGAGTCACGATTCAAAAAATCCATCTTATCAACATCCACCTGGCCGGCGATTATTTTGGTCAAATATTCTTGGCCGCCGCTATATGGCTTCCTACCCACTGCAAACTCCGATAGAGACTTTTTGTTAAAGCCTAATGACTCTAACACATCACCCACAACGCTTTCGTTGACTAACTTAATGGTCATGTCTTCATGAGTGAAGCCTGTTGTTTGCTGTAAGACGCTTTCTGAAGAGTGGGAAAAAGGACCATGACCCAAATCATGTAGCAAAGCTGCCATCCTTAAAATCTGCTGTGCATCGCCATCTATCAATCCTAAGTTCAACAATCTTTCTCCCGCGAGACCGGCTAGATGCATTGCGCCAACAGAATGTGAAAACCTGCTATGAGTAGCTGAGGGGTAAACATAGAAACCCATACCAAGCTGTCTTAGCCTATGTAGGCGTTGAAACGGCTCGGTGTCTATCACTGCTTTTTCGCTGTTAGTAAAGGGAATATAACCGTGGATTGGATCCATGATTTCACTATAGAAAAGCATATCCACAACCCAAATTATCATGGTTTAAGTCATACAAAAAACTAGTGGGTGTCGTGTTGTGTTGATCGTTTTTGAAGGTATTGATGGCTCTGGAAAGACCACTCAGGCTAAGATCCTCGCAAGACGGTTGAGCGAGCGGGGCTTAAAGGCGAGCTACTCTAAGGAGCCCACTGAGGGCGTTATCGGTAGATTGATAAGGCAAGAAGTGCTCACGAGTGGGCAAATAACCGACCCACGCGCAATAGCACTACTTTACGCGGCTGATAGGTCAACTCATTTAAACAGCGTTATTTTTTCAGAAGATGTGATTAACATATTCGATAGATTTTACTACTCATCTGCGGCATATCAGGGAGCGCTAGGCGTTCCTATTGATTACATATTAAAGGTAAATTCCTTCGCACCGAAACCCGACTTAGTGTTCCTAATGGATATAGATCCTGCACTAGGCTTAAAACGGTTAAACCGTTTTGACCGCTTCGAAAATATTGAAACTCTCATAAAGGTCAGAGAGATCTATTTGAACCTTGCTAAACAGTACGGTATGTTTGTTGTTGATGCTACCAAAAGCGTTGAAGAAATCTCAAATAAAATAATGGGGATCGTGGAGGAGACTAGGTCTGTCACTAAAGGCAGATGATCTCCCAAGCAATATAAACGCTGAAAACATAGAGGTCCGTGACTACCAAGTCGAGTTATACAAAGAATCACTCAAAGGGAATTCGCTAATTGTGCTACCAACCGGCCTTGGAAAATCTCTGATCGCCGTACTGGTCGCAGCCCACAAACTCGAAGAAAGCGCCTTATGTAAGATTGTAGCTATGGCGCCCACTAAGCCACTCGTAAATCAGCTTCTAAATAGCTTCAAACGCACCATACACTTAGAGAGGGGGTTAATTGCGAGTCTTACTGGAGATGACACCCCAGAAAAGCGTATTGAGATTTGGAGAAACTCATGTATAATAGTGTCTACCCCTCAAGTGATAAAAAACGACCTCTTAGCCTCCAGATATTCTTTGAAAGAAGTTTGCCTCACAATATTCGATGAAGCACACCGTGCGACTGGTGATTACCCTTATGTTTACATAGCTAAGAAATATTTAGAGGAAAACCCGAACGGCCATATAATTGGGCTGACAGCTAGTCCAGGCTACTCAGATGAGCAAATACGTGAACTCCGCGCGAATCTAGGAGTAACGTTTGTTCACTTTAAGGACAGAGATGACCCTGATGTGAAAAGATATGTTCAAAGGGTTAACGAAGAAACATTGATGATAGAACCCCCTGTCGAGTTTACATCCGTACTCAAGTATTTTAACATACTCCTCGAAAAGTATGTAAAACCCCTAAAGGAGGCATCCTTAATTGGCTACAAGGATGCTCGAGCATTATCCTTAAAAAAAATAATTGAGTTGCAAAAGACACTTTCCCAAAGAGTTGCTAAGGAGGGTTTGAGCGCTGAATATATCAACTATACCATCCTAGTCACAAACGCTATAAGGGTTTCTCACGCTATTACCCTCCTTGAAACCCAGGGTGTAACCTCAACCCTCATGTATATTCGCAGGGTTGAAGAGGCCGCTGGGCGGCGTATGAATAGCTCGCTCAAGATGCTGGTAAGGGATCCATTCTGGCTCACCGCACGCATACAATTGGAGTCACTGAGCCAGGCGGGATTGGAGCATCCCAAGCTTTTAAGACTTAGAGAACTATTGAAGGAGCACTTTGAATCTGGTGGTCAAAGAGCCTTAGTGTTTACCAATTACAGGGATACGGCGAAGCTAATCGTTCAAACACTGCTGGGTGAAAGTATTATAAGACCTGCAAGATTTGTTGGGCAAGCCGACAGGGGCGGTGATCGTGGTCTAACCCAAAAAGACCAGATAGAAATATTAAGGAAGTTTAGAGATGGAGAGTACAACGTGTTAGTAGCTACCCAGGTCGCTGAAGAGGGCCTAGACATAGCAGAATGCGATTTTGTCGTCATGTACGATAATGTGCCAAGCCCTCTACGACTCATCCAACGCATTGGAAGGACGGGTAGAATATCGGCTGGCCGAATAGTCTATTTGGTTACAAGACACACTAGGGATGAAGTGTATCACTATATTGCTAAGAGACGGCGTAGGGATGTTGTAAACGCTATTAAAAACGATGTTAACAATCCGCCCACTCCAATTTCATCAAGACCCACGCAGGACACAATGTACACGGGTATAGAGGTGGCGGCTGATGTAAGAGAAACGAACTCCGAGGTCGCTGTTTACCTTTCAAACCTTGGAGTTAAACTCAAATTAACCAAATTAAACGTCTCGGACTACGTTGTTTCAGATGATATCTGCGTTGAGCGTAAGACTGTGGATGACTTTACGGCTTCAGTTGTGGATGGTAGGCTTTTCGACCAAGCGCTAAAAATGAGGAGGACATATAGGAAGCCCATACTTATTGTGGAGGGTGAAAATATCTACTCGTCTAGGCTTAACCCAGAGTCCATCCGTGGCGCCCTCATTAGCCTTGCAGTTGACTATGGCATACCAATACTGTGGTCGCGCTCCGCAAATGAGACCGCCCACCTTATCGCAAGGATGGCGGCAAGGGAGCAGAGAGAGGCTGGTTCAAGGCCAATAATACGTGATTCTAGGAAACCAGTGAACGACGAACAAATCAAGGAGTTCATAGTGGCCTCCCTTCCAGGCGTTGATGCGGTTCGAGCGAGGAGTTTGTTAAGACACTTTGGAAGTGTGTTACGCGTGTTCACAGCCACCATGGAGGAGTTAGAATCTGTTGAAGGCATAGGTAGGAAGACCGCTGAGAAGATAAGGCGCATATTAGAGGAAGAATACAGGCAAGAGCAGTCGACGTAACAGTTAAATTCTAATAGCTTCCTACATGTATTAGCCCCGTCGTCTAGCGGCCAAGGATCGGGGACTTTGGATCCCCTGACGCCGGTTCGAATCCGGCCGGGGCTATGGTGTCTTTATGCATGGGATCATTAATTGTTTAACAGATTTCCACACTCACACTAACTCGAACACTTCTTCTAAGACAATTGTGCTACATTTTTGGAGGCCCACGTGTGTTGAGTGTATAACCGATATAACTTATCTTAAATCAATCTATGATCGGCTCACAAAGTTTGCAGAGCTCGTTGGCGTAGTTGTTCCGAACCCAATATTTAACTATAATAGGGCGATGATCATGGATAGTGTATCCAGATACGCTATAAACTATAGGATTGCTACAGCCGAGAGTTTCTTTTTCGAGTGGTTAGCAGTGAAGAATTGCCACACGTTTATCATTGCTGATCAAGAAGGGAGAGTGCTTTACTCACAGCCTGGGGGAGGTGGCTACTATTGGTTTGAGACCGCGCTGCGTGACATACTGGGTACTTGGCCTCCGCCTTTTTCTGACAGCGTTGTCAAGCAACTAGAAGATATTGAAAGAGCCAATTCATTAAGCCCGTTTTGTTCAGATTGGTGGGCCACGCAAAAACCTTGGCGATCGTTTAGTGTTAGCGGGGAATATGTTCTAAACGACTACTCAGTGCGCGTCAATAGGGGTAGTATCGACTTCAAGTATAGGGGACGGAAACTCTACGCACTCATTGAGCCACTGCGGCACTCTGAACTCGTCGAGGTTAGACTTAACAAGCATACCCTACGCTCCCATCTCATGGGTGATGATGTGATAAAAAAAGGAGGTAGGTCATTTATCAAATTGGATATCCCCAGGCTTTATAGTGTGGTGGATGGTGGATGGGGTGAGTACCACTTGACGCTTGTGTTTGAGGAACCCTGTAATGTTTACGCGCTAAATGTACGCTAGGCTTTAAGGAATTTGTGCCTGTATATTGGGCAGACATCTTTAGAATTATCCTCATAGCACACCCCGAACGTCTGACACGTGGGCAACGTATAGAAGCTTAGTGTTTTGTCACCGGTGAAACCACTCTGCGCGGAGCCCCATGCGAGTCTACTCGCCATTAACTTAGCTATCCCACGTATCTCCCACTGCGCCTTTTCGCATGTACGAAGCGGTAGGTTCCCTATCATGTTCCACCCATCAATCTCCATCACGTCATACACATAATGGGCGTTAGTAAGAAATAGAAGCGATTCGCTTCTCGATACTTCATCTCTCACTTTCATGTATAGTTCACGCATCTCTGACTGCATCGTATGGTATTCAGTTAGGAAATCGGAAGATTGAATGCTCGGTGGAACCATATATTCAAACCGTTCAGCCGCGTCATATAGCGATTCGAAATCATGGTTCCAAGTTCTATGACGTATGGCTTGGTGAGCGGCCTCAAGGGAAAGTTTAACCAAGAACACAGCTCTTATATGGAGAAGATTAGTGAAAAACGTTGGGTCACCGCTTCTCACACCTTCCTCCACCTCTCGCTTTGATAGTTTTAATCCATTATCATGGAAACCGAGCAGGACAACCCTCTCCCCTTTGTTTTGCGTGATAAGTTTATTCACGAAGTGATTGGTTTTTGCAAAGAATTGTGGGGATGGATAGTATCTTCTTATATCATAGTTTGGACCGTAATCCGAAAACACTTGTGGTGCGATTCTTGATACACTCCTCAAAATCTGGTCCAAAGAATCTTTGACCACCTGTGGTAGAACAATGTGTGGTGACCTAGAGAGGATACCCAGGTATGTGTACTCTCTGCCGCCACCCGTGGATGTTATGTTACTGTTGACTGCGAGAGGTAAAATCGACCTCGCATCCTCTAGCGGGATTCCTCTCTCCACCATTCTCGAATATAGCGAGTAGGCTTGGGTGATAAGCGTTCTAGCCTTCTCCTCCAGAGGTTTTCCCCTAAGCGCGTAAGGTATGTGAAAACTATTCGCTTTAGTATACCGTAATGATTGCTGCTCGTGTGAGAGATAGTGGGGTGAACAAAGGAAGAGTGTTACTAGGCGTGGCACGTTTCGCCCCACAACCAGATAAGTGCCCATGTCCGCCACATCGATATGCCCACGAGCGAGCGTGTTCCGGAACACTTTTAAAGTATAATTTGAAACATAATCCCTAACACTCTCACCCAAGTTGTGATAATCCTGGCTCATGTTAATCCCGTTCTCGAACTGTCGAAGCTTGTGTTTCATCAGTTCGAAAACATCCTTCTCTGAATGTGTGCCCGCGGCGCAAAGCGCATCGAACACTTGCGGCCCGATCTCTAGGTTTTCAAGAAATAAGTCTTTCAAGCGTGACTCTGGGGGAATAAATTTTGACTTATCCACGCTCATGGTGGTACCCACAACCTCAAAGCTTGGGTCGGCTATCGTTATAATACTCATAACTAATAACATCCTTTTTGCACCATTATAAGTATATTCGGTGAAAGCGCCGCGGAGACGGGCGGTCTGAGCGTGAGCAGTGATGACCCATTGCAGGGGCGGCGCCACCAAAACACAGCTAGGTAGATTGAGTCAATCATAAAACTGGGACTCGAGCCCCTATAGAAGCATTAAATAGTCGGGGTCGGTAAATTAATCTGGGGGCTGGTAGCTCAGTTGGCAGAGCGCCCGCTTCGCACGCGGGAGGCCGCGGGTTCAAATCCCGCCCAGTCCATATTATTCATTAATCGAATACTTTTACTTCGCTACTTATTATATTCTTATGCCAACGCATCTGGAGTATCAAGGACTTCTCGATAGGAGATGCATGAGTATGATTTTGAGAGCCTCAGAAAGTCTGTACTAGCCATGATAGCCCCGACGAACTTGGGGCACTGTTTCCTGCTCGCAGTAACTACGCCAAAGGGAAACCTAGAAAGACTGAAATTCGATAGTAAAGATTTACGCCACGAGTTCGCGGATTTTACCGGAAGGCTCGGGAAAGCTGGCGAATCAAGAACATGCATTGCAAGGTTCAAAGTCATTCATTAGTGGCTGGGGTTTAACGATACCGGTTTGCAGCTAGCCGTTAACATGTTAGCCGAGAATAAGGCGCTGATGATGGCGTATGAGAGGGTTCCGAGAGGGAGGAGCTTGAAAGATTTTTCATGGAAGCTACATTAAGAGGTAGGGTTACCATAGCGACCATGGAATTCTCCGAGCTCCTCGTATACTTAATTACTGTCTAATGCTGTTTTAGTTACCCATTATAGTTTTCTGCTCGAAGGATGTTACTGATTATCTGTCTCAGTTATGGAACAGGGAATAGCGCTCACTTTGTTGTACTACTAGTATACTGATAGAGAGTCTCCACGAATAATGGAGAATAAGAGGAAAAGCATTTGCTTAAAACACTAAGCAAACCCTGTGTGATTTATAGTATTAACAAAATATTTTTACTAAGAAATTGCCTTCGTAATTAAATCCCTTAGCCTCTTAGCAACATCCTGGTTCCATTCAAGCACTGCGAATGAGGTAGGCTATATGGATCCGTCATCCAAGTGTGCTTTGTCACTGAAGCCCACAGTGGCGTATCTTGCCTTAAACTTGCGCCTTTCCTGGAAGGAACAAAGTATTGAACCATTCTTTTCATAGGCCGGCATACCGTACCAAGTTCGCGGAGTCAGGCCTAGCGCTATCTCTTTGATCAAAGCATGCATGTTTGTGGCAATCGTCCGATCAGGTTCGCTCATTTCAGCGATTTTCCCTGCACAATTTTTTCCAAATCCTCAACATTTGGTTTAGGTCCCATCTTCTTACTGGAAGCGATCTCCCTTGCTCTCTCCGCCATGGCCATTTTTTCCTCATCGGTAAACCCATTATCTACATTGTCTTTTGATGTCATCATACAGTCTTTTTTAAATACTGTATAAATGCATAAGAACTTTTCTTGTAATGGATGAAGCTGTAGTATCGCTCAAAAACTAACAAAATCCCGATCAGTCCACTTATTTGAACACGCTTTTAAAAGCATTCTCAAAGTCGCGTATTAGGTCTTCGAGGTCTTCTATACCTACAGCGACGCGTATTAGTCCGGGGTTTATGCCCAGTGCGTGCAGCTCATCTTCTGTTACCCCTGTTCTGGGGTGGTGTGAGGTCTCCCTTGGAACTGTGACAAGCGTCTGTACGCCTCCTAGGCTTGGCGCCTTTATCCCTAGTTTGAGGGCGTCCGCGAACTTGTTGGCGGCGCCGTCTCCCCCTTGGATTTCGAAGCTGACAACGCCTCCGTATCCCCTTAATACTCGTTTGGCGATGTGGTGATCTGGGTGGCTTCTTAAACCTGGATAGTACACGCGTTTAACATGGGGGTTCTCTTCAAGCCAAGCAGCAAGCTTAGTAGCAGTGGTATTCTGCCTTTCAACCCTTAACCCTAGGGTTTTAATCCCCCTCATAAGAAGGTAGGCACCGATCGGGTCGATGCTGCCACCAGTCTTTATCCTCTGGTCCCTTATCCCAAGTATCGTGTCCCTATCCGAGATAACAGCGCCAGCCATAAGATCATTGTGCCCATTAAGGTACTTTGTAGCACTGTGTATCACTATGTGCGCCCCGAGTCTGAGTGGGTTCTGGTTGTATGGCGTCGCAAATGTAGAGTCGACTATGAGCTTTATTGAGTGCTGCGCGGCTAGTCTCCCCAAGTATTCCAAGTCGACCACGCGGAGGATGGGATTCGTTATTGACTCGACATATATGGCCTTAGTGTTTGGCCTGATCAGGCTCGGCACGCTTTCTATGTTATTCACCGAGACAAAGCTCACATCAACACCGAAACGTGGCAGCTCTTTTTTAAGTAGTGAGTATGTTTGCCCGTAAAGATCCCGTAGCGATATGATGTGGTCACCTTTTTTTAACAGTGTATATAGCGTGGCCGAGATCGCCGCCATCCCTGAAGAGAAGACCAAGGCGGCTTGCCCACCCTCTAGACCCGCTATTGCTTGCTCGCACGCCGTGATTGTAGGGTTCCCATACCT
Source organism: bacterium (assembly GCA_035294065.1). Taxonomy (GTDB): domain Archaea; phylum Thermoproteota; class Thermoprotei_A; order Marsarchaeales; family Marsarchaeaceae; genus ECH-B-1. Next base: position 110,168 of record DATGLQ010000002.1, on the reverse strand, counting down.
CGTATAGATGTACTCCTCATTGGATAGGGGGTCAACGACGACGCCCTCCGTCTTATTGGGGTTTAAAAAGGCATCCTCCATAAAAATGGGGGTAAATATTGAGCCGTATCTTTCATCTACCGTTCGACCTAAGTGTATAGCCTTAGTGTTAAAACCCCATTCATCATTCTTACTCAACACGCCCACCTGTCAATTACAATATAACCCTAATATAGATATTCACTCATAAGAATTTCTACAACTAAAAACCGCGACCCTAAGCCAGTTCCTTGCCATCATTTAGTATCTTTTTAAAAATATGAATTAATCGCATAACAGAAAAAAGCTGGCAGAACCATGAATAGATAATCTTTCAAATATCAAGTAAGCAGAACACCACTCAGTAAAATATCTTATACGACTAATATTGAAAGGTGTTGTATGCATAGTAATGCTTTGAGGCGGCTTAACGGGTTAGTATTCTGAATCCTGAACCATTTCCTGGGTGTTCTTAGGTCTCGCGTAGACCTCTACGAAGCCATCTTCCTCGTTGTAGCCAAGTGATGCAAGCCATCTCAGATGACTTTTGTACTCCCCTATCCGTTTGAGCCTATCAACATAGTTCTCGAGGTTATCGCACCCATGTATTAGGAAGCCCATTTCCTCGCCGAATAGGAGTATTGCCTTGGCTTGGTCGCTCCTGTATCCCTTCCTCTTAAAGAACAACTTTGCTTCCTGTATAAGCACACAGCCTTCAGAATACATCATGAACATCTCACAAATGAGTTCCCGTACATCCTTGGCCGTAAGCAGTCTTTTCTCCTTTTCACCGAAAACCACTAGTCCGGCTTTCTCATAGAAATGGTTCAAAAGCCTCTACCAAACACAATATACCTGCGGGCACATATAAGCAGTGTTTTGAATCCAATAATAAATTACAATAGACTGAAAGCCTCGCCCTTTATGGTAGACCCAAAATTCGTGCGCGGGGTCCAATCAACGTCTAATACAAATTTGGGTCTACCGTTTAGGGTGGGGATGAGGTCAGTTAGGCCCCTACATATACCCAACATACTTGGTGAACGACGGGGGTGCAAATTAAAAGCGAAGTTCTTTCAGCCGTGTTGTGGTTTGAACCAATGCTTAAGTATATTATTAGCATCACCAAATCCTTATTCGGTCAGTGGTTGCGTAGCGGGATTTCCCACCACTTGACACATTGCTTAGCTCATCATTCTGGATAGCGCATTTATTCGCGTGGTGTTTGAATAACGCTTTCCACGCTCGGATACCACGCACGCCACCAACCAATTCAGACACCATCTTTATTTGCACGTAAAATATTTAGCCGACTAAACAAGGGTGTCCCAACTTGCAGTAGGGCGCTAATAGCTATACATAGTTGCAGAGAAACGAAATAAAGCCCATGTTTCCTAAAGTCACTACGAGGAGAACTTGGGCTAAGGCTGAGCGTTCTTCGGACGTCAACGGCTTGGGAATTTTTGATAAGCCTTTAATACCGTTGATGAATTAAAAATACAAGTAGGCGGGGATGCCCGAGCTTGGTCAAAGGGGTTGGCCTGAGGCGCCAATGCGTAGAGCTGCGTGGGTTCAAATCCCACTCCCCGCATTATTTGACTACATGGCTGAGGGCGCTCTAAAAATATGCTACATACACACATCGCCTTATTGCGGATAGTGTTTCTAGTGTGGATCCGCTAAAAAGTCTGTTTAGACGCCATAGGAGTCGTTTTCCGTGGTTAGGCGTGTACTGCGTCTTCGATTGATGAAGAGCTTGCAAGTTCAGTATTTTACGGTAAAACAAAAATCAGCATATATAGTGTGCGCTCGAAGCGGGGGGATGAATTTTGATCTAACGTTACAAGGCGGGAATAGGTCGGAATAGACGTTTCCTATGGTTAAAAGGTGGGAATTACTTAAATATCACAGGTGACTTAAATGACTGATCAAAATGGCGACCGAAGTAATACCTGTCGACACTATAAGCCGTCATGTTATAACAGAAACAAAAAGCGTCTGCCCAGAATGTAACTTAGTTTTACCCGCGACCGTCTATGAAAGGGACGGCCGAGTGTACATGGATAAGGTTTGTCCGGAGCACGGCCGTACGGAAGAACTTTACTTTGGGTCGTATGATATGTACGTTAAGTTCAGCCGCTATCTGCATAATGGAAAGGGCACTGAGAACCCGAATGTTAGGAAGGTGGGCTGTGATTGTCCAAACAACTGCGGTCTATGTGAGAGCCATCTAAGTCATACTGGGCTTGCGAACTTGGTTGTCACCAATAGGTGTGACCTTACCTGCTGGTATTGCTTCTTCTACGCTAAGAAGGGTGTCGAGGGAGCCTACGTATATGAGCCGTCCCTGCAGGATATAAAGGAGATGGCGGAGCAGCTCAGGGCTGAGAGACCGGTTCCTGGTAACGCTGTTCAAATAACTGGCGGTGAGCCAACCATACGAGAGGATTTGCCTGAAATAATCAGGATAATCAAATCTACTGGCGTGGATCACATACAGTTGAACACGAACGGTATAAACATAGCTCTAAAACCCGAATTAGCTAAAATATATCGTGAAGCGGGTGTCAACACCCTCTATATGAGCTTTGACGGTGTAACGCCGAAAACAAACCCGAAGAACCACTGGGAAGCCCCGCACACAATTGATGCCTGCAGGAAAGCTGGTCTAGGCATAGTGCTTGTGCCAACCGTTATCAAATCCGTTAACGACCACGAGTTAGGCGACATCATTAGGTTCGCCCAGAGCAACATGGATGTTATACGCGCCGTGAACTTCCAGCCGGTATCACTTACGGGTAGGATGACTAAGAGTGAAAGGGAGAAGTACAGGATAACGATTCCGGATTGTATCCAGCGCATAGAAGATCAGACGGGGGGCATGATACCCAAGGAGGCGTGGTTCCCGGTGCCCAGCTGTGTGCCCATAACCCACTTCGTTGAGGCCATAACCAAGAGGCCTCAGTATGAACTCTCAATACACTTTGCCTGCGGCGCGGGTACATATGTGTTTGAAAACAATGGTAAACTGGTTCCTATAACAAGCTTTGTCGACGTCGAAGGTCTCCTAGAGTACCTCCAAGAAAAGACAGAGGAGCTTGAGGCTGGAGGAAACAAATATGTGGTTGCTGCAAAGATTCTCAGCAAGCTACCCTCATTCATCGACAAGGATAATCAACCTGAAGGGATAAACTTCGCTAAACTTCTCTTCAACGCCTTAGTGAGACACAACTACTCTGCTTTAGGCGAGCTCCACAAACGCACACTATTCTTGGGTATGATGCACTTCCAAGATAAGTATAACCACGACGAGGAGAGGCTAAGACGTTGCGACATACACTACCTAACACCAGACAACAGGATCATACCCTTCTGCGCCTTTAACGTCTTCCCAGAGTGGTACAGGGACGCAATCCAAGCAAAGTATGGTACACCCATCGAGGAATGGGAGAAGAAGACGGGCCGAACACTCGAACAGGGGCTCTACCGCGGCACACTGAGGCGTGGTAAGAAGGCAGCCGTGGCCGGCTGCGCGGTGGGCGCACTCACGGGAGAAAAACAGGACCACAAAGTGGTTGAACTCCAAGTCAAACAGTAACCCCCAACTTTTAACCCCAACCTAACCTTTTATTTTTAAAAGCACTCATTTCCAGATGAGTTTTGAGGACGTTTGAAAGACTACTTGTGGCCGCTGTCTGCATAGCACTAGCAGTGTACGCGGCATCCTACGCATACTTGGCTCACCCTACACCCCATTACACGCCAGACATAGGCGCCCTGTTCCCACCGAGAGTAGGCATGCAAGTCTACACAGGAGAAACATTAAACGTTACACAATCACTTCTAATAATTCGAGTAGTAACGGGCTTAACACACACCGTCAACCTCAGAACCCAATTCATAATAGCTTCAGGTATAGGTAGCCCAACGGGCTTGACCTCCTGCTTATACACGCAACACAAAACCCAGCTACTCATAGGTCCATGCTACTCACAGAGCTCAGTTGAGACGAACGCCTCCCAAATCGTGATTTTCACACTCTATGAGCCCCTATTCAATATTACAAAAATCCTAGCTGGCTACTATAACGTGGTTTACACCAAGCCCGATACTCTTGGGTACTACTGTTCACAGCAGGCATCACTCTACGCTAATAGTACACTCATCTTGCACTCAGCCTCCAATACGTGTATACTCATTCAGCTAATCCAAGCCGACTACTCCTATTATCCTAGGGTGTAAATGTATGGATAAGGCTCTCTCCCAGGCTATTATTCTAATGGTGATGATTGCGCTCGCCTCAGGGGCAACACTTATCTACTCGAGATACACTGAGCCAAACACCCCGCAAGCCCAAGCGGAAGCCCAGGTCTACGCACAGGATGCCGCATCCCTCTTCTATGCCTCCACATTAGAGTTGTACACGGATTCGATAAACAAATCGTTATTCTGGTTCATCCCACCCCAGAGTACACTTGGGGGCTGGCTGTGCCGAGATCTGGTGGGCACTAAGTATGGGGTCTATTCGGCACCGTGCTCAGACATGGTTGCGGCCAACAACAGTGTGACGAGGAGCTTTACCACCAGCTTTTGGGATTACTATGCGGTCATGGTCTATCTCCCCGAGGGAACACCCCAACTCAACTTGACGTTCAACTGGTGGCTAAAATCACCCGACTGGGTTGGGTGGGTGTGGCTTGGCGCATTCATAATTAAGGGGGATGCCACCGGGGTTGGGAAGGTGCCCTTCGACGTGGTGGAGTCCGCCCCCTTTTACTGGAGCAGCGAATTCTGGGGTGATATGAGAAGCGGAGTCTTCCAAGGTCTCACGGTGTCGGGGGGTTACACCCTAGCCGTGCTCCTCGAAGCAATCCCCAGCTACGCTACACGTATATCTTATGGTTTCACCATTAAGTTGGCCCCCCAAAACATAATTAAAGTGATCCTACCAGGGGCTAACTACAGCGTAGCACTCTCATCTGGAAGCCAACGGTACGGTGTAAAGAGTGGCCCAGTAGCGGTCTTTAACATCAAAAGCAATCAGATAAGCGGTCAACTCGAGGTGTACTATAATGGCGTACCAGTTGCGCAGACAAGCTCTTCTCTACAGGCCGGTGAGGAAGTGGTATTCTACGTTGACCCAAGCAGCCAACAACCACCGCAAACACTTTTAACACTAAACACACCCATCCAAGTTCTAACATCAAACGACACGCTCACGGTAAAATATTCTGGCGTGAGTGAAACAATAAAGTTAAACGCCGAGTTATTGGGTGGGGGCATATCTAATGCTTGGATAATCGCCTTGGTCGGCTGCCAGGAAAAATGTGTTGTTGTGATTCAGCCAGCCTAAGTCAGGCATTGATTTAAACCCAAAAGAAATTCTTGATGATAACCATGTTTAAAATGACCTTAAACAAAAGAGGTGTATCGCAGAGTTTAGAGGCAATCATCCTAATAGTGGTGGCCCTCTCAGTGGTGGCGGTGTACGCGGGCTGGGCTTTCGGGGTCTTCGGGAGAACCATAAGCACACCAATACTCACAACGATGAGTACACCCGTGATTCAGGGCGCCTCCACATCAAACCCACAACTCTATATATCAATCAAAAACTCAGGTGGCGCCGCGGCAATCATAACATCAGTTTACGTCAACAACCAGCCGTTCAACCTACAATCCCAAGTAGTCCTCCAACCCGGGCAGGCTGAGACCCTAATCGTCCCCCTAGGAGGCTCACTCGGGAACCTGCAGATTGGTTCCACGGTGAGCGTAGTGATTAACGCGGGTCAAACCACGCTTTCAACAATGGCACTCGTGCAGAGCTGAGTAATACAAAATGAAGCTACCAAATAAACAACTCTTCCTCACGAAAATAAAATTCAAACTCAAAACCCACTCAGACACACAAGTGGACCAGCCCATACATTTCAGGGTGAACCGTCTACCAGTAGAGTACACACCCAAAACACCACCCTACAAGGTGGGCGACGCCAAAATATACGTGGACGAAGAAACATACTACGTCGAGGACCCAGACCTATCCCAGGAGGCCATAACCGCCTACAGGGATATCCTAGATAAGAAGTTAAGGTGGCTACCACCAGAATTATTCGACGACGACCAAAAACTAATTGAGGCAATAAGCTCAACACAAATCGATACACAAACCCTACTCTACTACATCAGGCGCGAACTAAAAGGCTACTCCATACTCCAACCCCTCATCGACGATCCAAGCGTAGAAGACATAGTGATAGCCGCACCCAACACACCAGTATCAGTAAAATACCGCGGCCGAACACTGAAAACAAACATCACCTTCAACCAAGCAGAGCTAAACGAGTTAGCCCAGAGGCTAGCGGCGATGGCGGGTAAACCCGTAAGCACCTATAACCCACTTCTAAGCGTCCGCCTACCAGACGGCAACAGGCTCACCCTAAACTATGGATTGGAAGTAAGCCACAGGGGGACATCAATAGCACTCAGAAAATTCCCAGCAAACCCATGGAGCATAACACAACTCCTACAACTTGGAAGCGTGGTCCCAGACGTGCTCGCATGGCTGTGGATACTCATCGAGAACCGCAAAGCCCTCCTAGTGTGCGGAACAAGCGGTGTTGGAAAAACCAGCCTCATAAACGCCCTAACATGCTTCATACCCAACAACGCCAGGATTGTCACAGTTGAGGATACAGGCGAATTCAAACTAAGCCACCCCTACTGGACACCCCTAATCGCCCGCTACTCCTACACCCAGAATAAGTACGCAGAGATAAGCCTCGACCAACTCGTAAAACACGCCCTCAGAATGTCCGCTGACTACATCATAGTGGGCGAAGTAAGAGGGGAGGAGGGTGCCAGCTGGGCTCAGAGCGTACTCACAGGCCACGGTGGATTAACATCAATACACAGCGAGACACCCGAGCTAGCCACACAGAGACTAGTATCCCCACCCATAAACGTCGAACCCCAAAGCCTCTCAGCACTCCACGCCGTGGTGGAGGTAAGGGCGACCGGTACAAAGCGCTACATTTCAAGTGTGCTCGACTACGAATACCACCCACAAAACCCAGTGTTCAAACGAGTCTACCAAGCGGGACACCCATCAAACATAATGCTAAGAGACGAGGACATCCTCGACCTCCCAACCTCAAAACTACTAATCGACCAAGGCGTCTACACACCAAGCGAGCTACTCGAAGAGCTCAGAATGAGAAGAGAGCTACTCGAAGTGGTGAGCAGCGCATCCCAAGTCGACCCAGAACTCCTAACACACGACGCAGTATCAAAAATAAGCTGGGCCTACCAAGCGAACCCAGAGCTAAGAGCAAAACCCAGTGAACTGCTCAGAACAATCAGACCACTATGCCCCAACTGCTCAGCACCACTAAGAAGCGGCGGCTCCTGCCCAATGTGCGGGGAAGCCGAAGAGCTAGAAAGGGCGATCACAGTATGAGAATACAAAAACTCATCACCCAAGCGGACCACAATAAGTCCCCCCAAGAAATCTTCAAATCAATCAAAAGAAAAGCTCTCTTCACATTCCCACCAGCAATCCTCCTCGGATTCACATTCTACAGACTTACACACCAAGTGCCTATACTCATCGCCCTCATAGCGGCTACACTGCTATACACCTTCTACGACATAATCAAGCTATGGGGCGCCGCCTCCCAGAGGAGGCGTGAGGTTGAAGCGGAGCTCCCCTTCACAGCCACACTCATAACAATAGCCGCAAACCACTCAACCCCCACAACCACCCTAGCCAACACACTACACATACCCTCACTAAAAAGAACGTCGAGAGAATACCTCAACATACTAAAACACTCACACCTTTACCACACAACACCCGCACAAGCAGCCAACAAACTCGCCGATAACCACCCATCAACACGCTTCCAAACATTCCTAAGAACAATCTCCGCAGCAGAAAGAGGAGTAGGAGACCCACACTCCTCACTAAGCGACATAGCCAAAGCCGAACTACACAACACACACCACCAAACAGAGATAGCCTCAGAGAAACTCGGCGTCGCATCCTCAACCGTACTAATGATGTTCGCCGTACTACCACTAACCCTAACAGTGTTCTCCCTCATAACAAACCAGCCCACCCTCCTAACACTAAGCTACATAACTACGTTCCCCTCCCTAATCCTCGTAAACTTCCTAATCGAACAAGCCTACCCCCAACCCCTCAAACCCCACACACCCAAACCGCCAATACCACTAATCATAGGATCCATCGCGGCCCCCCTAGCAACATTCGAAGCACTCAGACAAATACCCCTACAATTCAGCGTAGCCGCAAGCCTCGGCGCATTCACACTACCACTAGCACTCTACTATACAACAGCTGCGAGAGAACACTCCAAACTCATAAACACCCTACCACACCTCTCAAGGGATATAGCTGAGGAAGCCAAGAAGGGTTCACCACCCACAGTCGCCATGCGCAAACTCATCACATCAGCCAAATACCCAAAAAGCCTCCTCCTATCCCTATACGACAGGCGACGGCCAAGACCCTACATAGCCCAAGCCTACATGGATATGCTCGCAGAATCAGAGAAGCTTGGAGCCAGCACCGAGGAGCTAGAACGCGTCGCCGAAACCTTCAACGCAATAGCCAACACAAACACCTCATACCACTCCAAGTCCTCCTTCTTCAAACTCACAGCCTACGCAAGCGCGGGCATACTAGCCGCAGCCTCCCTCGCAGTCACCACAACAATCAAGAAACTCAGCACACCGCTAGGCTACACAACCATGTTCACAGCAGGCCTACTCCCACACTTCACCCCAAGCCTACAAACACACGTCTACACCGCCATAATCATAAACAGCTACCTACTAGGCCTACTCGCAGGCAAAGCACACACAGGCTCATTCCCACTAGGCCTACTCGACCCACTCATAACCACAGCAATAGCCACAGCAATACTCACCCTCGGAGGCGCCATATAAAAGTGGACGACGCATTCGACGCCCTACTAGCAACAACAATACTCCTCATAATGACCACATACGCCCTACAGACAACAATAACCCAACACCAACCCCAACCCACCCTCAACGGCTACGAAGAGCAAATCACCCAGCAAATCATAGCAGCAACAAACCACGACCCAAACTGGGAGAAAACACTAAGAGCCCAACCCCAAATCGAATACACACAAAACACCACACTAATCAGGCTCAACACTACCACAATCACACTCCAACCACCAACCCAGATAACCGGCCAAATAGAGCTATGCACCATAAACCTAAACACAACACAGTGGTGCACCACCACAATAATCGGTGGAAACCCAGAGTACAACTCATGCTACACAGCGTACACACTCACACCCAACCAAACCCTCCTAGAGGTGACAACATGCCTAAGCTGAACACAGCAAGAAAAGCCCAGATAAGAGTGTTCGAAGCCCTACTAGCACTCACAATAATATCAATAGCCCTCCTAACACCCAAACCATCCCCAATCCAACCCAGCCAGCCACCAAACTCAACACAAACAATACTCAACTACATAGTGTACACTGGGATACTACAGTATGGGTTAAACCACCCAGCACAGCTAGCCCAAACACTAGACACCATACTCACAGACAAACCATGGGCCCTCCAACTATACAGCTGCACCACCAACACAGAAATCCTAAAAGCCCAAAACGGCCAGCTAATACAGTCAACAGCCGCAATAGCCTTCGTTTACTCACCCACCTGCGCCTACGCCATACTCCAGATAGGATAGACAGGTGATGAGCAGTGAACACATCGAAGACACGAAGCGGGCAAGCCCTCATCCTAGCAGCCCTAATAGTAGCCGCAACCATATACACAATCTACGCAATCACACTCAACTACACCCAAACAACCACACAGCCAACACAGGCAGAGCTCTACACAGAGGCGCTAAACCAAGCCCTCGCAGACGCATCCCAAACACAGAACACAACCTACGCGACGCAAATCTTTAACCAATACATCCAGCAAGCACTCCAGCAAAACACAACATTAAGACTAAACGTGAATGTGTGGGGCCAACCCATATTCCAATACTACGGATACAACCAAACCCTATGCGTCGGATGCAACACAACAGCATCAGCTAGGCTGGGACCCTACAGCGTGGATGCAACCCTCACACTCATAAGCGAAAACACGAATCAAGGCGAATACACACTACTCTTAAGCTACACAGTGAACACGCAAAGCCTACCAATCTACGAGGCAACAGCCTACACCTCCCCCCAATCCACGGTAACTTGGAGCGGAAACCACCTACAGATATCGACACACACATCCAGCACACTCAGGCTCACAGTTATAACACCATGGGGGCTAACCCTCCGATGCCTTCTGTAACCCTCGAAGCCCTCCTACTACTAGCAATAACACTGCCCCTAATACTCCTCGGCTTCAGCCACGTAAACACGCAACCCACGTGCACAATCAGCTTTAACCCACTAACCCAAATCAACAACGCAATCCAAGCCGCATACACCCAACCCTACTCACTCATCAGCGTACCCATAAACGCAACACTCACAATTGCAGCCAAAAACAACACCATCAGCTATACGGGCTGCAGCGCACCATACCCAACAATATCAGACCCCAACAGAATAATCCACTCATACGGGGAAACCCACATAGAGTATACTTTAAACATTAGTGAATCCACAGCGTCAACACCGTGCACACTAGTAGTCGAATACTACGCACAGCACAAAACACTACAAGTGAGTTGCGCCTAGTTACTCCCTTCAACTTTTTACTCGCTTTTTGCAAGGATTTTTAAGTTAATGCGTCTTACTAGTTTAGACCTTTCTTGGAGCAGCAGTCCACTGAGACACTGGGGATGCAGCCGCTCTTAGATAAGACGCTGAAGTGGCTGGAGACCCAGCTCAGCCTAAACCCCGATAAACTACCCTTTGAAGCCCACATATACGCACTGCAAGCCCTAAAGCTAGGCTCACGCGACATTGGAGCCCACTCCAGGAGCCTCATAGAGCGGGTCAAACAGGACCTAACACTCAAGATCGGTGTGCTCGTCGACCTGCCAAGAAAGGATCCAGAGGCATTCCTAAACCTATACGGCTTCTCACTTGAGTGTGACCCCGAGTTCGCGAAGGAGCTACGCACCACGGTGGTGGAGGACATAAGAAAACTTCAGCTGCAGGATGGCTCAATAATCGGTGAACACGTCGAGTTAGCCTACATATTCTACGCTCTGAACAACAAGGACCCTATGGCTCAGCTAGCCCTGAAGCACACCGCGAAGCTATTCGAACAGAAGGTTCTAAGGAATCTGGACGCGTACACACCCGCACAGCTCTACCCCCACGTCAAATCCCTAGTGCAGGCGGAACTCATCGGTGAGCAGGCGTACAACTCGGTGATAAACAACCTATTCATAAGGCAGGGGGAGGATGGGGGGTGGGGCGGCCTCTTAGACACACTATACGCGGTGCGCCTACTCACAATGATAAACACATTGGTGGCGGGTGAGAGAATAAAGCGGGGGCTACGCTACGCACAATCCAAGCTGAAGGAGGACGGCTCCCTCGGTGACCTAAAACTCACCGCGATATACGCAATATCCCACTACGAGTACATGGCCGCTGGAAGCGTGGATCAGAGCTTCGAGTCGAATGGGATACTCGTAAACACTTCAACATACAATTTAAAACAATTACTCATAGCAGCAATAAGGAGGGCTCAAAACAGCTTCCTCACTGTTAACATGCGTTCAACCCAACTCGTCGAAGCCCTACTATCAGCGCTTGAAACAACACCACCACTGGAGGCAACACTGGTCTACACAGAGAAGCTCGAAAGCATACCAAGCTCCCTCAAGCAGCCCAACCAGAAACTAAAGCTGAGGCTGGCGCACTCGACCCTGGAACCACTCATGGTCATAGACAAACGCCTCATCATATTCGCACCCCTCGACGACGAAGCCCTATCATCCCCCAAGTGCTTCGCCGTGAAAATCCTAGACCCAAACCTCGCAGAAAAAATCGTCGAACTATTAAACAAGCAAACCGAGCAAACCTGATAGTAGACGGAAAACAAAAATCCCAAGCCCGTGTCAACCTACCTCCACCTCGAACACAGCGCTCCCAAAGAGGGGCCTTGTTGCTTCTAAAAGTTTAAAGCCCACGACCTTCAAAAGCTTCATTAATTTCGAAAAAGTTAAATAATCACGTTCCATAACCTATTCGAAGACACTTTGTCGATGGAGCTAAAAACGTACAAATCTGTGGGCGACCTAATAAAAGAATTGGATGATGAAGTGAATCGTATTAAGACCGTTTTAGGTGAATACCTCCGTAGACTGGATGAGTCGAGGGCGCGTGTTGAGAAAATCAAGAAGGCCCAAGAGGCGATAGCCAAGCTTACAGGTGGGAGGGGGCAGGTACCAGTGAAGCCTACGACCTCTCAGACAATAGACCTGATGGGCCTCAAAGTTATAATAAACGTTTCACCCGACGAAGAAGCAGAGGTCCTCGAGGAGTCGGTGAGGACACTTCAGGACAAACTCAACGTTCTCCAAAGAGTTAGAAAAGCCCTGGAGCCACTCTCCACCCTAGATGAGGGTGGAACAGCGATAACAGCTGTTATGAGTGACAATATACCAACTAGACTAATGCTCAAAGTTGTTTAACAGGCTTCTTGACTTTAGGGCTAATCCTCCACTCCGCTCCAACCTTCCTCACATTTATCCTACCATCGGAGGCCATTGACCCCAACACGAGCGCCACCCTATCCCTTCTAAGGGTTAGCGAGGAGTGTTGAGCCAAAAAAGACAGCAGTCTCCTAAAAGTCACTTCACCGGATATGTAGACGTACTTGTAGATAACCTCTTCGATTGTGTCCTCTGCACTACCCACAAGTACTAAAAAACATAATGATATATAAATCTTAAGGTCATCAAGGAACAAAAATATGGATAAAACTCTATCGTAATACGTATAGTAACTATCTACCTCATAAGACAACAAAAAGGGTTTACCAGAGCGTGCGAGCATCATCTAATACTGAAGGGGGAATCCCGCCGCGATATTGGGGCACCGGGCTATAACCGCATCTCCACAGAGCTAGCTGACACGCTTAGGGCGCAACCGAAAGCGTGCTTTAAAGGGCGTATGGATGGTGTCCGGATAACACTTTTGCACGCTTGGAGGTCACGCACACCATACCCTGAATACGGACACTATCGGCGTATGAAAGTAACGTTTTAGTAGTCCAGCGCCAATCCATACTATAGGCGGGGTTGTCCGAGCTTGGTCAAAGGAGACGGATTCAGGCTCCGTCGCGTAGAGCTGCGTGGGTTCAAATCCCACACCCCGCATTACACCATACTTTACGCAGTGGTCTTACCTGTATCCAACCTGTCTATATGTTCGCACCTTTATTAGTGCATAATAATCAAGCGAGATTAAAAATATGGGAAAAGTCTGATTAATAGAATTTTAACCCATAGAAATTGCGAAGAGTTTTGCACAAAGCCACAATGTGTGAAAGCATACTCCACTTATGGCTTCCTTCTACTATGTGCAGCCACATGTTATAATTCTCCTCATACTGAAACATAATAGTATTTGATAACAATTTTTAACAATTTATGTAAAGTAAATATAGAAATACATTGTGTAGTAGGTTATCTGTGCATTCAATATTGTAGAATCATAATGATATTCTTGAATATATACAAAATTTGTTAGTAATCTTTATTAGAGCCCCGCGTTAAGAGCAGATATAAACCGATGAAAAAATTAAAACCAAGAGCCGGTGTTTCACCGGTTGTAGCAACAATAATACTTATTGCCATATTTGTAGCGGTTGTTTCAGCCGCGTTAGGATTCACTCAGACTGAGCTCACATCCTATTATGCCCAGTCCGATCTGAATCAGGCGCAAAGCTTTGCGTCGAACTTGGCGCAAGCAATCAACTCGGTTGCATTCACCTTCGGGCGCAGCCTAAGCATAGGTTACGGCTATAAGTATGCCACAGTTGCATACATACCCAACGTCCTAACTTACACCATCAAGGTGACTGCGGCAAGCAGCATCTATACATTTCAAATTTACACTGGTATACTCCTAATAGCCATCTCAGCGCACTTCTATAGTCTAGGCCAAAACTACGAACAGACCCTCTACCCACAAAGTTACACCAGACTAGCATCGTTGGGTGGCGCAGGCTCCTACTCGCTGGCCTACTCAAAAGAATACTTCACATCGGGTCAAGCGTATATTTACACGGTTATAGTACCCATACCTCTCGCGATTAACAACACAGTCAGTCTCCAGACTGGCTCAACAAAGACAACTCAGTATGTAACGAAGATATATTTAGCACAGCTTGTACCCGGAAGCCAGCAGGAGCAACCCCCCCAAAGCTGCACACAGACTACACAGCCAAAAATAGGGGTTGTAACATACAATCTCACCACTGGATACATATCTGCACAGGGAGCCGGCTACGTTTCATGTACAGTTGCCAATGTAGAATCAATCACGATATCAGTCTCCTCAGCAAGCCAGCTCTACCAATCATCTTTCTTCATCTTCCCATCAACACAAGAAACAATAAACCCACCCTCATCACAAAACGGGCAGTGGCAACTCCAACTCTACGTGGGTCCAGTAGAACTAGGAGGCGCATAACCACGGTTAAACAAAGCCTACCTCTTCTAACTAGGAGGGAAGACTAATATGGCGGACGTTGTAATCGGAAACGTCATACTCACAGCAACACTCGTAGTGGCCCTCCTCTTATTCGTAGCCTCAGCTTCAGGGCTAGCAACAATATACACACTCAGAGTAAGACAAACCCTACTGCAAAACCAAGCAACCCAAGTAGCCCAATTAATACAGCAAGTATACCTAATAGTCAACACAACGCAGATACCAAGCAACACAAACTATGTGCTCAAAAGCCTAGACCTACCAAACCAGCTCGACGGCTACCCCTACACCCTCACCCTCAGCACGAGCCAAACCAAAACAGGCTTAGTCACCCTCACCGTTACCCTCAGCTTAACAGCAACCTACGGTCAAGCCTCTTCGATGGTACTAATGGGTAGAAACTTTGCACTAACTAAAAACCCCACCGCAACCGAGGGCACAACAACAGTCTCAGCCCAACTATACAAATGCGCCGGAAACACGGGGGGTCAGCCAACTCAGGCATCAGTATGCACTGGCCAACCCGCAGGCGAAGTCGTCCTCCAACTCCAAGGGGTGATCAACACTGGTTAACGAAATGATTGACTACATGGGCGCCGCACTCGGCATGGTCATCATATTCATAGCCGCAGTATTCTTCTTCAGCGGCATGATTACAAATGGGGTAGCCTACTCAACACAGAGGAACTATGCGCTCAACGCTCAAAACCTCTTTGACTACATCCTACTCGGCACGGGGTCACCCTCAAATTGGGGCTACACTACAAGCCAGCCCACAGCCTTCGGCCTAGCCCAACCTGGAGCATCAGAGTACACACTAAACCCAGGGGCAGTGCTGAGGCTCATGCCCATGAGCCCCATAAACATAGGTGGCCGAACCTACTACTACTTGAATCTGGGCGGGGTCTCACTCATAGAGCCACCCAACTACTACGTTAACTATACCTATGCCAAGCAACTACTGGGTATAAGCGGAAGCTACGAGTTCCAGTTAACACTCACCCCAGCCCTAAACGTAACAGTCAAGCCAATCTCCAATTCAAAGTTTCTCGTTACGGCGACTGGGTATGGAGGCGCACCAATGCCCAACGCTCAAGTAACAGCACAGTACGTCTACGCCATAAGCAGTGGAAATGGAAAAGGGAACAATAACCTTAACGTGGGTGTGTACACGGATAGCGCTACTACCAACACAACTGGGGAGGCGGTTATAAGTTTCCCAACACAGTCATCATCAACCTATTACCTCCTCGTCCAAGTATCAGCCGCAGGTATCTATGGAGCAGGCTACTACACTAATAATCAAATAGGCTACGCCTTAGCGAACATCTCAGTCTACCCCGGAAGTAGCTACGTGAACCTTACACAACACTGTGTAAGCAGCATCACTCCGCCGTGTGGCGTGGACAATTATAATGTTACGTTATTAATCCCGTCTGGAAACAGCTATAGCTTATACGAAGTTTGCGCTTGCCCATCATCCACCCAAGGCCAAGGAACATGTCTAAACGCTGGTGGTGGCTCGGGGAACACCCACAGTAGTGTGTCATGCCCAGGAAGCTTTTACGATGGCTACATAGCTGTTGCTATATCTAAAAGGGGTGCTAGTAGCCCGCAGCAGCTCTTGCTTGTCCCAATATCGCCTCCACTCTTCGACCTAAAACTCACTTATGGGTATAATCCCCACGGCTCCTCCTCATCTGTTACACTCACGCGAATCGTGGAGATAAGTGGCATCAGCTATGTTGCACAGCTCGCGTATTGGCCAGATGTCGGCCCAGTCTTCGGGGGGTATTAGCCATGATGCGCACAGTTGAGGCAATGATAGCCGTAGCCATACTGGTAGGTGGTGTGGCGGGTCTTACAGCATACCTCCAACTACCACCACCCAAGTCAGTCTACTCAGACCAACTCTACAACTTGGGGGAGTCAGCCCTCCAACAGCTCACAGCCTCAGGCGTCCTACAGACGGCTGCCTTCAACCCAGACAACCCCCTCTACCAAGGCGAGCTACAGTCAGCACTACAAGCAATACTACCAGCAAACGTGGTATACAACCTCACATATTATAACGTGACCACGAACACCGTAAGCAGTGTGAACACCACACAGTACACCCCAATAGGCTACATTTCAAACTCGGGGGGCAGCCAACCCAAGTTCACGGTAACAGTAAGCTTCGTGGTACCCTCACCAAACCTCACCTTTGTACTAAAAACCAAACCATACCCATCCACAGTATTCATACTCAACTGTAGCGACGCGCTAGGATGGTGGATCACGGGTTATACAGCATCAGCCCTCGCAACAAACCTCAAACAGCTACTAACACAACGAACATACTTCCAAAAAGTAATAACAATAAACAAAACAGGTCAACTATACACGCTTTTATCAAGCGGCGCCCTGCAAGTGGGGAATACTCAGTATAGCGCCACCAACTCAATAATAATAAACGTATTCGGCGAATCCATACCCATACCACAACAGGAGATACCAAGTGGAGCCACAAGTTATGATGAGTGGCTTGGTCAACAGGTTAGAGGGTATAATATTACTTGGGTTCAAGTGGTAGGCTGGCCATTCTACGAAATTAGTAATACACAATACTTTAATTCCGCAAATAAACCCAACGGTTATAGTTGTGGGGCAGGTTACCCCTATTTTGGTATAGTGGGGATATGTGGTATTGGTGGCGCTGGATTAAATAGCTTTACAGAAGGCTTCACTGGAGGGTCGCCATGTACGAATGGTATTAGTGTGGGTGCCCCTGGAGGTACATCGTTAGTTAGTGCCTCAACAGAATTGATAGCCACTGAAAATTATTATGGAATATATGTTAGCCCTTATCAGTCCTCGTCGCGACCCCTGCAGAACCCTCAGAGTTGCGGTCTTATACCAATTATGGCGGTGTTTAACAGCTTCACCTCTGGTAGTACAGCCTATTACCCCGCAGAGGTCTACACTAACAGTGAACACCAAGGCTTCCTTATTGATATTGGCTTGGTACGTATACCCGACATAAGGATCACCGCTTTGGCGCTACTCGAGTTCTTCCACCCGCAGGTTATCCCATCAACCAATTTTGCCACATCAGGATATACACGGCTAGTTGTTCTGCAACTGGGTGAGCTCTAATGGTTCGCGTGCGCTCTAGGAATGGACAGTTCATCATACTCGCCGCCGCACTCATACTTATAATCATGGTCTCAGTGGTAACATTTCTGTATACGAATATCCCCACGAATCAAATAGTCGCCCAGAACGTTCTGGGTGCGGTGAACTCGGTTGAACAGGCGGCAAACAAGGTTCTGGCGGCGAGTGCCTCCTACTACTCCACAATTCTTAATGTGACCGGTAACTACACCTACGCGAGGCAGCAGGCAGCCACACTGACATTTGCGGGGTTCAACACACTCTACAACCTCTACTCATACTACGGCTTCACATACTCGGTAACACAACCAGCGTTCTCGGCATATTGGTATTCACCTCTAAGCTATACATATGCGAGGTCAACCGTCTACTTCAATCTGAGTTCTCTGGGTTTCACGGGGCTAAATAGTAACGCTACACAGGAGTTATTAGTACGAATAGTCTGCCCGCCCAACTGCCCCCCAACAGGCAAAGAGGCAATAGTCAACGTCGAAGAACAGGGGGATTCACCCATCACAAGCCTCCAAGCAAACAACTTTTACTTCGAAGTCTACAATAACAATCTGAATGAATGGGTTAAGCAATACCCAACACAATTCACAAATTATGGGAATGGAACATACTCGCTATCATATAATGGGTTTCAAGATGCATATATATTGGGCGTAGTCGACCAGCGCGGGATCCTAGCCCTTGCTTCAAGCTACTCATCAATAACATATACATTTACTTGGCCCACCTATACAACACCGATAACGCAACCCTTCGTTGTTCAAGTCTATAATAATGGCTCTCTATCAATGCTAGGTCAACCGTTAACCCAACAATCATATCCCATTCCCCCAATCCCAGTAAAAGATATCTTGGTCAACGAAACAAACATCACAAGCAGTAGCGGTGGCGTAACCAAACAATTCCAAGTTCCCTTCCAAATAGAGGATTGGGCGTCGAACTACACGGTTCCACTTGGATTAGCTGGTAACGAGACACTCTTTTCAAGCTATCAATTGATCGCCGCACTTATAGCCCCCTCAAAAACCCAAAGCCTCACTATTTATTGGAATGGCCTTGACTCCTGGAACCAGACACCATACGCCATACCCTGCACACAGCAATCAAGGCAGTATTTTACGGTAAAACAAAGCTGCACAAGTGGTTCCACAATTACAAATGGTGTACTCTCAATTAACACTGCAAACCTCCAAGGCAATCAAGTACAGCTCTCTGTTAGCGTTGGAAGCAAAACCTTTACGGTGAGTTTTGTGCGTGCAGATGAGCAAACCTCAACAAATGAAGGGGGCTATTCATTCACGTTAGTTCCAGGTGTTGTCCGCGATATAATCCAAGTTGAACCAGAAAATTCAAATGGTTTCAATAAGGCATATAGCGTATACTTCCAACTAGTGCTACTTATTCCCGCCGATACAAACTATATAGAGGTGTTTCAAAGAGCATTCTTCGTAAATGTTCCCTCTAATACACAAAGAAATGTTAACGATCTAATGCTAAACAGCATTCAGATAAATCAAGGTTCGATCTTTATACAAAACTCTCAAACCAGCACCAATCAGCTATGGTCTCAAGTTCAGCTGGGAACTCAGGTTTTCGATCAATATAACCAGACTACTCAAAATCAAGTGGGCGGTCAGTACCATCTTTGGGGCATGATTTGTTCAGCGCTTGATGGATCGCAACCAAAACAAAATTCAGATCCTTGTTCTCCTAGTAATGGATTTGTTGTGGGATTTATCATGAGTCAATCACAGCTGCAATCACTTTATGGCTTCACAAACTATGTAAAGCAATGCGGTGGCGGTGTTTTGGCGACTGCTTCCTCAACTAGTGTTCTGGAGATTGATCCTGTGTTGGCGCCGACTTGCACTAATGGGATACAGTTTGATGGTAGCTATACGATTTCTTGGTGGGGTGCGTTGTGGTTTAGTTACCAATCAAGTATGGACCCCTACACGATGAGCCAGTTGGTTGAAACACCGCCCACTGTTAGTGTTGGAGCTTGATGGGGTTTAGGCTTATGGATATTCCGGTGGCTATGGATAGAATTGCTGAGGCGTAGAGTGGTATACCCATATTGGATGTGGCGCCGAGCGCGAAGAGTATAGCCGCCATTAGACCGCTTATAATGCTACTGATCCCCATCCTCCTTATATACAGGAGGATGGGTATCATGATGGCTGTGGTTAGGATTAGATGGGTGGGGTTTTCCCCGTAGAGGTATAGTCTCCATATTGAGATAGCTGATGGTAGTAGGAAGAGTGGTGAGAAGGTGAGCCATATTGCTAGTCCTCTTATCAGTGTTTTGTTAGCTATTTTGTCAAGTAGTCTTAGTGTCGCCACCCACTCTGTGAGTATAAGTGTTAGTAAGATGGGCTTGGAGTAGCCTAGTCCCACACCGATGATGGTGAAGTAGTATACTATCTGGGCTTGTGTTAGTAGTAGGGCGGATGCGATTGTTCGCTGCATTGCGAGCTTCATATTCGCTGGGGCGATATATTCTTTTCTTTATACGCCAGCTATGTGGAAGAATATTGTGGCCACATATATGACTATTCCGCTTACAGCTGCAAGTAGTGATGCGTGTTTGAGGCCTGCCGCAATGCTTCCCTCACCCATTTTACCGGACACGAAGCCCATTATCCAACTCGTGAAGATCGCGCCCGCGAGCATCGTGTTCGTCACACTTGATATGTTTGATAGGCTTGAGGCGAAGGGGTTGAATCCTCCACCGCTCACGATGGGTGATGTGAGGAAGTACACCATGAGTACAGTTGTGACTACTATCATTATTGCGCCGAAGTATGGTATGAATATGTATGGTCGAAGCTGGTTTCTTTTGTCCTGCTCTATCTGGAATATCTTCTCGACGAAGTCAGCGAGGTTTCCAAGCATCTCGGGTGTGCCCCCACCCACATCTATGACCTCTGAGAGGAGGAACATTGTGGTCTGGGTTATCCAGCTCCTGGTCTGCTCGATTATGTTGGACATCACTTGCCTCAGAGGTACACCCCAGCTTATCTGGGAGGCCATACTCTTTACTACAGGTGTTAGTCCACCGTAGTTTCTGCTGGATAGCTCCTCTATGGATTTCTCGGGTGCAAGGCCGGTCTTCCTCACCTCGGCTATATCCCTTATAAAGCTTGGTAGAAGCCGCTCAACGCTTCTCCTAGCGCGGCTGTCCGCTATGCTCACGGCTGCACCTGGTATTGTGCAGACCGTGAGCGCTGCGGTAAGCCTATACACGAACGGGATACTCAGGTGTATGATGGGTGGCACCAGTAGTATTATGGGCACTGTCACGAGGCCTATGCCGAAGAATACGTAGGGCTTGTAGTAGTTGAATGGCTCCTTGGGTTGGGTGCTGTGGGTGATGAATATGAAGGCGGCGGCCACCAGGGGGTTGAACACGGTTGTGAGGAGTATTATCTTCTGCACCCCCCCACCTCCCCCACCCCCCGCGGCTGAGCCGAGGATTGTCTGCACCGCGAAGAGTACGAAGAGGCCTATACCCAGTATGACCGCTATCGAGATATATGATTCGGCGAATGTGCCTATTGTGTCCGCAGCGGTCTTCACCTTGAGTGCCCTGTAGGCGAAGATGTCACGTATCTTGTTCTGCATGTAGTCCACTGCATCCCCACCCGTCTTGAGCACGCTTGTGTACCCCCCGAAGAAGTCCGCGAACGCCTTGTTCGGGTTGTAGCGCGCCGCCTTCTCAAGCGCGCTTATGGGGTCGAGGGCGAACACCTCGACATCCATGAGTATGCGTTTCGCCTCGATTGCCGCCTTGGGGTAGAGTTTCACGTTCGCAAGCCTTTTGAGCGTCATTATTGGTGAGATGCCCCCGCTTGCGAGCACGGCTACATAGCCCACCACGAAGGGTAGCTCGTTGTCGAGTGCCCCTGCCCTACTCGACGCAGCCGACCTTGGATATAGTAGGCCGAAGCCGAAGACGATTAGGGGTAGGAGTATGAGTGGGAAGAGTACTAAAAGTCTGTGGTTTAGCACTATTAGGAATATGGTTACTGCTGATATGGGTAGTGTTAGTAGTGATGAGAGTATTACTAGTGAATAGAACACCTCAGGAGTATAGTTCATGCCGCTCTTGAGGAAGAGTGATTGTGCGTCCGGTGTAAATCTGAGGATCCACTGAGATATTTTTCCGAAGTGTCGGAAGGCGAAGGTCGCCATGCTCTCAGTGAAGGTGTAGCGGGGCGCAGCCTCAGCCGTCTTCTCAGCTTTCGGTTTCTTTTTTGGTAGCTTGAACACCATTACATCAATTATTACACACATACATATATACTATACTAACAATCAGGTACATTATGAAGATAAAATTGAGGTATTGTCTTTAGAACTAGGCCTTTTATTATGGGTTGACGTTATAATACTAGTGTAGCATGCTCACAAAGGAAAAAATACTTGAAGTATTGAAGGGGATACGCGACCCCGAAATCGGTGAAAACATCGTTGACCTCAACATGGTGCGAGGGATCAATGTTGGCGTTGGTGGCGTGGTGGACTTAGAGATAGCGCTAACCGTCCCCGAGTGCCCACTCACAGCCACCATTAGAAGGGATGTTAACACGGCGCTCACGGGGCTGGGGGCATCAAGCGTGAATATCAAGTTCACCTCGATGAGCGAGTCTGAGAGGGGCGCGCTGATTCAGAGGGTTCAGGAGATCAGGCGCACAAGGATGCAGAGTCAAGCTGGCAGTCAACCTCAGGGTGTGATGGGGGTCGGCCCCATAAGCAGGCTGAGCAAGGGCCTCATACACAACATTGTCGCGGTGGGTTCAGGTAAGGGTGGTGTGGGTAAGAGCACTGTTACAGCCATCCTAGCCGTGGAGTTGGCGAGGAGGGGCTTCAGGGTTGGCATATTAGACGCCGATGTAACTGGCCCGAGTATACCGAGGCTATTCGGACTTAAAGCAAAACTTGAAACCGACGGGAAAAAGATATTCCCAGCCACCACGGCGGGCGGTATTAGGGTTGTCTCGGTTAACCTTATTCTTCCAAGCGAGTCGGATGCCACCATTTGGCGTGGACCCATAATAAACGGTGTGATAAGGCAGCTCTACACTGATGTTGATTGGGGTGAGCTCGACTATATGCTGGTGGACCTTCCGCCTGGTACGAGCGATGCGCCTCTCACCGTGTTCCAATCCCTTCCCCTTGACGGCTTCATCGTTGTGACTTCACCCCAGGAGCTCGCGCAGGTTATTGTGGGTAAAGCTGTGAACATGGCCAAAAAGATGAATGTGCCGGTGTTTGGGTTGGTTGAGAACATGGTTTACATGGTGTGCCCACACTGTGGGGAGCGTGTTTACATCTATGGGGAGGGGAGGAATCAGCTCGCCGAGCGCTTCGGTCTGAAGGTGTTGGGCAGCTTACCCATAGACCCAGAGCTACCCAAGATATGCGACGAGGGTAGGATAGAGGAGTATGTATCAGGGGAAGCGGCTAGCATAATAAACAGGATGGGTGAGGTACGCGTGAACCTACTCAACCTCAAGGCGGCGGCGCCAAGTAATCAGTAGAGCAACCGAATCATTGGTTTACGGCGCCTCCCCTGAATTCTGGTTTGGCGCCGAAACCTCGCCTCACTTAATCTTTCACGGTCTCTAGGGTGCTCACTATTTGCCATAGCTGTACACGTGTGTGCGGGGGCATGTTGGGGTCTTGGGATATCTGGTCTATTATGCTTATGGCGTTCGCCGCCCTAACACCCGGCGTGAGATTCTTGGTTTGAAGTGTTTTCAGCGCCTCCTGAGCTGTTCTACGTATGTTTCGCGGTATAGTGTTGTCATCCGATATCTGCTGGAGTAAAACCGATGCCTGCTTAATTTTCTCGTCATTACTGATTCTCAGAGCCATTTTCATTCACCAAACCATTGATGGGAGATAGAGATATATAGTTTTGTGTGCGTTTTCATGTGTGTCTCAGGCAAGTAAAAAGATAGCTAAGGTTTTGATGGAGGGTGGAAAGCTGCTCGCGGAGTCGTGCCCCGTGTGCTCCACACCACTCGTACAGGAGAAGTCGGGTGAAGTGTACTGTGTGAACTGTCAGAAGAGGGTTGTCATAGTCTCCAAAGATGAGGAAATAGTTGAGAAGCTCTCACTCCCATCCGTCCTCGCAGAACTCGAGGAGCTCATGGTTAACATGATTCACAAAGAGGTTGATAGGATAAGCTCGTCGAACGAGCCAAGCTTGGACGGCTTTGAGCGCCTGAACCAGATGCTGGAAGTTTTAAAGAGGATAAGGGAGCTCAAAGCCGCCTAGAACGGTTTAACCTTGAAGGGTCTCCGCTGCAAAGATATGTATCCCTCTCCTGTGGTGTTTAGTGGTATCATTTGAAAAACCTCTGGGCTCCGTGGAGGATGGTTTACGTCGAGTCTTGGAGTGAGTCCACCGATGGTTGCTTTCTGTGCGATGCGGCGGGGAATCCCTCTAGGGAGAAGCTTGTTTTGGAGAGGAATCCCCACGCGCTCGCAATACTCAACCTCTACCCCTACAATCCGGGGCACCTACTTGTGGCTCCCGTGCGCCACGTGGATGACTTCTCCCTGCTTGGTGAAGAAGAGTCGTTGGGGTTGTATAAGACTCTCTTGAAGTGGATGAGCCAAGTCAAATCCAGGCTTAAACCAGACGGGCTTAATGTGGGTGTGAATATCGGTGCTGCTGGGGGCGCCGGTCTCCCCCAACACCTACACATCCACGTTGTGCCCAGATGGAGGGGTGACACCGACTTTATGCCGATTGTAGCATCCACGAAGGTTATGCCCGAGCTTCTGGAGTCAACATACCAAAAGCTCACCCAAGACTCGTAACGTATTTGTATATCCATGGTGGATGGGTAGGTTTCATTTATATATCTGTTTGGTTTTGATTGTTTATAAACAAAATGTCTGGAATGTATTTTGCGGGCTACGATAGGGCCATAACAATGTTTTCACCCGATGGTCGAATCTACCAGTTAGAGTACGCTATGGAGCCTGTGAAGAAGGGTTCGACCACTATGGGTATAAAGGTGGATGAGGGTGTGGCCATTGTTGCCGAGAGGATTAAGCCTTCACCGCTTGTGGACGTCTCGGCGCCCGAGAAGGTTCTCTTAGTGGATAGGCATATAGGGGTGGGGTACGCTGGGCTGTCCTCCGATGCGCGTGTCCTCATAGATGATGCCCGCGTTTACGCTCAGACTCATCGAATCATGTATGATGAGGATATAGATGTGGAGGCCTTGACCAAGAGGATGGGCGACGTGATGCAGGCCTACACCCAGCACGGGGGCACACGCCCCTTCGGGGTGGCGTTTATCACGGCGGGTATAAGTAGGGGTGTGCCCAAACTCTTTATGACCGATGTGAGTGGGGCGTACACGAGCTATAAGGCGGTGACCATAGGCATGTATGATCAGGCGATAACCGACTTCTTTAAGGATAGGTACACGTCTAGTATGAGCCTTGAGCAGGCGTTGCTCACAGCGCTTCAGGCCCTACGTAAAGCCAAGCAGGAAGCGCTTCAGACCAGTGTTGCCTTCGACCCCGAGAAGATTGAAGCTGGGGTGGCGAGGAGGAGCACGGGGCTGTTCGTTAAACTCACACAGGCGGAGGTTTCCGCCATTATAGAGAAGCTGGAGGGGTCTGGTTCAAGTTGAGCGCCAAGTATGTTATAGCGAGGTTGGAGGCGGGTGGCCATAGGTTCGAGGTCCTCGTTAAACCCGAGGAGGCATGGGAGTTTAAGAACGGTAAATCCAAGAAGATCGAGGACGTCTTGGTGAGTGAGGAAATATACAAGGACGCCAACAAGGGTCTGCGGGCCCCCGAATCCACTCTCAAGGAGGTCTTCGGTACAACCGACCCAATCAGCGTCGCCCAACAAATAGTTTTGAAGGGTGAGCTCCAACTCACAGCGCAGCAGAGGCAGCAAATGGTGGAGAACACCCGCAAACAGATCGTCAACTATATCGCCAGAAACTGTGTTGACCCTAAAACCAACCTCCCACACCCCCCCACTAGGATAGAGCTGGCTTTAAGCCAGGTTAGATTCGCTGTGAACCCGCTTAAACCAGTCGAAGAGCAGGCGCTGGAAGCCATAAAGGCTCTCAGAACCGTTCTACCGCTTAAAACATCCATCGCGGAGCTCGAGGTGCGCGTCCCCGCGGCGTTTAGGAAATACTATAACCAGATATCTCAGCTGGGTAACGCCAAGTCAACCAGATGGGAGGAGGATGGCTCCTTCACCGTGGTTTTGGAGGTTCCTGGGGGTATGAAGCTGGATGTTATAAGCAAGATTAATAACTTCACACATGGTCAAGCGAGTATTAAGGAGTCGACGACTAGGTGAGTGAATTGACATTGTACTTTAAGCACAGGGATATTGTGACGCCGGGTGACCTGCTCGCTCGGGGTAGATTCAGGGTTGGAGCCAACGTTGTCAAGGTTGGTGAGGATGGCTACTACGCGACCGTTCTGGGGTCGTTCGAGGTTCAAAACGGAGTGCTCAGCGTTAGGGCTCTACGGGGTCCATACATGCCACGCAAGGGTGACAGGGTTATCGGGATGGTTGTGGATATATCCATGGGTAGCTGGTCTGTGGATATACGCTCACCATATGAAGCCACACTACCAGCTGGGAGGTTCCCGGTCAGGATAAACCCAGTCCTGGATGATATACGTAAGTACCTCAAGGTTGGAGACTACGTGTACGCTGAGATAGCGGAGTTCGATAGGTTCCGGGCGCCCGTTCTGGATGCTACGGCGAGCAGGGAGTTCGGCCCCATCAAGCAGGGTGTGGTTGTGGCCATAGAGCCAACACGGGTGCCACGCGTTATAGGCAGGAATGGCTCCATGATTAAGCTTCTGAATAAGGAGCTGAATGCGAATATTGTCGTCGCCCAGAATGGGTATGTGTGGGTTAGGGCGAATGATAGCACCACTATTAATAGGGCTGTGCGTATTGTTAAGATGATTGAGGCCGAAGCGCACACCCAGGGTCTGACTTCTAGGGTTGAGGAGATGCTGAAAACACTTAAGAGTCCCAGCGCACAACCTAGTATGAGTGGAGAAGAAGGTAATGGTGGAGGCGTTTAGCGAGGCGTTTGCGTTTGAGTGAGAGTCTAGTTCTGATAACCCAAGATGGTGTTAGGCTTGACGGTCGGAGGATCGATGAGCTAAGACCCGTTAAGATGCAGGTGGGTGTGCTTAAGAACTGCTCTGGCTCGGCTTATATCGAACAGGGTAAAACGAAGATCTTGGTGGCGGTTCAGGGTCCGCGGGAGGCTCACCCAAAACACATAGCTCTGCCTGGGAGGGCTATTCTTCGGACGCGTTACCATATGGCGCCCTTTTCAACCGATGAGAGGAAGTCACCCGCACCCTCTAGGCGTGAGGTGGAGCTTAGTAAGGTGATACGGGAGGCGCTTGAGCCGGCGCTCTTCCTTGAAGAGTATCCTAAGACTGTGATAGATGTTTTTATAGAGGTTCTGCAGGCTGACGCTGGAACCCGTAGCGCGGGTATAACAGCGGCTTCGATTGCGCTCGCCGAGGCTGGCATCCCCATGAGGGACCTGGTGACCGCGGTGGCGGTTGGCAAAGTCGGTGGCAAGGTGGTGCTCGACCTCAACGAGGCGGAGGATGAGCACGGTGAAGCGGATATGCCTATAGCCATGATGCCCAGCCTTAACAAGATAACCCTCCTACAGCTAAACGGTAGACTCACGAGGCAAGAGTTAGAGGAAGGTGTGAATCTAGTGAAGAAGGGAATCAAAGAGCTTTATTCACTGCAGAAACAGGTGCTGAGGGCTAGGTTCAGCGGTGCGCAGGTGGAGGTGTGA
This sequence comes from bacterium, assembly GCA_035294065.1. Taxonomy (GTDB): domain Archaea; phylum Thermoproteota; class Thermoprotei_A; order Marsarchaeales; family Marsarchaeaceae; genus ECH-B-1. Next base: position 82,435 of record DATGLQ010000002.1, on the reverse strand, counting down.
CTGTTGGCGGACCTTTCAACCGTGGAGGAGTTTGTACCCATTCAGCAAAAGGAGCTTCTAGCCTTACTCTCGACTGGTGTGAGGGAGGATGGAAGAAAATTCGATGAGTACAGGAAGGTGGAGATTCAGACATCCATCTACGAGAAGGCTAACGGCTCGGCCATGGTTAAGATAGGTAACACCGTGGCTGTCGCGGGTGTGAAGGCTGAGCTCGGCGAACCCTTCCCCGATACGCCTAACGAGGGTGTTCTAACGGTTAGTTTGGAGCTATTACCACACGCTTCACCCAGCTTTGAGCCGGGTCCACCGGATGAGAACGCGGTTGAGATGTCTAGGATTGTTGACCGCGGCTTGAGGGAGTCCAAGTCGATTAAGACCTCTGAGCTCTGCGTGTTGCCGGGTAAAAAGGTGTGGGTTATCTACGTTGACATCTACGCTATGGATCACGATGGTAACATAGTTGACGCTTCGGGTATCGCGGCTCTAGCCGCTCTGCTCACCGCTAAGATACCTGAGGTGAAGGTTGAAGGGGAGGATGTTGTCCTCCTCGAGTCGACTAGAGGTATACCAATGGTTGAGAGACCTGTCCCCGTCACGGTGGCCAAGATAGGCGATTACCTAGTGGTTGACCCTTCGCTTTCAGAAGAGAATGTGGCCGACGTGAAGGTGACTATGACCACGCTTGAGTCGGGTGTTGTCTCATCGATTCAGAAGAGTGGCTCCGGGACGCTTGAGGAGTCCGATGTGCTTAAAATATACGATTTGGCATACGAGAAGGGTAAGGAGATAAGGTCTCTGCTGGCTAAGCTTGGGTGATTTGTATGGGTAAAACAAAAGTTGTTGGTGAAACGGGTAGCTACGGCGCAAGGTATGGTATGACGGTGAGGAGGAGAGCGCTAAAAATCCTCAGGAAGAGGCATGAAAAGGTGGCCTGCCCGAGGTGCGGTAAACTCGTGCTGATGAAGAGGCTCTCCGTGGGTGTTTGGATGTGCCCCTCATGCGCCTACACATACGCCGGACCCGCGCACGCCGCCAAAGCCTAGAGTGGTGTGTTTGAATCCCCCCGCAGTGTATATCACCACATCACGTTCACCCTCACCAAGGTCGAGGACACTCGTCAACGCGCTAGCACTGATAACACCCGCACGCAAGATAATAAGAGGTAAAAAAAGCCTCCGCACACTCCTAAGCGAGTGTGGAGCCGACTCGATGATAGCCGTGGTCTTCGAGAGGTTCGGCAACCCGGCCGGCCTAACCCTATATGTCGGGGGGCAACCCACCCAGACACTGGCCTTCAGCGGCTTCAGTGTTTCCCGCGGACTGAAGCAGCTCGTGGATAAGGCTGGCGTCGCAAGAGTTGTGGGTACACCTAAGACCCCAAGATCCGAGATGGCGCTTAGGCTAAAAGAATTCCTGACGAGCCTCCCACCAGCACAGGGGAAACTCATGACCAACATCGACGTGTTCGAAAAGGACGGCAGAGAGGTTGTGACCCTCACCCTCAGAGGTGTGCAGTGTGTCAACTTCTACTTTAGGGTTAACTGAAGTGGACGCTGAGCTCTGCGTTCAAATGGATTCACCCGCCCAAGCTGAAGGCGTCTATTTGGCTGTGCTCCCAGAGGTGGAGACTTGGCCGCGGGGGGCTACGAATGTTAGACTAACCCTCTCGGGTACCACAGTATGTGCTTATATACATGCCACTAGAATATCTGATGTGAGGGCTGCCTTAAACAGCGTGGGCTCATGGCTCCACGTGGCCGCAACCCTTCTGGGTGAGGTTACTTGAGTGCACAAGATAAATCCGCGCAAATAGCCAGAATACAAGAGCAATTGAAGGCTCTTATAGCTGAGCGACAAAGGCTTGAATTAGAGATAAAAGAAGCGGAGAGAATAAAAGCCGAGGTGCAGGGGCTTCCACCCGAAACGGAGATCTATAAATCCACGGGTCCCGTCCTCTACAAGACAACGATACAGGAGGTGCTAAGCGGCCTCGATAAGTACAAGGAAGAGCTCCAAGAGAGGGTAATGGCCTACCAGAGCCAGGAGTCGGCTCTTAAAGCAGAGGTCGAGCGGATTAGAAGGTCTGTTGTGGTAAACTCAAAACCCGAAACAGACGAAGCCTAAAAAGCTTATTCCCAGTTTAGAGCGACGTTCGGAATCTGAGAACTTGAGACATGACTCCGCGCCATAAAGTGTGAGTGGCGCACTTGGTTTCTTTTCAGCCGAACATACACTCCGGTTAAGGTGGGACTCCTGCATATTAGCGTAGTAGGTCATCCATATTCTTTTGGTAAAATCTTAAAAGAAGTTTGTGGTTGAAGAGTTGATGGATGAGCTCGTTAGATTTGAGAATGTCTGGTTCACGTATCTTGGGAACACTGAACCCTCTCTTAAGGGGGTTAACCTAAGTGTTAATAGCGGCGAATTTGTGCTTATCACCGGGCCGAGTGGGTGCGGTAAATCCACCCTTCTTAGGTGTATGAATGGGTTGATCCCGCATTTCCATGAGGGGGAGTTCAGTGGCTCAGTGCGTGTGAAGGGGGTTGACACGAAGTCGAGCAGCGTGCACCAATTAGCCCAGATGGTGGGTCTGGTTTTCCCCGACCCAGAATCGCAGCTCATAGCGTTAGAGGTTGAGGACGACGTGGCCTTCGGACCAGGTAACCTGGGGTTACCCAAACGAGACGTGTTGGAGAGAGTCGACTGGGCTCTGAAGAAGGTGGGCGCGGAGAAGCTACGCCACGCCCAAGTGTTTAAGCTCAGTGGGGGGGAGCAGCAGAAGGTGGCCATAGCCTCAATCCTAGCTTTGAGACCCAGTATACTCGTATTGGATGAGCCCACAGCCAACCTCGACCCCCTATCAGCCAAGTCGCTTATAGACCTGCTTGGCGAACTCAACAGGAGTGGTACAACCATAGTTGTGGCTGAACACAGGTTGAGTATGGTTTCCAAGTACTGTAGCAGGGTGTTGCTGATGGATGGTGGTAAAATCGTTTTAGACGCCGATCCACATGCTGCCTTCACCTCCCAGATACCCGTCGAGATAGGGGTTGAGAGACCCGAGTTCTACCCACTTAGGGAGGGTCTTCGAAGGAAGGGGTTAAAGGTGGATGGTATAACCTCGATCGAGGAGCTGTTATCCGCTGTTCAAAGAAAGGAGATCAAATGTGTTGGAGCTTGAAGCAGTGAGTTACCGCTACCCTGGCTCCGACAGGGATGCCTTGAGGAGTGTGTCTTTGAAGTTCACCCCCAAGTCCTCGACCGCCATAGTTGGCCCAAACGGGGCTGGTAAGTCCACGCTTGTGCGCCTGATGAACGGCTTGCTTCGGCCGTCAAGCGGGAAGGTTCTCCTTTGCGGTGTTGACACAGCGAACAAGAGTGTTGCGGAGCTGGCGCGGAAGGTGGGGGTCGTGTTTCAGAACCCCAACCACCAGATATTCGCTGGTAGCGTTAGGGAGGAGGTCGCCTTCGCGCTTAAGAACTTCGGTTTCCCAGAGGATGAGGTTGGGTACAGGGTGTCCAGTGCCTTGGAGCGGCTGGGTCTTTCAAGGTACGCTGATAGCTCACCATTTATGCTCAGCTCGGGTGAGAAGAAGAGGCTCACGATAGCCTCTGTGATAGCCTATGAACCCGATATCTTAGTGTTCGATGAACCAACGGTAGGCCAAGACTACCGTAATAAAGCGATTATTGGGGGGATAGTAAGCGAGTTCGTAAGGAGTGGTAAGTGTGTTGTGAGTGTGACACATGACATCGACTTCGCGCTAAACTACTTTGAGAGGGTTGTTGTTCTAAGCGGGGGGATGGTTAGAGCGGATTTAGGCGTCTCCGAGTTTGGCCTGGACGACTCATTTATGCACGACGCAAGCCTCGTGCCCACCGAGGCCATGTTTCTTAAGGAGCTAATGAGAATAGTGGAGTTCAATGGTGTGTATGAGCCAGGCGCGCTCGCCGAGCATATAGCTAGGAGGGTCTGCGGATGAGTTACCTCAACGCGTTCATATACACTAAGGGTAACACCCTTCTACACAGGCTTGACCCCAGATCGAAGGGTGTGATGGCCATCTCAGCCGCGATCAGCCTGGGTTTACTCATAAGCGGTGTGGCGGTCTACTTAATACTAATCGGAATACTCCTCCTCGTGATATACGCAAGTGGCTTGGGCAGACAGGTATACTCTTCTATTCGCTCCTACGCTATACTCTCAGCCATTCTCTTCGCAGTGAATCTCTGGGCGACGCGCAGCCTCGTTGTCTCCGCCCTGGTTGTTGAAAGACTGGTGCTCTTCGTGGAGTTATTCTCGGTTATCTCCCTCACAACATCACCCGAAGACCTGGGCTCAGCCCTACTCAAACTGGGTCTCCCATACACGTTCGTGCTGGCGTTCACCATGTCTCTACGGTTTCTCCCAACCGTGGCCGGTGAGCTCAAGTCAATAGAGGACAGTCAGAAGTCGAGGGGGCTGGAGCTAGATAAAGGAGGGTTTGTGGCGAGGATTAAAAAATATGTTCCCATCCTGATCCCCCTCCTCGTCAACACCATTATAAGAGCAGAACAGGTCGCCGAAGCCATGGAGTCAAAGTGCTTCGGAGCCACAGCTAGACCCACTAGAATAAGGGATTTAAAGTTCGGCTTAGCCGACTGGTTAACGGTTGCGCTGAGTTTAGCCGCGCTCGCAGCTTTGTCATACCACTACGCATTGACCCACTCCGCGCTAACCTTCCTCTGAACCACCTCCACTTTGACTCATACATCAAAATTTAACTTTGGGTGTTCGCGGTGTATCCGGTGTGAATTTCTAGATTAGTGTGGAGGCTTGGTTTTGGGGTATTCTTACCTGTTTGGTTCACGCTGTTTGCGTAAGACTTAAGCACGATGCGTTGTGAGAAGGGATAAGGCGATTGTTTGGATGCCGAAGTACAAACAAACAGATGAAATATTGAGGTTGATGAGTCGAACATCCAACATTAGGAACATGGGTGTCATAGCCCACGTTGACCACGGTAAGACTACACTCTCCGACAACCTGCTCCTTGCAGCTGGGATAATATCCCCCAAGGTGGCTGGTACGGCGTTGGCCATGGATTACCTAGAGATTGAGCAGAAGAGGCAGATGACTGTTAAGGCCGCTAACGTCAGCCTCCTACATGAGTATAAGGGTGAGCAGTATGTTGTGAACATGATTGACACTCCGGGTCACGTGGACTTCACTGGGAAGGTGACCCGCTCGCTTAGGGTGATGGATGGCGCAGTGGTCGTGGTGGATAGTGTTGAGGGTGTTATGACCCAGACGGAGACCGTGACCAAGCAGGCCTTGGAGGAACGTGTGAGACCGCTTCTCTATGTGAATAAGATAGACAGGCTGATAAAGGAGCTCAGGCTCTCACCCCAAGAAATCCAGGAGAAGCTGGTGAGCATCGCAAGGGATTTTAACTCCCTTATTGAGAATTACGCGGAGGAAGAGTTCAGGGAGAAGTGGAAGGTTAACCTGGCGCGTGGTCAGATCGCCTTCGGGGCGGCTAAGGATAAGTGGGGTTTCACAATACCCATAGCCACCGCTAAGGGGCTCAAGTTCGCGGATATTGTCAATGCCTATAACAACAACGACATCTCCAAACTCGTCGAGAACTTCCCCCTCCATGAAGCGATACTGGACATGGTTGTTGAGCACGTCCCCAACCCCCTCGAAGCGCAGAAGTACAGGATACCCAAACTCTGGAAGGGTGCGCCTGACTCACCTTTGCTTAAACCCATGATGGATTGCGACCCCAACGGCCCCCTCATTATGGCGGTTAACAACGTTGTGGTGGACCCACACGCGGGGCTCGTGGCCACAGGCCGAATATTCAGTGGTAGTGTACGAACGGGTCAGGAGGTTTTCTTGGTCTCAGCCAACCAGACAGCTAGGATACTCCAGGTTGGCTTGTTCATGGGTCAGAGCAGGGAGGTAGCCGAGCATATTCCCGCCGGCAACATAGTGGCTGTGTTAGGCCTCGACCAGGCTAGGGCTGGCGAAACCATAGTTGACCCGAGTATTAAAGCCGAACAGGTGGGCTTCGAGAGGTTGAAGTATGTGTCTGAGCCGGTAGTCACAATCGCGGTTGAACCAAAGAATAGTAGGGATCTTCCACGCTTCGTGGATGCGCTAAGGAAGATGAGTATTGAGGACCCGAATCTTAAGCTCAAAATAGATGAGGAGACGGGTGAGTACCTTATCTCGGGTATGGGTCAGCTCCACCTCGAGATAGTGCTCTACGAGTTGCAGGAGAAGGGGTTCGAAGTGGTTACGACACCACCCATAGTGGTTTACCGCGAGACCATCCAGGGTGTGGCTGGACCCGTCGAGGGTAAATCACCCAACAAGCACAACAGGTTTAGGGTTGTTGTTGAACCCCTCAACGAAGCCACGGTAGCACTCCTACAGTCGGGTGAAGTCTACGACGAGCAGGACTTCCGGGAGAGGGCGAAGATACTACGTGAAAAGGCAGGCTGGGACACTGACCAGGCGAGGAACATTTGGAGTGTGGATGAGCGGCTCAACGTGTTCATAGATGCCACGAAGGGTATCCAGCACCTCCAGGAAATTCAGGATACACTAATACAGGGATTCAAGTGGGCCACGGAGGCTGGGCCGCTTGCCCAGGAGCCGATACGTGGCTTAAAGGTGCTATTGGTGGACGCCATGATTCACGAGGACCCAGCGCACAGGGGTCCAGCGCAGGTGATGCCCGCCACCAAGAACGCCATACACGCGGCCTTCTTGATGGCGCAGCCAACACTGCTTGAGCCCACACTCAAGCTCGACATAAGGATACCGGCGGAGTATGTGAGCGCCATAAACAGGATCGCGGCTCAGAAGCGGGGTAGGGTTCTCGAGATAAACCAGGTCGGTGGCCAGATGCGTATGCTCGTGGAGATGCCTGTGAGTGAGACATTCAACCTATCCACGGAGCTTAGGAGCGCCACTGCTGGGAAGGCTTTCTGGGGTCTCGAATTCTCAAGGTGGGCTCCTGTTCCACAGTCACTTCTCTTGGCCACTGTTCAGAAGATCAGGGAGAGGAAGGGTCTACCCAAGGAGATACCCCGACCAGAGGAGCTTCTCGAGTGACCCACAAATGAAGCTATATGAACACGAAGCCAAGGGGATTTTCAGGGACACAGGTATACCCACACCCCTAGGCGAGGTTGTAACAAGCGTGGAGGAGGCCAAGAGGGCTTACGCAAGGCTAGGACAGCGGAGTGTGGTTGTTAAAGCCCAGGTGCTCGTGGGGGGTAGGGGTAAGGCGGGTGGCATAAAGTTCGCATCAAGCGTTGAAGAGGTTGAGAGCGCTGCGAAGACGCTTCTCGGCTCGGAGATTAAGGGTGAAAGGGTGGGAGCCGTCCTCATCGAGCCCAAACTAGACATATCCCGCGAACTCTACCTCGGGGTCACTTGGGATAGGAGTGAGAGGGCTCCCGTGGTCATCGCAAGCTCTCAAGGAGGAGTGAACATTGAGGAGATAGCTAGGACCAATCCTGATGCGATAAAGAGGATGCACGTCGACCCCGAGATAGGCTTTAAACCATTCATGGGTAGACTCCTCGCTTCGTCCATAGGCCTCACGGGGCGTGTTCTGCAGAGCTTCGCCGACATAGCCTCCAAGATGTACTCCCTCTTCGACGGGTTTGACGCTGAACTCGTGGAGTCGAATCCCCTAGCCCTCACCTCGCAGGGTGAAATAGTTGCGGCCGATGCGAGACTCAACATTGTAGATGACGCGCTCTTCCGCCACAAGGAGTTCGTGAACAATTCTGATGAGAGGCTCGCAGAGTATTCGGTGCTTGAGAGGAAGGCGCGTCAGCTGGGTGTGCAGTACGTGGAGTTGGATGGGAGTATAGGTATAATCGGGAACGGTGCGGGTCTCACCATGGCCACCCTAGACCTGATTAAGTACTATGGGGGCGAGCCAGCCAACTTTCTGGACGCTGGCGGCGGCTCCTCGGAGGAAGAGTTTATGGAGGCTTTGAGCATACTAAACGAGAACCCCAAGGTTAGACTTGTCTTCGTGAATATTCTTGCGGGTATAACTAGGTGTGACGATGTTGCTAGAGCCATCGTTAAGGCAAGGAACAGCCTTGGGATGTCCAAACCCTTCGTGATCAGGTTGGCCGGTACGAATGAGGAGGAGGGGCGAAGAATACTTGCTGGGAGCGGTATAAACGTGTACTCCGACATGGATGAGGCCGCTAAGAAAGCGGTGGAGGCGGCCTCAAAACTATAGTGGGGTGTGGATGTATGCCAATACTTGTAGACGAATCCACCAGACTCGTGGTCCAAGGCATAACTGGAAGGGAAGGAGGTTTCCACGCAGCCCAAATGGCGGCGTACGGAACAAAGGTGGTCGCCGGGGTAAGCCCAGGTAAAGGGGGATTAAAGGTGTTGGACGGTGTGACGGTATACGACACCGTTAGACAAGCTGTGAAAGAAGCCGGCGCCAACACCTCCATAATATTTGTGCCCGCCCCCAACGCGCTCGACGCTGTCCTCGAATCCATCGACGCCGGAATACGCCTCACAGTCATAATAACCGAGCACGTGCCACCCTCCGACACGTGGAGGGCTGTGAACTACGCGGCGCGTAGGGGTGTTAGACTCATAGGTCCAAACTGTCCGGGTGTGATAAGCCCCGGCAAGGCTAAGGTGGGCATAATGCCCGCGAGTGTTTTCAAACGTGGCTCGGTTGGTGTTGTGAGTAGAAGCGGTACACTAACCTATGAGGTATCCCTCCAACTCACAAGGTCTGGCCTCGGTCAAAGCAGCGTCGTGGGTATAGGGGGCGACCCGATTGTGGGCACCGGATTCAAAGATGTCTTGGAAATGTTCGAGAAAGATGTTGACACCCACGCGGTGGTGCTCATAGGCGAAATAGGTGGGGATGCTGAAGAGAAGGCCGCCGCATATATATCAGAGCATTTGTCGAAGCCCGTGGTTGCCTACATTGCCGGCAGAACCGCTCCACCTGGAAAGAGGATGGGGCATGCGGGCGCCATAGTGAGCGGAACCGAGGGAACGGTTGAGGCCAAGACGAAGGCTTTCAATGAGGCAGGTGTAGCCGTCGCAAAGACGCCTTCAGAGATACCAGCACTCATAGCCAAGGCCACTAGGCGTTGAGCTCCCATCCGCAGCGTGAGAGCCCGGCGATAAGAGCCTCAATGCTTTTTCGAGTGTGACTCAACACCTCCCCTTGGCTTGAGGAGACGCCCACCTCATCATAAGTGTACCCGCTATCCTCAAACACTCTCCTAGTGACAGAGGCAAGCGACCCAGCTGGTGCTATAGCCGTCAACTCAGCTACTAGGGCGGCCCAGCATCTTGCCACACTGCTCAACCCGTAGCCCCCGCCTCCGAAAGCAATCAGCCTGCCCCCGCAAACATCATGGGACAATGAATGGATTGAAGAAACAAGTTGAAGGTAACCTGAGTCGGAGAGTTCTAGGTGGGTAAGCGGGTCTCCAGAATGGGCGTCCACCCCTGCTTGGAGTAGAATTACCTCGGGTTTAAAGCTTCGAATCAGGCTTGGCACAATTTTAGAGAACGCGTAGAGATAGTCCGCATCACTCGCGTAAGGTGGCAACACGATGTTCACCTTTTTACCCAAACCTTCACCCTCGCCCAACTCCTCTACGGAGCCAGTACCAGGGAAAAGGTATCTACCATCCTCATGAAAGTCGAGTATCAAAAGATTGGGGTCAGAGTAGAAGGGGTACATGACACCGTCCCCATGATGGGCGTCGATATCTATGTACGCGATTCTGGTTAAACCCATACCTCGAAGTATCCGTATAGCCACGGCCACATCATTAAACACACAGAAACCACTCGCCCTATTGGGCTGGGCGTGGTGTAATCCACCGTAGAGGTTGACGGCGTGCTCTGTGTGTAGCAAAACCCTGCACATCTCAGCAGAAGCCTTCACCACATGTGAATACGCCTCATAGCACTGCGGAAAGGCTGGTGTATCCCCATAATCGAGTAGACCCTCCCCGATATCAGACATCTTCTTGACAAATCGAATGTAGGACTCCTCGTGGAAAAGTCTGAGTAGCCCAACGCAGTCGTCGCCGTCATCCCTGTCGAACTCCACCACCCTTAAACCACGCATAACCCCAGAGGCCTCAAGAACCTTCAGCGCTAAGTATACCCGTTCAGGCCGCATCGGATGACCCGCTGGAAACCCACTCTTCTCAAAACCCATAATACGCGCCAAGCCCACGCTACACATACATCTACCCACCTAGAACCCCAAACATAAACCAAACGCCCACGACTCCACACAAATATTCCCCCGTATACCATATTCGGTACGCTGATAAGTGGCGGCCGAGCTTACGCCTGAGAGAATCTTACCTAGCTACCCTGCAAGCGGAGATATCTTGATAGACAGACAGGTTAATTAGCGGTAATGGACCCCTACTGGGTAATGGTTAACAATAGTCGCCTGTAGGCGATGTATAATCGTCGAGTGTTTGTCGAAAAGCATATTTCTTTCCATCATCCTCTCTACACATGATACGCAGGGGACATGGCTGCCCACGCCAGTGTACGCCTCGTGGGCTTAGCGGTCTAGTCCCCTCGTTATCATATGCGCGGTCGTCGTCTAGTCTGGTCTAGGACGTTGGCCCCCCGCGCCAACGACCCGGGTTCAAATCCCGGCGACCGCATCCCACAACCTGGTTTGGATTTGTTGCTTTGATTACATTATCTCTGTATACTCATTGTCACCTGTTGTTCGTAGTGGTGTCACATGTGTTTCTCGCAACGGTGACCGGCTGTAGTATGCTCCCCACCCGCACGCAGGAAACCTTCTAGTGGTGAAGGGAAAGCGAACCACCAACAATATGGGGTGGTGAAGTAATAGTCTACCGCAGCTCAGACCCATTACTCAACTACTAACTCATAGTTCATTGCATAGTGGCCGTGAACGTTAATGCTGTTGGAAAGTTTTAGGCGACTAGATTCCACGCTTGAACGTTACCCCCGCCGGTCATTTACCCATGGCCGTTAACGCAGCGGTGTCAAGTCTTTTTAGCCTTGGTAATTAAGTCGTGTTGGCAACTTATCTGAATGAGCCGCTAAAAATAGAAAGTTTTTATTATTGTTTTGCTGCTTACTCATGTGGATGGGGTTGACTGAAAAGCTTTATTTAACTGACTCCTATCTACGAGAGTTCACGGCTGATGTGGTTACGGTGGACGCCGGGCGGGTTTTTCTTAGCAGAACCGCGTTTTATCCGGGAGGTGGAGGTCAGCCACCCGATAGGGGATTGCTTGCTGTGGAAAATGGCCCCACACTCAGCGTAGTAGGCGTGGGGAAAACAGAGTCTGGGGATGTCTACCATGAGGTGCAGGGAGGCCTGTTGAATGTAGGTGAAAGGGTGAAGGGTATAATTGATTGGGGCTTGCGCTATGCACACATGCGTCACCATACAGCCCTCCACATAGTTTCCGGCGTGGCGTTCAAACTCTTCGGTGCCAAGATAAGTGGTAGCCAGATCTACGCTGATAGGGCGCGCATAGACCTTGATATTAAGGGCTTCGATAAGTCAAAGCTTAAGGTTTTAGAGGACGAATCCAATAGGATTGTAGCCGAGCGTAGAGGTGTTTCAGTCCGCTTTATACAGCGGGATGAAGCTTTGGCTAACCCAAGCTTGTATAGGCTGGGTGACGATGCACATATTCCCGCGGGTGAGACGCTTAGGATAATAGAGATAGATGGGTTCGACGCCCAACTGGACGGCGGAACACATGTGGCGAACACGGCTGAAGTCGGGAAAATAGTTTTCGCGAAATACGAAAATAAGGGTGTGGGTAACAAACGAATTGAGATCGTGTTAGAAAGGAGGAGCTAAGCTTAGAAGCTTATTGGTAGCTAAATCATTTAGGATGCAACGATGTGGTTGCGTTGCCGAGCTCACAGAAGTATCAGTTAAACGCTCGAGGAGAACTTTTTCTTTTGGATCATCCTGTGCTGCTTGTGTGAATCCCACAACTGTTTGACTGGTGGTCCACTGTGCGTCCCCAGTAACCTCTTTAAGTTTCTTCCTGGGTTTATAATGATGTGGATAGATTAGAGGTTAGCTACAATAAATTGCTTAGATACGTTGCGGGCAATTCGTTGTATCAGGTTTCCCGCGTTCACGATAGTGTTGACTTGGTTTTCACGGCTGATTTCCCAGAGGCCGAGTCACACTCACGTGGGGAGCCGGCTAGGGTTATTTTCCACGGTAGACTGGTGGGTGAAAAAGTTGTTTTCGATAGGGTGCAGGTTGACGAGGGAGATAGGCTTGTCACAAAGAATCCCGATGACGCTCTATACGCCTACTCGTCTTGGCTTGAGTTCATCGAGGAAAACTATTAGAGCCTTCATGTCAGCCTAGGATGATGATTTTGTCATCATCATAGTATCTATCCTTGTACACGGTCTTTCCGTTGAGCGTCTTCACGTTTCTAATACTCGTAGACTGTAGGAATTCTTTTTCTACCGTTTCACGCGTAGCTCTCTGCTTGAGTAGCGTGATCGGTACAGGTGCTTCGACTATCCTCGCTTTTAAGATGTGCTTGGTTGTCTTTGGTGGGAAAAGCGTGTGTTTCATGCCCGCCTCGACAACGTCCTCCTTAGAGAGCTTCGGCGGCACTATGTAGAATTCGTCACTGTTTGGTACAGTTTCCCTTGTTGTGGTGGTGGGCTCACCGAACATGTCTCGTAGCCGTCTTAGGACGCCGCGTAGTAGCTCATATTTCAACACTATACTTTGACCTGGAATCTCAAAACCCACGGTCACGTTCTGGCTGACCATTAGGCAGTCTCCTCTATCCGTCTCCCTGAGACCCATGTCAACCAGAAGCCTTAACGCCCTGCCCGCGTCCCCCCTGTAAGCCTTGGTCCACACGTCAACCCTGATACCATCGGAGAAGTAATCTATGGTCATGGCTGGCACATATCTTAAACCCAGCGACTTGGCAACCGCGAGTCTGTGCATACCGTCGAGCACAATCCAGCTTGAACTATCCACTATGATTGGGTTGAGGAAAACTTGGCTTCTACTTATACTGTCGTATAGCTCCTTATAGTTTGAGTAAACTATTTCTTCGTGCGGCTTTAAACAATCGACTCGTAGTAGGCTAAACCCGAGTTCAACCTTTTTACCCCCAACATCTACGTTTAGGGTTGGGCACAATACGGTTTACCCGCCTGATTCACGGGTAATGAGCTCAACGAGTTGAAGTGCGGCCTTCCTCTGAGCCTCCCTGGTGTTTGCCCCTATGTGGGGTGTTAAGACTACGTTTTCAAGCTGGGTGAGCGGCCCCGAGTATGGCTCGTGGGAGTAAACGTCGAGCGCTGCTCCCCTAATCCTACCATCTTTGAGCGCCATGTAGAGGGCATCCTCATCCACTACTTCACCCCTAGACGCGTTGACTAGGTAGGCGCCCTGTTTTAGTTTGGAGAACATCTCAGCGTTGAAGAACCCTCTGGTTTCTGGCGTGAGTGGTACGTGTAGGGTCACTGCGTCAGCTTGGCTGAGTAATTCCTCAAGTTTAACGTAGGAGGCTGGAGCGTAGCTTATGGATTCACCCAGTATATCCCAAGCCAACACACGCATACCTAGGCATGAAGCCAGTTTGGCCACTTGGCGACCGATTCTACCGTAACCGATGATTCCAAGCGTCTTACCGGCGAGCTCCTCCCCAAGTAACTCGTTTTTAAGCCACTCCCCCTTACGGATACCTCTGTCACCCCTTGTGATACCCCTGAAAAGGGCTATGAGTAGCCCAATTGTCAGCTCGGCTGCAGCGTTGGTTGGTGCTTCGGGGGTGTTGAGCAGCCTAATCCCCCTCCTATTGGCCTCGGAGACATCCACGTTGTCTAAGCCAACACCAGCCCTAGCGACGATCTTAAGCTTCGAGGCTCTTTCAAGAAACTCCCGGTCCACCCTGGTTCTGCTACGCACTATGACACAATCGGCGTCCACTATAGCATCCAGTAGCTCTTGTCTGCTGGCTTTCGACTTATCAACTACGTAGTGATTTTGGCTTAGAGCTTTAATGGCTTCAGCATCGATTGTGTCGCAAACAACTATCTTCATGATAATACACCTTAAACAGTGCTCATGGAGTAGTATTCGAGTGCGGCGCTCACACCTTCGCCGAGGCGGGCTTTACCTACACCAATCTCTTTAAGGCTTAACTCAAGCGCCGAAAGCGTTGTTACAATATCCTTCATATCCACGCGACCCATGTGGCCAACCCTGAGCAAATCATCCCTATACTTTCCGAGCCCAGCGCTCACGATTACCTCAAACCTATCACGCATTGTGTTCGCCACAAGTCTTGCTTTACCCTCAATCTTGATGGCTGAGACCGTGTTTGATGCTAGCCCCCTCTCCGGGAAGAGGTCCAAGCCCATCGCCGTGACACCCCTACGAAATGCCTCCGCGTTGACACTATGCCTTGCGACGAATCTCTCAACCCCCTCTTCAAGGATCTGGTCTAGCGAAGTGTTCAATGCGTGTATCACACTTATCGCAGGCGTCGCGGGTGTCGAGTGGTCTTCGGCTGCCTTATCAAATAACTCAATATTAAAGTAGAATGAACGCTTAGGCGTCTTAGCCGCCTTCTCCCTAGCCCTATCAGACATAGCCACGAACGCGGCCCCAGGAGGCGTAGCCAACCCCTTCTGCGTCGCGGTCACGGTAACATCTACACCCCACGGATCCATCTCATACTCGTTACCTATCCCAGAAACGTTATCCACAAAACAGAGGGAACCCGCCTTCCGCGCGATTCGAGCAACATCCTTAACTTGGTTGAGAACACCAGTGCTTGTCTCATTAAACACAACAGCCACGATTGCAGCCCCATCCACACTACTCTTCAAGGCCTCTAAGTCCACACCCCTACCCCATTCCGATTTAACCTCCACCACATTCGCCCCATACACCTTAAACGTGTCACGCAGTCTATCCGCGAAGTATCCGTTGGTGCACACCACGACCTTATCACCTGGCGTAACAAGATTGGAGACCGCGAACTCGTTTCCAGCCGTACCAGAACCAGTTATAAAGTACACCTCACCAGCTGTGTTCAGAACCCTCCTTAATTTCTCCTTAACATCCACGAATAACTTGTTGAATTTTGGCCCTCGATGGTTGAACATAGCTGTAGCCATCGAGAGCAGGACTCTGTGGTCCACATTAACCGGCCCCGGAAGCATCACAAGCTCTTCATTTTTCATGTAGCCTCAAAAATCATTATTCGAAGTATAAAATAAGCGTATTTCACATCTAAATCAATGTTCCAAAGATTTCCAACATAGCCCCATAATACATCCAATACACATGTGGTGCACAGGATTACTGCATACGTACAATAAGTACTATTAAAGCGTGTTATATCTTTATAAGCGGTTGAAGGCTGTTGGTCCCACTCACGTTCAACAGAGAACTTCGCCCCCATAGCTCTTACTGCTTGGCTCGCCATCTTGGCCCGTCCTTTGTGTCCTCCACAATTATTCCAAGCTCAGCAAGTTTGAGTCTTATTTTATCCGCTGTTGCGTAATCCCTCCTCATACGCGCCTCCTCCCGGAGTTCAAGTATTAGTTCGATAAGCTTCTCCGTATTCGGATCTATAGATGGCTTCTTAAGCTCCAATCCTAGGATGCCTAGCATGTGGTTTAACGTCTCTAGTGCACTTTGAGCATCAGGTTTTGTGAGTGTGTCAGATGAAAGGGCGTTGTTAATGGTTCTGATGAATTCGAATAGTATCCCGAGCGCCCTCGGTGTGTCGAGGTCCTCTTCGAGGTTTACTAAAAACTGGTCTAATACCTCTTTAGGACTGGGTTTTAAGCGTTCACCACGGTCCACTACGTCTTTTTCCAATCTTTGATGTAAACTGAATAGTGCTGCGCTTATTCTTTTCAGGTTTGCTTCGGCTTGGTCTAGTACCGCGTCGTCGAATTCTAGTGGTCCCCTATAGTGTGTACTGATGAGAGCTAGCCTGATCACGTTGGGTTCTCTACGCTCAAGCAGGTCTACTAGGTTTACCACGTTACCCACACTCTTCGACATCTTAACTCTACCCATGGTGACCCAGCCAACGTGAACCCAGTGGTGGGCGAGCGGTTTACCTGTGAGCGCCTCACTTTGAGCCGCCTCATTCTCGTGGTGTGGGAAAATGAGGTCTTGCCCCCCACCGTGGATATGAATCGTGTCCCCCAAGTACTTTTTAATCATTGTGCTGCATTCTATGTGCCATCCCGGCCTACCCTTACCCCAAGGGCTCGGCCATCCTATCTCACTCGGAGTAACCGACTTCCACAGCGCGAAGTCTTCTGGGTTGCGTTTTTTCTCTGATGGTTCAACCCTCGCACCCGCTATGAGCTCATCGACTTTTTGGTGTGAGAGCTTACCGTACTCCTTAAACTTTCTCACCTCAAAGTAAACGTCGCCGTCACTCACATATGCGTATCCCCGGGCTATCAGCCCGTCTACAAAATCGATTATCTCGGGTATGTTCTGGGTTACACGTGGATAGTAGTGTGCTCTCAGCACGTGTAGCTTGTCCATCACCTCAAAATATTCTTGAATGTATTTTTCGGCGACTTCGCTCGGCTGGATTCCGAGCTCTTTTGCTTTCGCGATGATTTTGTCGTCTATATCTGTAAAGTTCTGGACGTGTATCACCTTATGGCCACGGTACTCTAGGAGGCGGCGTAACACGTCGAACACGATAAATGTTCTGGTGTGGCCAACGTGGATATGGCTTTGTGGTGTTAATCCGCAGACGTAGATTCTTATTGGATCCCCGTTAATGGGTAGTTCTTCAACGCTCCTGCTCAGCGTGTTATATAGCTTCATAAGTGCTACAGCATATCAATGGTTCGGGTGTATTTTAGCTATCCCGAACTTTCCGATATCATTTTGTGTATATGAGGAGACATGAAGGTATGAGATAAATCCGACACACCTAAAAATAAACTCGTAATATTCCTTCTAGGAATGCAGCTTTCAAAGCAGTTGACCGTAGAAGGCCCATCCGTTCAAGAGGTTTTCGACTTCACTGTGGAATATATTAAGAGGCTCGGCTACCAAGTGGTGGATATTAAGCCAAACTTAGTGTTCACCAAAAAAACCCTGATAGATGATTATGGCAAGGTGGCCGAGCTATGGCTTTCAGTCTCAGTCCTAGGGGAACATTACATAACTGTTTTCATGGACTATCAACTACGCTCGCAGGAACAAGGCGATGATTCGGATAATCGCGGCCTACTTCTTGCAAAAATAGAAGAGGAGTATGAGGGGCTTTGGCAGCGCCTCAGAAGACTTAGGTGAGTTGCCCACCCACTCGAAGTGTATAGCAAAAATCTTTGTCTGATACAGTTGAGGCTGAGAGTTGGTTTTTGAGCTATCGCTGGGGCTGGGTTTTGAAGTGTATAAGCCACAGCTCAACGTGCCCTATGAGTTGGCTATGTACTGGGTTAAGACGTCGGCGTACTCCTTTGTGCCCAGGTACTCTACACCCATGTAGCGGGCCAAATCCTGGGTCACCTTCTTGTCGGCTACGCTTCTATCTATGGCTCTATCAATGAGTCGTGAAGCCTCGCTCCAACCCATGAATTCAAGCATAAGTTGAGCGCCCCTAATCATCCCCGTCGGGTTAGCAAGATTCTTACCCGCGTACTTCGGCGCGGTGCCGTGAACGGCCTCAAACATACCCCCTTGGTCGCCTATGTTTGCGCCGCCAAGAACCCCTATATCGCCTATGAGGGCGCCCGCAGCGTCGGAAATATAGTCACCGTTAAGGTTGGGAGCCAAGATCACGTCATAGCTTTCCGGCCTCGTTATGATCTGCTGAAACATGTTGTCAGCTATTCTATCGTTAACCAATAGTTTACCTGCGGGTACGGGGTTCCCCTGTAGAGCGTCCTCCGTAATTATTCTATCTGCAAACTCGTTTTTAGCCACCTCGTAGGCCCACTCCCTGAAGGCCCCCTCAGTGTATTTCATTATGTTGCCTTTGTGCATTATCGTCAAGCTTCTTCTACCGTTGTTTAGCGCATATCTTAAAGCGAGCCTAGTGATCCGCTGAGTCTTGTGTTTACCCATGGGTTTTATACCTATCCCCGTGTCATCCTCGAGCTCTACCCCTAGGTTTTCGCGGAGGAATGCCCGTAGTTTTCCAGCCTCCTGCGAATCATGCTTCCACTCTATACCCCGATAAATATCATCTGTATTCTCCCTGAAGATTATGAGGTCAACTTTTTCAGGGTTTCTGAGTGGGGATTGTAATCCACGCATATATTTCACCGGTCTAATATTCGCGTAAAGGTCCAGAATCATTCTTATGTGTACGTTGAGGGAACGCCAGCCCTCCCCAACTGGTGTTTCCAGCGGCCCCTTTAGGACCACCTTATACTGCATAATTGCCTCCTCGGTTTCCTTTGGGAAACGAGTACCCTTCTCCTTCTCAGCCTCCCATCCAGCTAAAACCTTCCTCCAGCTTATCTTCCTCGACGATCCGTATGCCCTTTCCACTGCGCTATCGACTACACGCATAGCAGCACGTGTAACCTCCGGACCGATACCATCACCCTCAATATACAAGATGATGGGTCTGTTGGGGGTGCGCCATACTCCTCCGTCAACCACTATTTTCTCGCCGTCTATATCCATTTTACCTCGAAGACTAAGCGTGCAACCCAAACTTAAAGGTGTTTAGCTTGTTTAAGGATGGTGTCCGCATAACGCTTTTCCACGCTTTGAGGCCACGCCCACCGAACCCTAATCCGGACATTATCTGTTTAAGAGCCATTTAAGACCTGCCTGTACACGCCGGTGACCTCTGAAACAATGTTATCCCAGTCATACCTTTTCGCCTTTAGAACACAGTTGTATGATAGTTCCTCTCTGAGTCGTCTATCCCCCAAAATCGTGTCCAACGCGTGTGTTAACCCATGTACGTCTCCCCGTTTTACGACTAGGCCAGTTCTACCGTCATCAACCAACTCTGGGAGTGACCCCGAGTCGTAAACCACGCTTGGTGTGCCACACGCGGCGGCTTCGAGCACGCTCAACCCAAACCCCTCACTCACGCTTGGCAGCATTAGAACTTCGAGCTCACTGTAGGCTGAGGCGAGCTCATAGTCGTTTAATGGGGGCACATAACGTAACTTAGAAGAAAGGCCGTCTAATCCCGCCTGCCTTATAATCTTTCTGAGCGCGCTCCTTTGACCGCTTGTCCCCAGGGTTTCACTGGGGCCAATGTACACGAGGTAGGTATCCTTACCTCTCTCGAGGAATGGTCTCACTGCGAGGTATGTGTCAAAAGCGCCTTTACCCAAGGCTATTCTGCCAACGAATCCAACTAGCTTAGCATGCTCTTTTAGCCCAAGGCGTCTTTTCAGTGGGAACTCGTGTCTGGGTCTAAAAACTGAGGTGTCAACGCCGTTAGGTATAACCCACACCCTCTTATGGTTGCCAACCAACCTTGAGAGCTTCGTTTTTGTTGAGTGGCTTGGAACCATATAGTAGTCAAAGCGCTCTGTCCATCGTTTTTCAAGTCTTGATGCCAAGTGTTCTATGTTCGCCCCAAAGTACTTCTGGAACATGCTTGTGTACACGTCGTGGATGTGGCGCACAACCTTCTCCTTGACCCCCCATCTCGAGAAGAAGCTAGAGCTCAGATAACTGTTAAGGTGGACAACATCTGGGTTGAGTCTCTTACTGTATGCGAAAGCCAAGTAGGGGAAGACTAGGCGGGGGAGTTTGATATATGTTACACCATCAAACTGGAATGTCGATGGTCGTAGGCTACTAAAGTTTTGGAGTTGTGAGACAACGGTTACACGGTGACCTACACTTGCCTGACGCTTGGCGACTTCGTGTATCACGCGCTCAACACCACCTATACTCGGGTAGGAATTATCCGCAACGTGCAGTATATTTAGGGATTCATCCATCTCGCTTCACACCCGAGGGGAGCGCGTTAGTAGGGAACGTTGCCTATCAGCTCCCAGATATATCAGCACTAAGAAAAGCGTAGCGCACAAAGGCGCCACCAATGATGAGCTCGGCTGGTCCTTCCATTACACCAACCTAATTCAAAACCCGGATTCCTCGTCACAGCTCATATCAAATAACCGATACACAGAAAAAAGGTTTTGGCTCTACAATAGATGGTGCGAATTAGGGGGGTGATGTGCGTGGCCTCAAAGCGTGGAAAAGCGTTATGCGGACACCATCCTACAATAACGAAAACATAAAGATGGTGCACACACAACAACACTCCGAGCCTACACACCCCTTCCCCATCATCTCATCCTTGGATATGATCCAGGTGAACTATGCCGCCCTAAAAGGGCGAGGATTTGTAAGGGTTATAAGCCTGAGAATTATAAATATCTTAATGGAAGATTGTTTTGGTAACGATGACACCGTCACTCTACGAATTGGTGGTTGAAGCATCGGTAATAATAATGATGGGTATAGGCTCCGCTCAAGATATTAGGAGGAGGGAGGTTGAGGATTACGTTTGGTTCATAGCGGCTTTACCGCTGGCTATCAATATATACACTATCCTCGTCGGGTCCGCTTTGATTGATCCAAGATTTTGGGCGGTTGAGTTTGCTCTCCTAACCGGCATGGGTCTACTCTTCTACTATCTTGGCCTATTTGGTGGCGCGGATACGAAGGCGCTTATTGCGCTTGGTCTCTCTATGCCCAAGCCAATACCCCCATTTGAGTCTCAAATCGGACTGTTTGGTGTGACGGTGTTTGACAATGGAGTAGTGCTGGCTGTGGTGTACGCTGCGGTTTTCGTACTGGTTAATCTCTTCAGAGCCCTCTTGATGAAGGGTTACCTTGGAAGATACGCTGGTGCCTCGCCCCGCACGAAGCTTGGACTCATTCTCTATGCCTATAAAACAAGCGTGGAGAACTATATGCGTAACAACTATAAGCTGTTTCTCGCCGAGAAACCAGTTGTGAACACGCAGGGAAGTGTTACCTTCACGCCTACTTACGGTGTGCGGCTTGCTTCGGATGAGGAATCATTTAACGAGTTGTCTGCTCTCCTAGCCTCAGGTAAAATCGATCCGAAAGATGAGATATGGGTGAGTCAGGGTCTGCCGCTCGTATCCTTCATGTTTGTGGGGATGATTATAACACCTTTCACTGGCGACCTAGTATTCCACTTAATCAGGGCTTTCGTAGGGTAGCCACAGTTTGGTGGGGTTATCCCCCACATGTTGGGGTTCCTATTAGCATGTCTTAAATAAGTGTTTTAATCAAGAATCAGTGCAGGTTGCAGTGTCAGCGCGCTTATTCGCCTTCAAGATAAGGGAGGGTCAAGAGACCAATATGGCTCTCTTCATAGACGACCTTATAAACTCTCCGAAGAGTAGTGAGCAAAGTGGGGATTCAAGTGAACTGAGTAGCGCGGATATAAAGGCCCTAGTATATATACCGAAGATGACCGGCGTCCTACTTGCTGAGACATCCAACCCAAGGTATCTTGAGGCTCTCCTACGAGGTCAGAAGCATTATAAGGGTAGAATATATGGTACCGTGAAACTCGAAGAGATAGAGCCGCTCATTAAGCCAAGAACCGTGATGGAGGTGTTAAACTTGGGCGATGAAATAGAGGTTGTGAGTGGAGCCTTGAGGGGTAGTAGGGGTAAAGTTCTCAGGATTGATAAATCGCGTAATGAAGTCACTTTCCAGCCTGCTGAAGTGGCTATACCCATGCCTATGACAATCAGTATTGACATGGTGAAAATAGTGAAGCAGGCAGAGAAGGGTGCTACGCAGCCATGACCGCCATAAAGAAGCTCAGATTCCTCATCCCTGCGGGTAAGGCGACGCCTGGCCCCCCTATTGGACCCGCACTCGGCCCAACGGGTGTAAAGACCCCGCAGGTGGTCCAGAAAATAAACGAGGCCACAAAGAAATATGAGGGTATGAGTGTAAGTGTGGATGTCATAATAGACCTTGAAACAAAGGACTTTCAAGTCGAAGTGATGGAGCCCTCAATCAGCTCCCTCATACTCAAAAAGGTCGGAGCGGAGAAGGGCTCGGCTACCCCGCACACTGTTAAGGTGGGTAACGTAGATTTCGGCTATGTGGTGGAGCTAGCCAAGTCAAAGATCAACAATATGAACACGACATCCTTGAAGGCGGCGGTCAAAACGGTTTTGAGTGTTTGTAGGTCGGTGGGGGTAACGGTTGACGGCTCAGACGCAAAGGATTTAATATCGAAGGTTGACGCGGGTGAGTTCGATAGTATTATAGGTGTTCAGCCATGATGGATAAGCAGAAGTTAGTTGAACTTTTAGAGCAGGTTAAAACGAATTCAGAGAAGAGGAAATTCACACAGTCGGTCGAGTTCGAGTTGAAGCTGAAAAACGTGGATGCAAGTAAGCCTGAAAACAGTTTTACCGAGACACATGCACTGCCTAAGGGTCTCAGCACCAAAAGGCGGAGTGTTTGCGTGTTCGCTGACGGCGCATCCCTGCCTAGGGCGAGGGAGTCGGGTGCTGATGCGGTTATGACTAGGAGTGATATAGAGGCGTTGGCGGGTGATAAGAAAGCTGTGAAGAAGCTCGCCAAAAAGTATGACTTTTTTGTCGCCGACGCATCACTCATGCCGCTTATAGGCAGGGTGATGGGGCAAGTTCTAGGCCCACGTGGAAAGATGCCTACACCCTTCCCAGTCAACGCGGACCCAAAACCCATAGTTGAGAGGCTCAGAAATTCTGTGCTCGTCAAGCTGAAGGGTCAACCTGTTATAAGGTGCATGGTGGGGTCGGAGGATATGAATACAGATGATCTAGCTGAGAACATATTGGACCTTGTCAACTATACCGCTCAAAAGGTTAAGGGAGGTCGTGCCGCCCTTGATCATGCGCTGGTTAAACTGACCATGAGTAAACCCGTAAAGATTGAGTTCAGGTGAGTTTGAAGGTGTCTTTAACTCTGTATCAGAGAAGGCGTGAAGGTAAGAAGCAGCTATTGGAGTACTTGGCTGGCGAGATACCTAGGCACAGAGGCCTAATGGTTATAGGGATTACGGGTGTGGAAACATCCGTTGTTCAGAGCGCTAGGAAGGCCCTGAGAGGTAAGGCTACTATTAGGGTTGTGAAGAACACTATACTCTCTAAGGCACTAGATAAAACAAGCCTGCCGGAAGAAGTCAAGAGTGCGTTGAAGACAAGGCTCTCCGCTGAAAACGCCGTAGTTTTTTCAGATGACTCGGTTTTCAGCGTGGCAGCCGAGTTACTCAAGTTCAAGCGAAACGCATACATTAAGCCAAATCGCAGCACACCTGTAGACGTCATCGTCCCAGCCGGGGTCACACCCCTCCAGCCTGGCCCCCTAACAGACTCCCTCACAGCGCTTGGCATCCCATTCGAAGTTAAAAAGAACTTGGTGTATATAAAGAAGGATACCCTGGTGGTTAAAAAGGGCGAGCGTGTTAACGCGAGGATAGCTGAACTTCTACGCGCTCTCGACATAGCTCCACTCACATCAGCGTTTGAACTAAAGTTGGCGTTAGAGGACGGCCTATATATACCCGGCGAAAAACTCAACGTAGACCTCTCCTCCTTCGTCAGGGACCTCTCCTCAGCTCACACAAGCGCATTAACACTAAGCGTGAACTTGGGTATCCCCGTCGCTGAAGCGATGCCTCTGATACTCGCCCAAGCCGCTAGGAACGCACTAGCACTGGCTGTCGAGGCGGGTTACCTGTCTGCAGAAACGCTACCGCTGGTTCTATTAAGGGGTGTATCAGCCGCCAAAGCTCTATCAGAGTTGGTTAAGGTTTAGAGGGGTTGTTTGGTCGCGTAATAACTTATATAACCGTCTGATCTTAATCTGAATCGGTGCGTTCGGGATGTTGTACATATACGCTAGCCTGCTACTGCACGCCGGTGGTAAAGAGATAAGCGAGGATAATCTAAAGAAGGTTGTCGAAGCGGCGGGTATAGAGCCCGATATGGCGCAGATAAAAGCTGTAGCCGCCGCCCTTAAGGGTGTTAACATCGACGAAGTGATTAAGCAAGGTCTGAGTGTAGCTCCAGCGGCCCAGCCTCAGCCTCAGCCCCAGGCGCAGCCACAGGCTAAGGTAGAAGAGAAACGAGAAGAAAAGAAGGAAGAAGAGGAAGAGGTTTCCGCAGAGGGTCTTGGAGCACTGTTCGGATAACCTCATAGCCTCCGCTCCAACGTGTAAACCTTTTTTGTAGGCCACAACCTTTAGACTCGGTAGTCATCGCATGCAACTTGACCCATCACTATACGAGGTGCCCTATTTCACTGAAGAAGGCTTTTTAAGAAAAAAGTGTGCTGTTTGCGGTGAATACTTCTGGACGCTTGACCCGCAGCGGCAAACCTGCGGTGATGCGCCATGTGACCCATACGACTTTTTTGAGACACAATACACCAGTAGGTCGCTTGACGTATCCGCTACGCGGTCCACGTTTATTGGATACTTCAGTGAGAGAGGCCACAAAGTCATACAGCCAAGGGAGGTTGTAGCCAGGTGGCGGGACGACCTCTACCTCACGATAGCCAGCATAGTCTTGTTCCAACCATTCGTTACAAGCGGCCAAGTTCCTCCACCCGCTAACCCCTTGGTTGTGAGCCAGCCCTGTATAAGGCTCTCGGACATCGATAATGTGGGTCTAACAGCGGGTAGGCACCTTACCATATTTGAGATGGGTGGACACCACGCCTTCAATTACCCTGACCACAAAGTCTACTGGAAGGATGAAACAGTCCGTTACGCATACGACTTTTTTTCAAGGGAGTTGGGCATCCGCAGAGATAAGGTGACCTTAAAGGAGAGTGTTTGGGTAGGGGGCGGTAACGCCGGGCCGTGTTTCGAGGTCGCCGTGGGAGGGCTTGAAATCGCCACACTCGTGTTTATGGAATACGACGTCCGGGAGGATGGTTCGTGGACTCCTCTCCCCCTGAAGATAGTTGACACCGGCTACGGTATTGAGCGCATGAGTTGGCTGTCCCAGAGGTCGCCGACGGGTTTCCATGCTATTTATGGTAGACTCGTGGACAAGTTCGCCGAACTCCTAGGGGTAAGCCTCCCCACACCGCAGGCGCTCATCGAGACCGCTAAGTATTCCGCCCTAATGAAGGTTGAGGGAGGGGAGAGTGCTAGGCAGCTGAGGCTCAAGGTCGCCGAAAAGCTTGGCGTGGACCACTTAGAACTCGAAAGGTTGATGATACCTGTTGAGTCTATGTTCGGAATCCTAGACCACACTAAGACTCTTGGCTTCATGCTCGCCGACGGGATAGTTCCATCCAACACCGGTGAAGGCTACTTGGCCCGTTTGGTCTTAAGGAGGGCGCTCAGGCTTAGGAGGAGGCTCAATCCGGTGAGTCTAAGCGAGTTGGTGTCAATGCAGCTCGAATTCTGGGGGAAAGACTTCCCCAGGCTCACGGAGAGGTCGAAGCGAGTGCTAGAGGAGATAGAGTTAGAGGAGAGGAAGTACTCTGAAACAGTCTCAAAGGCGGTTGGCTTGGTTGACGCGGCTTTAAGACAGGCGGCTAAAAGCGGTGGGATTAGGGTGGAGGAGTTAATTGGTCTGTACGACTCTCACGGCGTGGACCCATACCTAGTTGCCGAGGAGGCTAAGAATCGGAACATTACTGTAACAGTCCCCGATAATTTCTTTACCCTGGTTGCCCAAAGACACGGTTACGCCAAACCAAAGGCTCAGTCAACTGTTCATATAGACGCCTCAATTCTTGGGCAACCCAAAACCCGTAGGCTCTACTATGAGGATCCCAGCCTATTAGAGTTCGACGCCAACGTTCTTTTAGTCGAAGGTGAAAAGCTTGTCTTGGATCAGACGTGTTTTTACCCTGAAGGTGGGGGCCAGCCAGCGGATACTGGGAACATTATTATCGACGGTGCAAAGTTCAGAGTGACGGATGTGCAGGTTTTTGGTGGGGTTGTTGTACACTACTTGGAAAAGGACCAGAAGCTTGACCGCCTTGTCCCTGGCTCACGTGTGCATGGAGTAGTCGACGCTGAGAGGCGACGCAGGCACACCCAGCACCATGACGCCACCCATATATTGCTTGCGTCAATACGTAGGGTGCTCGGCGACCACGTATGGCAGGCCGGTGCGCAGAAGGGTTACCACTATTCTAGACTTGATGTAACGCATTATAAGAAGGTTAGCCGAGAGGAATTAGAGCAGATAGAGGGGTTGGCTAATAGCGTGGTGCAGCAGGATCGGCGTGTCATATCTAGATTCATGGGGAGAAATGAAGCTGAAGAAAAATATGGCTACACGATTTATCAGGGGGGAGTCGTACCCGGCTCCATAATAAGGATCGTCGAGGTTGAGGGCTTCGACGTGGAAGCTTGTGGAGGTACACACAGTGAGCACACTGGCTCCATAGGCTCCATTAGTATCATTAAGGTTGAGTACCCTCAAGACGGCGTTGTGAGGTTTATCTTTTCGGCCGGCGCCTCAGCCGTAGAGTTGAATCGTAAAAACGCCAACCTCTTAGAGGACCTTTCCTTGACGCTGAGGGCCCCAATAGACCAGTTGCCACATAAGATTAAGACCATACTTGATGAAAACCAATCGCTGGGCGCCAAGGTCGACAAACTGCAGAGTTCAATAGTGGACCTCCTAGGTGATAGGCTGGGTACACTTGATACGCCGATTGGTGAAGTTGGATACATAGTGCTAAGTGAGGAAGATGATGCCGTTGACCAGCGGTTTGTTGCAACAAGGCTTGCGAACACTAAGAAAATAGTGGTTTTCACCCTCAGAGGGAAGAGGCTCGTGGTCTCTTCTCCTACACAAGGAGGCTACGACGTTTCCAAAATAGTGGGCGCCCTCAAATCAAAGTATAAGGGAAAGGGGGGTGGTGGGAAGGTTTATGGCGAATACCTGTTCGATGAGGATACACCACTACGGGATATGAAGGGTTTCATATCCGAGTTAACCCGAGAAATCTGAGTACTCGTGGTCACCCGATTAAGCCTCTAAAACCTCACCGTTGAGTGGATCAAAAATCACTTTTAGCGCTGCTAAACCAACATGGATTTTTAACTTACTGTTAAGTGCCGGGTGGCCCACAATGAGGATGATGCAGGACGCGGGACATGTACGCAAAGGCTTTAAAACCCTAACGATGGCTTAGTTGTTACGGTCACTGTGACCAATGTAGACTGTGCTTGGGTGAGTGCGTTTGAGTGATACTGGTGATATGGCTTCTAGAGTTAAGAGGCTTAGAGAGATTGAGAAAGAGGTTAATGGGTTGTGGTATTCGTCGAGGATATATGAAGTTGACCCGGATAGGAGCAAACCCAAGAAGCTTGTCACGTTCCCCTATCCCTACATGAATGGGTCGTTACATGTGGGTCACGCTCTGAGCGCTACTAGGGTGGACGCTTACGCTAGATTTATGAGACTAATGGGTTACAACGTGCTCTTCCCGTGGGCTTGGCACTGGACAGGCGAACCCATTATGGGTAGTGCGAAGCGTGTTAAGCAGGGTGATCGGAGAATTATTGAGACACTTGTTAAACTTGACGGTGTGCCCGAGAGCGAAATACCCAACTTTGCTGACCCCTACTACTTCGCACGCTACTTTACTAAGGAGGGTAGGGATGTTGTAAGGGAGATAGGCTTCTCTGTGGACTGGCGCCGGGAGTTCACGACCGCCTTGAATGAAGGTTATGCACGGTTTGTTACATGGCAATATCTAACTCTACGTGAAAAGGGCTACATAACTCAGGGCACACACCCCGTTGTGTGGTGCCCTAACGATAAGAGTCCCACAGGTGACCATGATAGGGCTGAGGGTGAGGGAGTATCACCCGAGGAGCTCTCCCTCATAAAGTTCCCAATGAAGGGAGACGACGCTCAACCAACATTCATCGTGGCCGCCACGTTTAGACCCGAAACCATTTTCGGCGCCACAAACATCTGGATTCTACCAGAAGGTGCATACACCCTTGCGCTCGTTGACGGGGAGAGGTGGATTGTTTCCGAGTATGCCTCCACGGTTCTCGCCGAGCAGAAACACGATGTGAAACGACTCACTAGGCTAAACGGGAAGGACTTGGTGGGCAGGGTGGCGACTAACCCCCTCACAAACACCGAGTTACCTGTTCTACCAGCGGATTTCGTGGATCCTTTATTCGGCACAGGCGTGGTCTACAGTGTACCAGCACACGCTCCCTATGATTACGCCGCTCTGAGGGAACTTCAACGTTTGGATGAGCAGACCCTCTCCAAGATGGGGTTGGGTCTTGAGAGTATTCGGAGTATTACTCCCATTTCAATCATTAGGGTGGAGGGCTACGGTGATTATCCGGCTATAGAAGTTTGTAACTCAATGGGCATAGTATCCCAGAGGGATGAGAGGCTGGATCAGGCTACACAGAGGGTGTACCAGGCGGAGTACGCAAAGGGCGTCATGAAGGATAACTGTGGCAAATACCGCGGAATCCGTGTGTCTGATGCTAAGAAGCTCGTTTTTGAAGAATTAAAGAATATGGGTTTCGCTGCTACCTACTATGAGCTACCATCACCCGTGGTTTGCAGGTGTGGCACGAGGTGCATCGTGAAGATACTCGAGAACCAGTGGTTCTTACGCTATGGTGATGCGGACTGGAAATCTAAAGCAAAACTCTGCGTAGAGAGAATGGGTGTGTATCCACATGAGGCTAGGCAGTGGTTCCTCGACGTAATAGATTGGCTTCAGAATAAGCCCTGCGCGCGCAGGTCAGGCCTCGGCACACCTCTGCCATGGGACAAAGAGTGGATAGTGGAAACACTGAGTGATTCAACCGTGTACATGGCCTACTACACTATATCAAAATATGTTAACACTGGAGCTGTGAGACCTGAGTCTCTTACTCCCGAATTCTTTGACTATGTGTTCTACGGTAAGGGTGAGCTGTCAACAGTAGCCCGACTTACTGGTGTAGCCGAGGAAACCCTCCGAAGTGTGCGCGAAGAGTTCCTCTACTGGTATCCAGTGGACCTTAGGAACTCTGCTAAGGAGCTCATACCCAACCACCTCACATTCTTTATATTCCACCACGTCGCATTGTTCCCAGAAGAACACTGGCCGAAGGCTGTTTCAACAAACGGGATGCTGACATTAGAGGGCCAGCCCATGCATAAGTCTAAGGGTAACTTTGTGTCTCTTAAGCAGGCAATCAAGGAATACGGTGCTGATGCAACAAGGCTCACACTACTTAACGGTACAGAGAACCTTAATGACCCAGACTGGAACAGGGCCGCAGCCTCAAACTCAGTGGATAAACTTAGCTCCCTTTTGGATTTGGTTGAACAAGTCGCCTCAAACAAACTTAGCGGCGCGGGTGAGCTTGGGGATATCGATAGGTGGCTTCTTGCAAGGTTTAAGGAAAAGGCTAGGCGTGCACAGGAACATATGAGTGAAATGCGCACACGCTCAGCGTTAAATGTGGCGCTGTTCGAAGTGTGGGAGGACTATAGGAGGTATTTGAAAAGAAACGGTAAACCCAATCAGGCCGCTGTCCACCAGTTCTTTAAGTGGTGGATGATTATACTCCACCCCTTTATACCGCATGTATCCCAATGGTGTTACGCAAAATTGGGGGGGTCAGGGCTCATCGAGCAGGTAGGATACCCTCCGACGAAGCTGGATGATGAGGATGTTTTCTTGATTGCAAAAGAGGAGTACATCAGACGTGTTGAGGAAGATGTGGTTAACCTGCAACGTCTTATGCGGGGGTCGAGGTCGGCCGAGGTCGTCGTTGCTGATCGAAGTAAGATCGAGCTCGCGAAAGCGCTCATCCCCCAGTTGAGTGGTGGTGGGAGGATAACGCCTCAAATGGTGGAGCTTGCTGCGAAGGATTTAGGCGATAAGAAGAGAGCCTCGGGTTATATCCAGAGGTTTATGAGGAGTTTATCCGAGTGGAGTGAGTTCGACCGAGCCATCCTAACACGCCTCATCGAAGAGGAAGCCTCCACGCTTAGAGAAGCCTCAAACTACCTACGAGAAGTGTGTGGTGTTGAAATAAGGGTCGTAGAAGTAGGTGACGCTAGTGACAAGAGTAGAGCGGAGAACGCAACACCCTTAAAACCCGCAATAACCTTTTTGAAGCAGTAGTGGATGGGCCCGTGGCCCAGCCTGGATAGGGCAGCGGCCTGCGGAGCCGTTGGTCGAGGGTTCAAATCCCTCCGGGCCCGTCTATCACCATATAGTGTCAGAGCACGAAATCAGTGAAACTTAGTTGCTCTGTGAATATTCAAGCGCGGTGTATAATTAGGGTCCGTCAGTACCCGTTGCCTTGAAAGACTTATAGGTTTTATAATTCTTTTCACCTCTGTGCCCACAGTTAGTGTTAACGGTAGGCTGATAAGCGTTGAGCGGGGTACGCCACTCGATGTGGCCATAAAGAAGGCTGGTTTCAGAGGTCTGTTTCGAAGCGTCAAGTTCGGACGGCTGCGGGATATTATGGATGACTCCTACCTTTACCCGCAGTATAATTGTGTTTATGTAGACGGATACGGGTTTGTGAATCCGCTAAGCTTTCAAGTTGAGAGAGATATAGCTGTAATAATTGATAGGAGGGCGAGTTTCGGCTCCATATTGAGCGGTAAGCTACCCTTCTTTGGTGTGGGTTTCCAAAACTCTGGCCTGATAAGGACTGGGCTTGGTTGGAAGGTAATGAGGAGGATGATACTCTCTTCGGCTAACCTGCCCAAACACGGCGGGGAAAACGTGGTTAGGCCGGAAAGTGGGAGGCTCACCACAGATATTCTGATAGTGGGTGGAGGTCCAGCTGGGATGGGTCTCGCTCAGGCTTTACTTGAGAAAAACCTGGATTTCCTGCTCGTCGACCCCAACCCAACCTTGGGTGGAAGAATTAGATACGCTTTGAGTTTGCCTCAGCTTAGAAGCGCTCTAAACTTCGACGTAGAAGTCCTTGCTGAAAGAATAGCTACACGGAGGATTACTGGCTTGTTCACGGGTCTCTATGAGGAAGGAGTTGGTTTAGTGGTGGAGGAAAACAAGATTCAGCGGGTCGAGTTTCGCAGACTTGTTTACGCCAATGGTTCTAAGTGTCCACCCCCACTGTTTGCTGGTAACGACTCACCAGGAGTGATCTCCGTGGACTATGCCTTACGCCTTAGACACTTTGGTGTCCTTGCATCACCCGTAGTCTTCTACGTTGAAGATGAATGGGGTGAGATGGTGTACCGCGCCTTGAAAGATGATTTGTTACCAGTATTAGTGTCCCCGTTGGATTTAGAAGACAAGGTTGCTAGTCATATAAGGCAGGTACGGTTGTCCTCGAAAGGACTTGTTGTCACACTTGACAATGGTAGTAAGGTTAGAGCTAAGTACGTGGTATACAGCACGCTGAGGCAACCCAACCTTGAATTATCCGCCCAAGCTGGCTTCACTTACTCATTTAGCGCCCAGCGGGGTAAAATTGTGTGCACCGAGGCTGAAGGTGAGCCTAACCCTAATGCACCCGTGCTTCTTGCGGGCTCTGTCACAGGTCTTTACGAGCTAAACGACGCGTTTAGGCATGGTAGGGCTATAGGACACGCGCTTTCAGGTGACATGGATTCAGCGCTTAAGCTAGCTCCACCTCCAACCGTGGTGCACCCATCCACTACTGGAGCTGTACATCAGGATGCTTTCATATGTTTCTGCGAAGATGTTAGGGTGCGCGACTTCTCGTTGGCACAACGCAAAAAACTCCATGGCTCGGAGAAGACAAAGAGGTTTACTGGTTGGGGTACAGGTGTATGCCAGGGTAAACTGTGTATAGCTAATGGTGTGCGCATCTTGGGTGACCGTCCATATACCCAACGCCTACCCACCCAGCCCACACCTTTGGCCTGGTTGGCATCTTTGGGTGATGAGCTCAGTGAGCTCTAAAGTTGAATACGATGTTGCTGTGATTGGGGCTGGCGCGGTGGGTCTTGCAACATCATATCACCTTGCAAGTAAAGGGGTACGTGTTATACTCATCGAGAAGAATTACGCTGGGAGTGGCTCAAGCACACGTAACGCGGCTGGCTTCAGGGTCCACTTCAACTCTGAGCACAATGTGAAGTTCATGGTTGAGGGTAGAAGGCGCCTTGTGGGCTTCGGAGGGGAGATGGGCTGGAACCCCATAATATTTGATACTGGATATCTATGGCTCCTTTCAACCGAAGCCGACCTCCAAGAATTCAAACGCCTGAACACTATGTGGTCATCACTGGGCGTTGGCGGGAGATTCCTTGACGTGCATGAAATCAGAGAAGTTGTACCAGAGCTTAACCCGCAAGGAGTACTGGGGGGATTCTACGGGCCTCAGGATGGCACCTTCCACCACGACCTCATATTATTCGGCTACCAAGAAAAGCTGACGGGGATGGGTGTACCCATACTCGAGAATTCCCCCGTGACGGGATTCAACACATCCTCAGGTAGGGTGCGCTCAGTTCTAATAGGGTCAAAAGAAATAAAAGCCGAAAAATTCGTGGTATGCGCCGGTGCTTGGAGCCCCCAAGTAACCGCGATGCTTGGCGTAAGCCTCCCAATAACACCCGAAAGGAGGGAGTTGGGCGTAACGGAGCCCATAAAACACTTCATTAAACCGTTTGTGATAAGCCTAAAAAACAGGGTTTACTTTGCCCAGGGTCTGCGCGGCGAGATACGCGGCGGAGTGACTGACATGTTCAGGAAAGGATACCACCCACTTGTCTCCACACTCGAGTGGACCATTGCATACGCGGCTAGATTGATCAAGACGCTCCCAACAATTTCAAACGTCAGATTAAATAGGCAATGGAGTGGCTACTACGAAGTAACACCGGACCACTCGCAAATAATGGGGACACACAACTCTTGGCCTGAAGGTCTACTCGTAGCGGCTGGCTTCAGCGGTCACGGAATGATGATGTCCCCCCTAGCGGGTGAGTTAATGGCTGAGTACATAGCCACCGGTCGCATACCGGACCTGATGCGCCCTTACTCACCTGAAAGGTTCGATGAAAACAGGGTCATAGACGAGGCTATGGTGTTCTGAACCACCAATGCGTATACCAACGACGGCCAACCTAAAACATTGTTAAATAAAACCGGCAGGTTGGCACGGCCCCGGAGGGATTTGAACCCTCGACCTTCGGCTTAGAAAGCCGCCGCTCTATCCATGCTGAGCTACGGGGCCAAACATTCACCAACCATCCTCAAATTAAGGTTTTTGAGCACATTAGGCTCAATCTGCAAAATCAGCCGCACGATGCGTGTGTGATTCTCCAAAGACAGCGTGTACACGATTTCAACGTAGCTACCCAGCGCATAATGCATACCCACATAATGGTTTCACTAATATGGCTCTATTATACAGGAAAAGTTAAATCTCACAAAAAAGTCTGCTTGAACCATCGTTTCTTCTTTTTTATAAAGAGGATAGAGGGTCCTCCTTCAACTTTACTAGTAATGTGTCTCTGTTTGTGCCTTACGGCTTTGTAAGGACTTAAAGCACTCTAGTGTATGGGTATGGTTTATAGGTAGGCGGGGGTGGCCGAGCTTGGAAAAGGCGCGGGACTTAAGACCACAAGACTTAGGCCGGTTAGACATCCCGTGCGGCAGCGCTACGCGGGTTCGAATCCCGCCCCCCGCATCACTTTACTGGTAAATTATAAATATTCCTTCCTTGCAAAATTAGCAAGACAAAACTAAATAATGGCTAGAGTAAAACTATTAAGGATTGGGCTATCTATGTAAACTTATCATGACTAGAGATTGTAGGGGAGTGGAAGGATAGGGCTATGAAAGCAAGTATCCAAGTCTAAGTTTGTTATTGAGAGGGTAAAGAACTCCATTAGAAGAGAGGAAGTAGAAGAGGGAAATCTAGGCAGGCTTGAACTTATTAAGCGATCGAGAAGTCCTGAAGAGGAACTAAAGAAACTCAGAGATGGATTGTGTCCAGATAAGCCATCACCCTGCGTCACCTCCACTCGGTGTACTAGTGCAGGAATAGTTCTAGTAAGTCTACGAGTGGTGTGGAGAGTGTCTTCTTGTGGTTGATGTTAGTATGGACCATTCTGGTTCTGTCTTTGAGGTAGCCCCGAATCGCTCCACGGAGCTCTGCAGCCCTAAGGTTTGATACACGTAGTTGTGAAAACTCGCTCCCGAGGACCACGGCGTCATGCTACTGTGGGCCCCTATCCATGAGGAAGACTGAGCTACCCACACACCTCCTCCTGAATCTCTTAAGGAACCTGAGGGCTTTTTGCGTGGTCTTGGTGAGTGACACATCGACCGAAGCAGGCAGATGGGCTGCCCCGTATAGGCATCCACCGCCACCTAAACATAGATTGGCCTTCCGCCAAACTTCACCACGCCTTCATCAACAGCAATCATTGGGTGCTCGCTTGGCTCCGCGTCGAAGCTAAGTTTCGCTTGTGCCTTCTCCACCTAATCCTCGATGCTCGACTCTGAGATGTGCTCCGTAAGTACCCTGAAGAGGCTAGAGGTTTTCCTGAGGCTCAATCCAAAGGCTTTGTGTAGCACTGCCACCACCTTAAGTTCGAACCTCCTGTTATCCCTCTTAAAAACATTTAAATTCCTAGAGAATGCGGATATGTTCGCGGTGGATTCCACGGCTTCTCACCAATTTTAGGCCGTGGCGCCCACCACGTTTAAGCCTTATCCCAACACCATCGTCAATGATTCTGTAAATGTCTTCAAAAAAATATTAGAATTATCCACTTTATTATTTTTATCTTTATAATTAACTAAAAGTAATTTTGTATTACAAAAAAATCGATAATTTCCTTGGTCTACGTCTGGTATAACTATATATATTTTCTTATTCCTTTTTCAAAGCTAAATATTTGTAAAACCTAAATTAGGTTAGACGTCTAAGTATAGAGACGGGTACAACCGATACCTTTAAATCGGTTTACTTCTAATTTCCTATAGGCATGATGGCATGGAAGCAACTTTAGAATTATTAGAAAAGCCAGCATGCATTGAGGTTTTATTCTGCATAATTAGCAGTAAAAATTATGCTGCAACTATAGTAAGAGAGTTAAAGAAAAAGCAACCTACGGTTACAGAACAACTTAAAGAGCTTGAAAAAGTCGGGTTAATAAAACCTTTGCAGAGGGAGAAATCGCAAAAATACAAGGTAAACTGGGATCTATTATTGTGGGTATTCTATGATGTTATAAACGAGGCTTTTGAAGATTCGATGGTAAGATGTCTCTTAATTACTAAGAAAGAAATGAACAGGATTAAAGAGATAGGGGTAGAAAGAATCGTTCCTCCCCCTCTTATAAAGACCTTTCTTCAGGAATATTTTACTGCATTTAAGGAACTTGGAGGTAAAAGAAAAGAATTTGATGAAATTATATTTTCATTTCTCGCCGCCTTAAGTAATTTGAGAAAAATTTCTTGGAGAAAACTTGTTAAGAAATTTGGTTTGGATGTAGAAATTTTGGCAACTTTAGCCAATTTAATGGAATTTGAAATAGGTGAAATAGGTCAGGTTGCATTGGGAACCGATCTAGACTGCATGAGTAAGGGTGGAAAGGATGGTCAACCTGTATAAAAGAGGAAGAATTGCAGAAAAGAAAGTTGTAGATTATCTTAAGAAGAAAAGGTTTCGCAATATTAGGAGGAGTAAAGGAAGCCGTGGACCTGCAGATATTTATGCAAGGAAGGGAGGAAGGAAATTTTACATACAAGTAAAATATGGTCAATCAAAGCCTTCTAAGAAAGAGATTATAAGATTACGAAACTTAGCTAGGAAAAGACGTGGAGCAGCTGCTCTCATCCACCGTACTAAAGAGGGTAAGATTAGATGGAGATTTCTTGGACGTTGGCGGTGATTATGGGTGGTTCTTGAAGAATATGAGCTTCATTTTATGGATAAACTCTGGGAAGCTGCTAGTAGGCTTAGAGGTAAGATGGAGGTATCCCAATATAAGCATATAGTTCTACCTTTAATTTTCCTCAAATACATCTCGGACATGTTTGAATCAAGGAGGAAACGGTTAGAGAAAGCCATTAGAGTCTACCATAACCGAGCAATAACCTCGGCGCAAGTCATGGAAGAACCAATAATAATTGCTAGAGAAATCAGCGAATCTGAAACTGAAAAAGAAAAGCTTTGCTTAACCGAAGAAGAACTAGCATTTTACGTCTCTTTAGCCAGAGGAAAAGAACACATACTTTCTGATGAACAGTTCAAGAAGTTCGCAAAAAAACTTGTTGACGCTATTGGAAAGAATTTATCGACATACTGGACTAAACATGAAAGCATAAACGCAAAGATTAGAGTTGCTGTAAAAAGAATCTTAAGAACTTACGGAATTTCACCAATTAAACATCCAAACGCAATAGAGCTAATAATGAAACAGGCACAAGCCCTCTACAAAGACTGGCCAAGTGGGCAACAGACTTTATTGCAGAAGCAATATTTGATTTTGATTCTCTACAGCCACATGTCTATAATGAGAGGTTGGTGTTATGAGAAGTAGCTATCCAGGCCAGAAATGGAAGGTTGATAGCAGTACTGCGGAGAAAATAAGAAAACAATTAATTAGCCAAGGCGGCTCAGAGGATAAGAACATTAAGAGTGAATTGGAGGTTTGGCGTATAAGGCTTTCTAATACTACATTTACCTATTATAAATCTGGTACTCTATTTTCTACAGGATCTATGGATCCCCTCATTAAAGAAATTTGGGATTCTATATCATCTCTTGCTGGAAGTCGCTTTACCCCTCCTTCTAAAGAGTTTCTTATAGGACTTGACGAAACAGGCAAAGGGGAGATTTTAGGTCACACGATTTTGGTTGGGGCAATTTTTCCTAAAACCGTCTTTAATGAGCTTGAACGGTTAGTTGGAGTTGCTGATACTAAGAAGAAACGCCCAACCGCTTACTGGAATGATGTTGTGCAACGATTAGACTCCATGAAGAGAAAAGGGCTCAACTTTTACTTGGAGAAGATACCCCCATGGCACATAGATACATTCAACTTAAACAAAATTATGGATGTGATCTATCAACGTATTCTTTCAAACTTTATGCGTCATTTCCAGGCAATAAATTGTAGAATAGTTTTAGATAATTACGGGATCGGTGGAAAGTTAGAGCGGTATCTCCGTTCACTAGAGAATGCAGGGGCAGATGTTAAAATAGTTTACCAAGCTGATGAATCTTATTTAGAGGCAAGAGTAGCTTCTTTAATTGCTAAAAGAGAAAGGGAGAAAATAATTGAAGCAATTGGAAGAGCTGAGGAATTTAGGATTGAGGGGTGTAATATTGGAAGTGGGAATGCAGGAGATAAGGAAACTATCAATTGGCTTAAGAAGTGGAAATCAACAGGTAAGCCTTGGCCATGGTTTGTAAAGCAGTCCTTTAAAACAGTTAGGGAAATAGATGGTAAAGCGGGGAAAGTTAAGAAAATTGAACCTCCTTTAAGGGAAGATATCTTGTCCGATGATTTCATAAAAGAGTTTGAAGCAGGAAGATTTTCTATTACCTCTTTATCAATTACTTGTCCACATTGTGGCGAGAGAAGTAAAGCAGCTTTAGTTACACTTAATGGAGAAACAGTTGGAAGATGTATAGTTTGTAAAAAACAAATAACAGACCTTAATTTTACTTTAAGATATTACTGTGGCACTCTTTTACCAGACAGTAATATAATTATAGGAGGATTTCTAGGAAAAGATCTTGAATCGTCCAAGTTTTTTGAAGGATTTACAGTTCTGCTTCATTCGATCGTTAAAATGGAGTGTGATACGAAAGGGGGAAAGAAGGAACTTGAAAAACTGGCAAAGTTTGCAGCTATAGGGAGAATTAGGTTAGAAGAAATTCCAAAAACTGGCAAGATAGAAAACATGTCTAACTTCGAGAGAGATGAAAAAATTAAGGAAGATGCATTCACCTTTAATGCGATTTTAATTACCGGAGATAAAGCAATGAAAGCTTTTGCTCAAGCAAAGAATCTATTCTGCTTACATGTCTAGAGGATGATAGAATAATGTTAAAAGGAGCTGAAAAGCGACGTTTTTTATTCATAAAGTGTATAGATAAGATTTTTGGCTACCTTTCTAGGCTTTCCATTTAGCCGTGCCAAAAAGACAAAAAGGGAAAAAGACGCCTTAGTGAAAAGATTGGTGTATTGTAAGGGATTTTTTTGGATGATTTTATTCCTCTATTTGAAAATAGGGAATTTTCAAGCTAATCGTTTAAATTTTACTTCATTTTAGTAGTCGTGTACAAAGTTTCTAGACAAAATAATAGTTTGCTAGGAAATTGGTGTTAAAATCTCCCGCATAGGTGCATGTGCCAGTTGATGGCCCACATATAATAATATTTGTATTAGTGCAATTTAACACAAGACTCGATGTTTCTAAAATGTACGAATCAATTGAAGAAGAATAGAGATAAACGCGACACCGCGATAGGCGTACCCAATTTTTGAATTGGTTTGTATTAGTATCCCCCCGTATAGGGTTTAAGTTCTAGCTGTTTGGATGCCTTTCGAGCTCCACTAGGATTAAATATGGCGTTGCGTCTTCTGGATAGAATGGGTTGTTTGTGTTTGTACAGTAACAATAGGTTGGTGAGCGCACTGCGCATGAGAACACTCTTTTTGAATATGGACGCACGCTCTAGATTTTTTGGTGATGGGTTTGGTTGATGGTCGGGACACATCAATATCAGATAGGGCTCAAGTGGGCGTACCAGTTCTTCCACGGCCACAAAGGGTTTCCCACCCTTTTTTTATGTATGATATGATCCGAGGGATTCCGGCTAGCTTTAAGAGGGTGGTTGAACAGATGCACGCCTACTCAGAGATCCCAGCCAAAGAGCACATCTATTTTACGGGGAGCGGCACCTCTTTCTACGCTGCTTGGATGGGTTCACAGGTTCTGAATGGCTCGCCTGGTTATCATCTGGCTGAGTCAAATGAGCTGGTTTGGCATACACCAATAGTTAATAAGTCTATAACTATAGGCGTCTCCCATAGTGGGATTACTAAGAGCACTGTTGACGCCCTCGCGAAGGCTAAGGGGAGCGGGAGTTTCACGGTGGGAGTGACACATAACGCGAACCAGCCTATATCCTCCTGCTCGGATGTCACACTTATCGTTGGCGATGGACCCGATCTGTCAAGGTGCCATACGAAGACATATACTGACTCCGCCGCTGCTGTCTTAATGCTCACGCTTGGGTTGCTACGCGGACTGGGGCACGCGGATGAAGAATTGGAGTCGGAGTTTTGTGTGAACCTAGCAGAAAAGATACTCGAAGCCCTTAGGGAATCGGAGGCTGAGGCGGTAAGGGCTGCAGGTGATTTGGCTACTGTCAAGAAGGTTTTCATTCTTGGCTCCGGTTTTAACTTGGTAACGGCGAGGGAGGCTGCCTTAAAGATTAAGGAATCCTCCTACATATCAGCGGAGGGTATAGCGCTCGAAGAATTTCTACATGGTCCGTGGGTGACTCTCGACCCTGATAGCCTAGTGGTATCCATAGCCCCTCGGGATGCCTCGTTTGATAGACACACATTAGCATTGCGGGCGGCTAGAAGACTGGGTGCTAAAACGATGGTGATATCGGATGAACACCTCGATGCAGACTACTCGTTCCATACCCCGCGTACATCAATCATACTATCACCTTTCCTAACAATAATTCCACTATACTTCTTCGCCTATTATCTTTCCGTGCAGAAGGGACATAATCCTGATTACCTTAGATACCTCGAACCTGCGTACTGGGAGGCGCGGAACATAATCTTCCCACCTGGAACCCACTGAGCGCACTGGGTGGAGAGCTAACCCCAACTAAACACACTATATGAATCTTTTTTCCGTAGGGAGTTAGTATGAGAGTTTGATTAGAAGCTTCGTGTATGGTACTTTATAACCGTAGAGGAGTACAGGTATTGTTAACGCTGAGGTGGCTATGATTGCGGCGAAGAGAGCGTATGCTAGATACTTGTATGTTTTGGTTTTGGTTTCTAGCAATCCGCTAAGGAAGTAGGCTGTTATTGCGGTGAAGGCGGGTGATGCGTCCTCAAAGTAGAAGAGGTAGACTGGGCGGGTCGCCGCCGTGGCTATTATGAGCCCATAAGATGATAAAAACAGGGCTAATACTAGGATGGAGTTGACATTCCCCCTCAGCCGGATACCCGTGTAGGCTAATGCGGGTATGCTTATCGCCGTCAGAACTGGGTTATTAAGAAACAGTGTGGGGTTGAAGGATGGCTGTGTGAAGCTGAATAGCCACATAAAGGGGGTCACTATGCCTGGCCCTGGGCCGTAGCTTCCTTGGACTGCAACCATATAGTACTGGTCCAGAATCGCCGAGTCTATACCGTAGTGCATCACCATCGGAGTAAACCACACCACAAAGGCAACATAGAAGATGACCAGTTCAACTATAAATGACTTAAGAACCCTCTTGACGCCCTTATTATAAATGAGGATATAATAAATTAGAGGTAGCCAACCAACTATTCCTGTAAGTTTCGCAGCAGAGGAGAGACCCAATAGAAGGGCGGAGATTTTCGGCTTCTTGCTAACAAGCGCCGCGAATGAAAACACTAGGAATGTGGTTGAAAACACGTCAAGCATACCTATTTGGCTCATAGAGACCTCAAGTGGGTAGAACGCGTAAATAGCAGTGGCCATAATTGAGGCGCTTGGCGAAACTTTTTTAGCCACCAAATAAATCCCCACAATTCCTAGTGAGCCGAAGAGTGTCGAGAAGAACCTCCAGCCAAGTGGGTTGTTCCCAAATATACCCAACCCGCTAGCGATTATGAGCTTCGCGAGTGGGGGGTGTTCTGGGTTCACATAGTACGGAGCCCACCTATCTTCGGTGAACAGGTTCACCACATTTTTGAGGTGTGTGTCAAGCGGGGAGAGATAGTGTAGTGCCGCTGGAATATAATAGACTTCATCCACAGTATAGTAAGTGCTTGGGTTGAGCATCCAAGACGCCCTTAAGACCACCCCGAGAAAGATGATTGAGATAAGAACCACGTTCTCCCCGTTAAAAGACTTCGAGGTAGATGCTTTGTTCGTGTTATTAAGTGAATTATCGCTCGCCATACCCAACCCCCCAAGCGGGCCCGGGGGGATTTGAACCCCCGACCTTCGCCTTACCTCGCATGCTTAAAAGGGCGCCGCTCTACCATGCTGAGCTACGGGCCCAGCCATTGAAAACCATTATGCGGTTAATTTAAACCTGATGCTGAGAAGCTGGGTGGTCCATCTTTAGTCTCCCCACTGCAGCCATTAAACCATCAAGACATAGTAGACGTAGAGATAAGTATGATGTTACGTCTGTGGCTTAGTACCCTCAGGGGTGCTGATGCATAGTTGAATACACACCTGAGGGGCGTTTATAAACATCCTAAAACTCCACCCTGAAGGGCGGGGGTAGCTCACTTGGCTTAGAGAGTACGTTTTCGTGTGAGTTGGGAGGTCAGCATAGCTTTGTTCTGTTTGGATAAAAATGTTTATATCGCTCTTAAGTATTATATTGGAGTAGAGTCTTTCAGGAAGGTCGTGTGCTTTAGTAAAGCTTATTGGTGGGAATGATACTGTGCGT
This sequence comes from bacterium, assembly GCA_035294065.1. Lineage (GTDB taxonomy): Archaea > Thermoproteota > Thermoprotei_A > Marsarchaeales > Marsarchaeaceae > ECH-B-1. The sequence goes on along the minus strand of DATGLQ010000002.1, from coordinate 40,777 downwards.
TTTGCACGACTTGTTTGGAGTGTTGGTTTTGTCTGGTAACAATAAATTTACACATGTTTTAGTTCCCCGTCATGAAGTGCTCTCTAAGGAGGAGTCGGAAAGGCTGCTCAAAGAGCTCGGTGTTAAGGTTTGGCAGCTTCCCCGTATAGCTCAAGATGACCCAGCTATAAGGGATCTGAATGCTGATGTGGGGCAGATTGTTCGGGTGATTCGTAGTAGTGAGCTTGTCGGTGAGTATGAAGTGTACCGTTTGGTTGTCCCTTCGTTCTCTCAAAAGAGTGCATCCCAGAAGAGGGAGACTTCTGGGGAAGTGGAGTCTGCTAAGGAGGGTGTGGGTGCTAAGCCCGCGAAGCGGGTAAAGAAGGTGTCTAGAAAGGCCGCTGATACCAAGAAGGTTGAGGCTAAGGCATCAAGGGGCAAGAAGGGGAGCTCGGTTAAGTCGAGTAGAAAGAGTAAGGAGTAGCTTGGGTGGGGTGGGATTTAAATGGAAAGTTTTTCTTCCCGGAAGGATTCTGATGTTTCAGGGCTTCTTGTAAGGTCACTCATCGATGAAAAGGGGCTTGTAAGGCTGCACCTAGACTCTTATAATAGGTTCATTCAGAGTGAGTTCAAGAAGATAATTGAAGAAGTGTGTGTCATAGAGTCAACCAAAGGTGATGTCAAAATTAAGGCGGCCAACCCAGTGTTGGGGAGGCCGATATATGATCCGTGGACGGGTAAGCAGCGCATTATTCCTGAGGTAACTGAGCCGGATTTTGTGACTAGGCCGATAACGCCCATGGAGGCGAGGCTTAGGGGTTTAAGCTATACTGTGCCAATATACTGTGACTTTGTTATAACCGATGGCGACGATCAATATGAGGCTCAGCAGGTGTTGATAGGCGAATTACCAGTGATGCTGAAGTCTAGTATATGTGTCACCAACGGCCTTACAAAGGATCAGTTGATCGAAATCGGCGAAGACCCAGAAGACCCTGGAGGTTACTTCATTATTAATGGCTCTGAGAGGATAATTGTGTCCCAAGAGGACTTGGGCACGAATCACATCTTTGTCGAGGAGGGTCCGAGTAATTCATCTGTGCTTACAGTGTCCAAGGTGAGCTCCGTGACGAGGACAGCTAACAGAACAACCACTCAAGCTGAGCTCACCAAGGATGGGAGAATATATGTGTACATTCTGAGGTCCAAGATACCCATGGCTGTTGTTTTTAGGGCGCTTGGATTTGTCACTGATAAGGATATAGCAAGCCTGATAACTAGAGATGAACGCCTACAGGAGCTTCTCACGCAGTCGTTTATTGAAGGGGAGACCTTGGCGACCACCGAGTCCGAGGCTTTGCGCTATATTGGTAACAGGGTGCTCGGGGGATTTACGAAGTCGACGGAGCCAAAGAAGCGTGGGGAAGAAATAATTGCTACTAGGCTTCTACCCCATCTTGGCACCTCTAACTCACAAGAAGTGAAGACTAAGAAGGCTCAATTCTTGGCGCTAATGATTGAGCGGCTACTTGAGGTAAACGTGGGTAGTAGGCAGCCCACTGATAAAGACCACTACGCGAATAAGCGTCTTAGGCTGGCGGGGGACCTATTAGCCATTGTACTTAGAAACGCTGTCCAGAACTTTGTTAAGGATTTGAGGCACAACTTGGATAGGAGCAGGGGTAGGAAGGGTAGAATTCAGATGAAGGCTCTTGTTAGCGCGAACCTACTAACAGATAAGATTGTTCACGCCCTAGCTACTGGGAACTGGCCCGATGGGAGAACTGGGGTAAGCCAGATCCTTGACCGCGTGAATTATTTGTCGACTCTGAGCCATCTGAGGAGGGTTGTGTCACCATTAAACAGGATGCACGCTAACCCTGAGGCGCGGGAGTTACACATGACTCAGTGGGGTAGAATCTGCCCCAGTGAGACTCCTGAGGGTGTGAATGTGGGTTTAGTTAAGAACTTGGCGCTCACAGCCATAGTCTCCGTGGGGCTCACTGAGACGGAGTCCTCCCGCTTCGAAGATTCACTTTATAGGAGGCATGGTGTTCAGCCATTATCCTCCGTGACGGATTTCACTGGTCTGCAGAGGGTTTACTTTGATGGTAGGCTAATAGGCTATCACCAGAATGTTCACCAGCTAGCCGAGGAACTTAGGTCTAGGAGGCGTAGCGGACAGATCTCCCCGGAGATATCTGTAGCTTTGACGACGAGTCCTGACGGTAAACCCGAGCTGGTCGTGACAGCTGACTCGGGTAGGGTTATGAGGCCGCTCATTGTTGTAAGGAACGGTGAGAGTGCGCTCACCACTAAACATATAGAAGACTTGGCCGCCCAGAGGATTAAATGGAGCGACCTCGTGGCCGCTGGTGTGATCGAGTACTTGGATGCCGCAGAGGAGGAGAACGCCACGATAGCTGTGGATTTCGAAACGCTCACAAACTCACCCCACCCCGAAAGGTATACGCACGTTGAGATAGCTCCTTGGGCGATTATGGGTGTTGTCGCATCGATTATACCCTACAGTGACCATAACCAGTCGCCGCGTAATACGTATGAGTCAGCCATGGCCAAGCAGGCTTTAGGGTTGTATTCATCTAACTTTAGGATTCGCCCGGATAGTCGTGGCCATATTTTGCACTACCCGCAGAGACCGATTGTTACCACTTCGGGCGCAAGGGTTGTTGGGTTTGAGAAGAGGCCAGCGGGGCAGAATGTTATCCTCGCTGTCGCACCGTTTGAGGGTTATGGTATAAACGATGCCTTAATAATAAATAAGGCAAGCGTGGAGAGGGGGCTTGGCAGGTCGACTTTCTTCAGGCTTTATGAGGCGGTTGAAAAGAAGTACCCGGGTGGCTTTACGGACAAGATCTCTATCCCCGAGCAGACTGTGAGGGGATACCGTGGCTCTAAGATGTATGAGAAGCTGGATGAAGATGGGATAGTTCTGCCTGAGACGATGCTTTATGGCGATGAAGTTGTTATTGGACGCGTTAGCCCTTCAAGGTTCGGCTCCCAATTGCAGAGTGTTGAGGGAGGAGGAATACTACAGCAGGATACTTCGGTGGCCCTCAAACACAGTGAGCAGGGGCGGGTTGACAGGGTGATAATCACATTCGACAAAGATGGTAACAGACTTGTTAGGGTTAGGGTGAGGGATAACCGTGTACCCGAGCTGGGTGACAAGTTCGCATCCAGACACGGGCAGAAGGGTGTATTGGCTTATGTTGTGCCGCAGGAGGACATGCCATTCACCCCTCAGGGGATTGTTCCCGACATGATAATCAACCCTCACGCCTTCCCGTCTAGGATGACGGTGGGTCAGCTTATTGAGCTTATAGCTGGGAAAGTTGGGGCGCTTGAAGCAAGGCAGGTGGATGGTACTCCATTTATTGGTGAGGACCCACAGTCACTTAAAGAAGCCCTCAAGAGGTTGGGCTTTAACCCAGCCGGTGTCGAGTCGCTCATAGATGGTAGGACTGGGGAGAGGCTTCAGGCTGAGATATTCATCGGCGTGGTGTACTACCAGAAACTCCACCACATGGTGGCCGATAAGATACACGCTCGCGCCAGGGGTAACGTTCAGATAACCACTAGGCAGCCCACTGAGGGTAGGGCGCGTGAGGGTGGTTTGAGGTTTGGTGAGATGGAGAGAGATGTGCTGATAGGCCACGGTGCGGCGGCGCTGCTGAAGGATAGGTTGCTGGATAACTCTGATAAGACAACTGTGGCTGTTTGTGAAAATTGCGGCTACTTCGTTTACTTCGACTCAAGGAGAGGAGAATACGTTTGCCCAATTGATGGTAACAAGGCTAAGGTGAGCCTTGTGAGTGTGCCCTACGCATTCAAGCTCCTCATGCAGGAGTTGATTAGCTTGGGTATATCGCCCAGACTTAAACTGGGCGAGGTCGGTGAGAGGTAAATGAGCTCTGCTATGCTTAAACAAATTAGGGGAATAAAGTTCGGTTTGTTGTCGCCTGACGAGATAAGGAAAATGTCTGTTATGGAGATAAAGACTGAGGACCTATACGACCGGGACGGTCTGCCGATAAAGGATGGCTTGATGGATCGTAGGCTCGGCACGCTTGAACCCGGGCAGCGTTGCCAGACTTGCGGGTTGCTGTGGAACCAGTGCCCTGGCCACTTTGGCCACCTGGAGCTGGCTAAACCGGTCTACCATATTGGCCATGTGAAGAAGATTGTTGAGGTTTTGAAGGCTGTCTGCCATAATTGCCATCGGCTAATGATTCCCGAAGAGAAGGTTGTTGAGTACTATGCGCGCTTAGAGAGGCTTGAAGCGAGGAGACCGGAGCAGATACGAATGTTTGTGCGTAAAGTTGTAGCGGAGGCGGCTGGTTCGAGGACCGGTGAGAAGGCGCTCCCGCACTGTCCACACTGTGGGGTGGAGAGAAGAAAAATAAGGCTTGAGAAACCAGTGACCATAATCGAAGAGAAGCCTGAGGGAGATGTTAAACTATACCCCGACCAGGTTCTCATGGAGCTAACACTCATCGAGGACAAACGCGACATTAAACTCATGGGTTTGGATCCCGAGTATGCTAGACCTGAATGGATGATTTTGACTGTGCTACCCGTCCCCCCGCTTGTTGTGCGCCCCTCCATTATTTTGGAGTCGGGTGACAGGTCTGAGGATGACCTAACCCACAAGCTCGTGGACATAGTCCGAACAAACAAGAAGCTGAATGAATGTGTTGTTAACGGGTCGGCTAGGATCGTGATAGAGCACTGGTGGGATCTGCTTCAATTCCATGTGGCCACATTCTTCGATAACGAGATAGCGGGGTACCCGCCTACGAAGCACAGGAGCGGTCGACCCCTGAGAACCATTGCTCAAAGGCTTAAGGGTAAGGATGGCCTCTTCAGGGGAAGCCTTTCAGGTAAGAGGGTTGACTTTTCGGCTAGGACTGTTATTTCGCCTGATCCAAGTTTAACTATAAACGAAGTTGGTGTTCCCGAGCATATCTCTAAGATCCTCACCGTGCCAGAGAGGGTTAACCAGTTTAATATTGACGCTCTCCGTGAAGCGGTGAGGCGTGGACCAGATGATTTGTTCGGCGCCAACTATATTGTGAGACCAGATGGCAGGAGGATCGACCTAAGCAGAGTTAAGGATCGCAACGAAGTGGCCGATGGACTTGACCATAATTATATTGTGGAGAGACACTTGAGGGATGGGGACATCGTGCTCTTTAACAGGCAGCCATCACTCCACAGGATGTCTATTATGGCGCATATCGTAAGGGTGCTTCCTGGAAGAACCTTCAGGCTTAACCCAGCGGTTTGTCCACCCTATAACGCGGACTTCGACGGCGATGAAATGAACCTGCATGTCCCCCAGAGTATGGAGGCGCAGGCTGAAGCGAAAGTTCTTATGCTGGTTCAACACCAAATCCTGTCACCGAGGTTCGGTGGACCCATCATTGGTGCCATGCAGGACTATATAACCGGCGCATACTACCTCACAAAGAAGGGCACCATGCTCACAAGGGATAAACTCGAGCAGCTCTTGATTGCGTCGGGTGTTGACTTGGATAGAATTCCTCCTCCCGCCGTGAGTAAACCAGAGCCCCTATGGACCGGTAAACAGGCGTTCAGCGTCTTTCTACCGGGGGATATGAACTTCGAAGCCAAGTCCAACATGACCCACAAGGATTGTAAGCAGGAAAAGTGTGAGTATGATGACTATGTGTATATAAGGGATGGGCGACTTCTCTCTGGGGTTATAGACAAGAAGGCGATAGGGGAAGGGCAGCCAGAGAGTCTACTGCATAGGCTGGTTAAGGACTACGGTTCAGATGTGGGTAGGGACTTCATAGATAAGGCTTTCAAGGCATTTCTGTACTACTTGGATCATCATGGGTTTACGATGACGCTCGACGACGTGCTTCTACCCCCCGATGTGGTAAAGAGTATAGATGAATTGGTGCGTGAAGCCGAGAAGAAGGTCGAAGAGCTCATCGGTGTGTATGAGAAGGGTGAAATGGTGCCCCTACCAGGTAAGACGCTTGAGGAGACGTTTGAGCAGAGGGTTATGGAGGTGTTGACTGAAGTGCGTGACAACATAGGTAACCTAGCAGCCAACCACCTCAACCAAGAAAGCGGTGCACTAACCATGGCTAAGATTGGTTCGCGTGGTAACATGCTCAACCTCACCCAGATGGCCGCAATCATCGGCCAGGTCTCAGTGAGGGGTAAAAGGATTTATAGGGGATATACGGATAGGGCTCTGCCGCACTTCGAGAGAGGCGATAAGGGTGCTAGGGCGCGTGGCTTCGTTGCCTCGAGTTTTAGTCGGGGTTTGAACCCTATTGAATTCTTCTTCCACGCGGCGGGTGGTAGGGAGGGACTGGTCGACACGGCGGTTAGAACTTCGCAGAGCGGCTATATGCAGAGGAGGCTTATAAACGCGCTTCAAGACTTGAGGGTTGAGTACGATCAGAGTGTTAGAACACCTAATGGGATGATTATCCAGTACAAGTATGGTGAGGATGGTGTTGATCCAAGTAAGAGTGATGCGGGTAAGGCTGTTAACGTTGAAAAGATAGTTGAGAGGGTTGTCACCCATGAGTGAAAAGCTAACGCACCATAAGAAGTCTCAGGTAACAGAGCCGGCTAAGGAGATTAGGCAGCGTATAACCGAACTTAGCAGTAAGCTGTTACCCGAACCAGTTGTGGACAGACTCGTTGAGCTTCTCTCCAAGAAGCCTATCAGTGAGAGAAGACTAGAGGAGGTTGTTAAGGAGGCTGTTAAGCAGTACCTGAAGAGCCAGGTGGAGCCGGGTGAGCCTGTGGGGGTCGTGGCCGCGCAGTCCGTTGGTGAACCCGGCACCCAGATGACGCTGCGAACATTCCACTATGCGGGGGTGAGGGAGTACAACGTAACCCTCGGCCTCCCCAGGCTGATAGAGATCGTTGACGCCCGTAAGAGTCCGTCCACTCCTTCTATGACTGTTTGGCTTGACGATAGGCATCGCTTCACACGTGATCAGGCCTACGAGGTCGCAAAGAGGATACTGCAGGTATCTGTGAAGGACGTGCTCGACAACATAGAGATAGGTGATGGGTACCTATCATTCTATCTTAACCCAGAGGAGATGGATAAGCATGGGATACTTCTCGATCAGGTGATCGACGCCGTCAGGGGGTCGCTGGGTAAAACGCGCTCAGAGAAGGCCACGGTGGAGAAGGAGGACAACTACTCGTTCACCATTATAAACGAGGAGATGACTAGGTCGACTGGGTACAGGATAAAGGATAAGGTTATGTCCGTTGTGCTTAAGGGTATTAAGGGTGTGACTAAGGTTTACCTTGAAAGGACGAAGCTCTCACAACCTTTCGATGGCCACGATGAAGAGTGGTATATTATAACGGAGGGAAGCGACTTGGCCAAAGTGTTAGAGGTTGACGGTGTGGATAGAACGAGGACAACCACGAACAACATTTACGAAATCTACCAGGTTCTGGGTATAGAGGCGGCTAGGAACAGCATAATTGAAGAGATAATGAAGACACTACACGAACAGGGATTGGAAGTGGATGTACGCCACGTCTCTCTTTTGGCGGACTGGATGACTGAGTCTGGTCAAATCAAACCCGTGACTAGGACTGGTATAAGCGTTGGTAAAACGAGTGTTTTGGCGAAGGCGGCCTTCGAGGTCACTGTGAGCCATCTATTGGCAGCCGCAGAATCCGCTGAGACTGATACGCTTGAGGGCGTAACGGAAAGCGTAATAGTGGGTAACTATATACCTATGGGTACCGGAATGGTTGACTTAATGGTTAACCTGAGGGCGTTGAAGAATGTCTGAAGTAATAAACTCTTTGAAAGTAGCCGTTCAAACCGGCAGAGTGGTTTTGGGAGAAAAGGAGACTCTAAAAGGGCTGGCAAAGCGGAGCGTCAAACTCGTCGTCGTTTCCTCCACGGCGCCGAACTCCAAACGTCTTGTCGAGGAGGCGAAGAGGCTAGCGGTAAAAGTGTATGAGTTTCCAGGTAGCGGATGGGATCTAGCAGCTGTGTGCGCACGTGGCCACGTGGTGTCGGCGCTGGGTATAGTTGACCCCGGCGAATCAGACATAATAAGCAAACTGCAGTAGTCTTGGGGGTATCAGCGGGTTTGGTTGAGATCAAGCTTTCGCTTGAACAGATGCGCTACATCGGGATCTTCGAGTCACTCACAGGTGCAAGTGTCAAGGATTGCCTTGTTAACGGGGAAACCATACTTTTCGTGGTGGAGCCGGGCAACGCGGCTAGGGCTATTGGGAGGAAGGGTGTGAATGTTGAACGCGCCTCCAAGGTCTTAAAGAAGAAGGTGGAGGTTGTTGAGTACGCTGAGCCACTCGAAACCTTTGTTAAATCTATTTTTATCCCCGCTCGAATAGTCTCTGTCCAAGTGTATCAGGATAAGGATGGTAGGAAAAGGGTCAGGGTGTATCCAGAAGTGGAGGATCAGGGCTTGGCTATAGGTAAGAATGGGCGGAATGTTGAGAAGGCTAGGCTACTGCTAAAGAGGTACTACGATATTGACGTTGTAGAGATAAAGTGAGTGTGGGTTGAAGAACTTATATGCCTGCCTTGGTTGTGTGTTTGTGAACGGTGTTGTGATTGGCTGACTCTAAAAGTCCGCGTGGCCTCTATGCCGCTAGGAAGCTTAGGAAGAAGAGATTGAATTTTAGGTGGTCGGAGAGGGAATTCTATATACGTATGCTTGGCTTAAAGAAACTTGACCCGCTTGAAGGGGCGCCGCAGGCGAGGGGAATAGTCTTGGAGAAGGTTGGAATCGAGTCCCGTCAGCCAAATTCAGCTGTGAGGAAGTGTGTGCGTGTCCAGCTTATAAAGAATGGCAAGCAGGTCACCGCATTCCTACCCGGCGATGGCTCCCTAAACTATGTGGATGAACACGACGAAGTCATCATTGAAGGTATCGGGGGCACGTTGGGTCGCTCTATGGGTGACCTTCCAGGTGTAAGGTACAAGGTGGTTAAGGTTAACGGTGTCCCGTTAAATCTCCTTATAACGGGTAAAAGGCAGAAGCCTGTTAGGTGATGGCGTATGATACCCAAACTCTTCGGTAAGTGGGATTTTTCAGAGGTGTCGGTCAGGGATCCCGGTTTGAAAAGGTATATATGTCTCAGACCAAAGATTTTCCCCTACTCGGCAGGTAGGCATGAGGCGAAGCCGTTTGGTAAAAGCTATGTGCTCATAGTTGAGCGTTTGGCCAACATGCTCATGAGGCCTGGCAGACAGGGTGGCAAGAAGACGCGTGCGATAAACATTGTTAGACAATCATTTGAGGTCATCCACGCTAAGACTGGTCAGAACCCTATTCAGGTTTTGGTTCAGGCGATAGAGCACAGCGCCCCTAGGGAGGAGACAACTAGGGTTGCCTATGGTGGTATCGTGTACAGGGTTTCGGTTGACGTGTCCCCTAGTAGGAGGGTTGACTTGGCTCTACGCTTTTTAGCGGAGGGGGCGCGTACAAGAAACAAGAATAGTTCAAAGCCTATTGAAGAATCCCTCGCAGAGGAGCTTCTCGCGGCCGCTAGTGGGGATAGTAGGAGTTACGCTGTTGGTAAAAGAGATGAAATTGAAAGGATAGCCTTAGCGTCGAGGTAGAAAAAGCAGCTTCTAATAGTGCTACAGGTCTCCCCTAATATTTCTAGTACCTAGATATCGGCTCTTCCACGCTATACTTCGCTCTCCATTATAAAGATTCCAAAACCTCTCCTTTTAGGGCGAGGATTCGGAAAAGAATAAATACGAGCGGGGGGAATTGTGTGACGTGTTATAATCTGCGTATAGCCCACTTTTTCACGGGTTTTCGTCTGTTTTTGGTGCACAGTGTTTTGTCATTGGCCTCATGTTGGGGTAGGGTCACCCATAGGGTCGAGCGTTTTGTTGTGGACTTGGTTCTAGGATGCGGTGGTTCGCGCAAAGCTTAATATGTCGGCTTGGTCTACACTTTGTGTAAAAAGAGGTTTTCGCTATGTCGTCTAAACCACACCTAAACCTGATAGTGATAGGCCATATCGATCACGGTAAGAGTACTCTAGTGGGGCATATACTGTATTTGACTGGCTTCGTAGACAAAAGAGAGTTCCAGGAAATAGAAGAAGAGGCTAAGAAGAAGGGGCAAGAGGATAACAAGTTCGCTTGGGTACTGGATAAACTGAAGGAGGAGAGGGAGAGAGGTATAACAATTGACCTCACCTTCTGGAAGTTTGAGACGAAGAACTACTTCTTCACGTTCATTGATGCGCCCGGTCATAGGGACTTCGTTAAGAACATGGTCACGGGCGCAAGTCAGGCTGATGCAGCTATCCTCACGATTTCGGCTAAGAAGGGTGAGTTCGAAGCCGGTATTGGCGCTACTGGCCAGACTAGGGAGCACGCTTTCCTATCCAAGACTATGGGTGTGAACCAGCTCATAGTGGCCATAAATAAGATGGATGATCCAAGCGTTGGTTGGAGTGAAGCCAGATATAAGGAGGTTGTCGATGGCGTCGGGAAGCTGCTTAGAACGATTGGATACAAGGTTGAAGACATACCCTTTATACCCATAAGCGCTTGGTTAGGTGACAATTTAATGGAGAGATCCAGCCACACACCATGGTATAAGGGCCCAACACTACTAGAAGCTCTGGATGCGTTAAAGGTTCCACCTAAGCTCAATGATAAGCCTCTGAGGATCCCAATACAGGATGTTTACACGATACAAGGTGTGGGCACCGTGCCTGTGGGTAGGGTTGAGACAGGCGTGCTAAAGGTGGGCGACCAAGTGATATTTATGCCCTCTAACAAGACGGGTGAAGTGAAGAGTATTGAGACACACCACACACAGATTCAGCAAGCTGAGAGCGGCGACAACATCGGCTTCAACGTCAAAGGCGTCTCCAAAGATGAGATAAAGCGGGGCGATGTGTGTGGTAGGGTGAGTAACCCACCGACTGTGGTGGATGAATTTACAGCCAGAATATTCATATTATCCCATCCGACAGCGGTATCCGTTGGGTACACCCCAGTTGTACACATCCACACCGCCACAGTGGCTTGCAAGATGACCTCAATTGAGAAGAAGCTGGACCCCAAGACAGGGCAACCTCTACCCGAAGCGCCACAGTTCCTCAAGCAGGGCGATGCAGCAATAGTGAAGTTCAAGCCGATTAAGCAGCTCTCCGCTGAGAAGTATCAGGAATTCCCACCGCTTGGAAGGTTCGCCATTAGGGATATGGGTAGAACCATTGCTGCCGGTGTTATCATCGACTTGGTACCCGCCACGGTTACCAAGAAGTAATACTCTACTTTTTTACTTGGTGTTTTACATTGCCGCAGAAAGCGAGAATAAGGCTTTGGAGCACAGATATACAGAAGCTGAATGTGGTATGCTCCCAAATAGTTGAAACAACCAAGAGGACTGGTGTGAAGGTGTCTGGACCAATCCCCCTGCCAACAAAGAAGCTCAGGGTTTCAACGCGTAGGAGCCCAGCAGGTGAGGGTACTGATACCTATGATAAGTGGATTATGAAGGTTCATAAGAGAATAATCGATATCCCCGCAGAGGAGAGAACTCTCAGGCAGCTTATGCGGATAAGTGTACCAGATGATGTGAAAATAGAGTTAGAACTCATTTAGCAGGGGTTTAAACGTATTTTTTGTTCTCAATAACTATGTCCCTTAGCTTCTTTGCAACACCTAATGGGTCGTCGCTTTGCCAAACGTTTCTTCCCACTGCTAGGCCAACCGCCCCAGCCGAGACCGCGCCTTGAACCTGTCTGAAGAAGTCTTCCTCCGTTGGAGCCTTAGGTCCACCCGACATGTACACTTTAACCTTACCAGCATTCTTCACAGCCCACCTGAATGTGTCGGGGTTACCCGTGTACTTTATCTTTACGGCGTCAGCCCCAATCTCTAGACCAGCCCTCGCCGCGTATGCGACTATTTCTGGAGCCGTATCATCCTTGACGTACGCGCCACGTGGGTATATCCAGGCGATGACTGGTAGGTCTAACCTGTGCGCCTCGTGGTGTATCCTCCCAAACTCTTGGAACATCAAGGCTTCGTGTTCGCTTCCAAGGTAAATGGTGTACCCAACCGCCTTGGCCCCGAGACTCAGCGCTTCCTCTACCGAACATATTTGGCGCGAAACCGGTTCACCCTTGAAGATATTCGTCTTCCCGTTTAGTTTGATTATAAGTGGGACACTACCATCATAGTACTTTTCCGCGATACCCTTCTGAAGTATCAGCCCGTTAAAGCCACCCTTTCGAGCTATCTCCACTATGTATTCTGGGTCACAGTTTTTCTGGTTGAAGTCCGTTGGGCCATGCTCCAAGCCTTGGTCATAGGCGAGTAGAAGGCTTCTGCCGTTTGTCATAAATTGCTCCATTGATGCAACCATAAGAACATATGCATGAAATTCAATAAAAGCTTATCCCAAACGATTAAATCTCTGTGAACGCTTTGGATAACCATGTATGCTAGCGATTTTGTGAACGGAATAAACACCGAGTTGGGTGTTATTTTTTCGGGGTTCGAGCGCGCTGTTGTGTCTCTGCTTGATGAAATACCCGAGGCAAGAGGTGTTAGTGGTGGCACGAATATTTATGGTGAAAAGCAAAAGAAGCTGGATGTGGTGGCGAATGATCTCTTTATACACTGCTTTGAGTCAACCCGCGTGGTTTCAGTTGTGGCCACCGAAGAGTTGGGTGAACCACTAAGACTCAATAGTAGTGGGTTCGCTGTTGTAATGGACCCACTCGATGGGAGCTCGAATATTGAATCCAATAATCTTATGGGCACGATCGTGGGTGTCTACAGGGATTTTAGCTTCCCCCTGAAACCAGCTGGTCAGGTGTGCGCGTTCTATACGGTGTATGGGCCCTCCACGACCATGGTTTTCGCAACCAAGAATAGAGTCGCTGAGTTTGTGTTGTCAAGGAGGGGGGAGTCCAGAAATCGGTTTGTTGTAGTAAGCGATAATCTCAGGATACATGAGAAGGGTGAAGTCTACGGGGTGGGTGGACTTAGAGCGAAATGGTTACCTCAGGTCAAGAAGATGGTTGAAGAGCTAGAATCACAGGGATATAAGTTGAGGTATGGTGGGTCTTTTGTAGGGGACTTCAACCAAGTACTGCACTACGGTGGACTCTTTTCTTACCCCTCCACGAGTGACTCTCCGAGCGGCAAGCTAAGAGCACTATACGAAGCTGGCCCTGTATCATTCATCGCGGAGGCGGCTGGCGGATACGCTACAGACGGCAAACAACCCATACTTGAGAAAACCGTGACCAGACACGATGAAAGAACACCCCTATATGTTGGTAGCAGGGCTGTCAGTAAGAGAGTCGAAGAACTCATGAGGGGCGTGTGACCCCTCCCTACCAAGCTTGTCACTTGGCGGAGCCTCAGGCCCTAGAGCCAGCGTGTTCCTAGCCGAAACAATATAGCCAGTGTGTTGAACCCCAAAGCTATTGGGCCTCGTGGCATCGGGTTTAGCGTCATAAAACCTCTGTATGAGTTCAAACGCCTCAATCATTGTGAAACCTTTTTCGCGTAGCGCTATAACCGTTTTCTCAACTTGGTCGATTGTTGGAGAAAAACTCACGAAGTAGCCGTCCCCCTTGAGGCTACTCTTTAAGACGCCCACCGCAAGCCAGGGTGAAGGTAGGTCGAGCACCACTGCGTCTAAACCATTCAGCTCAACCCCATCTAGAACATTGGCGCGACGAAGCTCAACCCTATCTAGTAGCCCAACCGATTCAAGGTTACGCCTCGTCTTCTCAAGCGACTCCTCCTTCACATCGAACCCATAGACCACACCCTCCCTTCCCACTGCATCGGCTAGAAAAATCGTGAGTCCCCCGCTACCCGTTCCAGCCTCAAGCACGCGGTCCCCTGGTTTAATATTCGCCCAAACCAATATTGAGGCGGCATCCTTAGGGTATATTACTTGGGTTGAACGAGGTAGCTTAAGAGCGTAATCCTTCTTTGAAGGCCTCAAAACCGTGAAAAAAACGCCTGAGCTTGTCTTATGAGATGAGCCGTAGTACGCGTCTATTAAGTCGTCCAGGTTAATATAGCCTACGTGTGTGTGAAACTTTTTGCCTCTATCGACCCTTACAATATAAGTGTGCTTCCTTAGCACTATGAGCACTCGGTCACCGAGAGCTATTCTTTGGTGGTCGCTCATCACTTCAACTTCATAGCAACATAGATTTAAGGTGTGTCGCACAACATAAGACATCCACGAGTAGTGTTCGAGTCAAACCTAAGGGACACTACACCATCAATATATTAAGTCTCGCTTTAAAATCTGATTTAATGCTCTTAATTGTTTGTATATATAAAGCCATTTACAGTTCTTAGATTAGTACTGCAGAGAAATTATGAGTTGTGTGTGAGCCTCTAGTTGGTTTTGCCGTTTATGGCCGTGGTCTACGTCTGAACTGGGTGTTCAAATCGTGGGTCAAGGATTGTGGCATCGCAACGTTGGAAACGTAACTGTTAAATCAGTGGATTGAATCCGCATGGTATGTCTAAGAAAATTAGAGTGGCCGTGGCGGGCGTTGGTAACTGCGCGTCCGCGCTTGTTCAGGGTGTGATTAAATCAAAGGAGGACGGTGACTTGGAGGGTCTCTCCTTCACTGAGTTGGGAGGGTACCGGCCTTCCGATATTGAGTTCGTAGCCGCATTTGATGTGAATAAGAGTAAGGTGGGTTTAGACCTAGGTGAGGCGATATTTTCGCCGCCGAATAACACACTCCAGATCGTATCGCCGAGGAAGTTGGGCGTCGCGGTTAGCCGCGCCCCCGTGTTGGATGGTCTTGGAAAATACCTAAGTAGGATGGTGGAGGTTTCAGACCAACCAGAAGTGGATGTGGCCCAAACTCTTAGGGATAGCGGCGCCGAAGTTTTGATAAACTATGTGCCTGTTGGTAGTGAGAGGGCGGCAAGATTTTACGCTGAGCAGGCGTTGAAGGCTGGGGTGGCGTTCATTAACGCTATGCCCACGTTCATAGTCTCTGATCCAGCTTGGGATCGTAGATTTAGGGAGAAAGGTTTGCCAGCCATAGGCGATGACGTCATGAGTCAGTTGGGTTCAACGGTGCTGCATAAGACTCTTGCTAGGTTAATGGTCGATAGGGGTGTTACACTTCTTCGAACATATCAGGTGAATATTGGTGGTGACACTGACTTCGCTAATATGCTTGAAGAATCAAGGCTTAAAACCAAACGTGAAAGCAAGACTTCAGCCGTGCAGTCCCTCGTGCCCTATCCGGTACCGACAAGGATTGGTCCATCCGACTATATCGAGTTTCTCGAAAACCGGAAATACGCATATATAGTGCTTGAGGGGAAATACTTTGGCGGTGCCCCGATTAGGATTGAGCTCAAACTGGAGGTGTGGGATGCCTATAATAGTGCTGGTGTTATGATTGACGCCGTTAGAGCCGCGAAGATCGGGCTTGAAAGAAGGGTGGGGGGCGCTATAACGTCGGCTTCGGCTTGGACTATGAAGCATCCACCAGTTCAGCTACCATACAGTGAGGCGAAAAAGCAGTTTATGGAGTTTATTGAAGGGAAACGTGAAAGATAGAGACCAATGAATTAAGGCTCCAAGACTACATCCTTCCACGATAGATCAAAACCGTTCTTAGCGTCCATTGTTAGTTAAAATTTTTGATCCGCCATCCACTGCGGAATAGTCCACGTGTGGGAGGGGTGGAATCAGCCCCCACACTTACCCCTTTAGATACTTTCCTTTTTTTGTTTCGTATGTCTCGCGTGTGCCAACGATTTTGGCAGGTGTGCCCAGTGCGAAACCGTTCTCTGGGATGTTTTTTGTCACTATGGACCCGGCTCCCACGACAGCACCCCTACCTATGCTTACACCCGCTATTAGTATGCTTCCCGCGCCGATAATTGCTCCCTCATCTATTCTTACACCTAAAACCTTAGGTGAGGGTGGGTATAGGTCGTTGGTTACCACAACAAATGGCCCAATAAACACGCCGTCCCACACTACACTTCCTGGAGGTAAATATACGCCGGACTGTATGTTTACCTTCTTGCCCACCTTAACCCCCCCGTCAAGGATTGACCTAGTGCCTATACGGCTTCCTTCACCGATCTCAACGTCTTCCCTGATGAGTACGCTATGCCCGGTTTCGACTTTATCTGAAAGCTTCGCGCGCTCATATACTACGCTTCCGCTTCTGATAATGCACTGTGACCCTATTCTACATCCTTCACTTATTGAATCAAGGCTTCGCTTATCTAGATGCCTAATGCCTTCAAGGAGATTCGCTCTTACCGGATGACCCAACACGACGGAGTGCCCAATGAAACACTCATCTCCAAGCTCAGTTGCCCCATAAACCCTATACTCCCCTTCGAAAAACACGTCCTTTCCTATTCTGGCTTTAGTTGACACATAGCTCAACTTCTATCACCAATAATACCGAAGAAGGCCAATGAGATTTCCCTCGAGGTGCGTAACACGTCCTCTTGTGGGACACGCTTAATCTGAGCAATCATGTCTGCCGATACGAAAACATTGGTTGGCACGTTCCTAACACCCTTTGCTGGTCCAAGTACGGGTGAGTCAGACTCTAACATAAGACTTTTTAGTTCCAGCCTACGGACGAGCTTCTGCTTCTGCTCTGAACGGACAACAGAGGGTGGAATAGAGAAGAGGAAGCCTTTTTCGGCAGCCATGAGAGCGTCGCCAACCGAGCCATCATAGGCATGCATCAAAACAGTGTTGAAACCACAAGAGTTGAGAATCTCTATGCAACTTCGACCAGCGGATCTAGAGTGAACCACCAAGGGTTTTTTGAGCCTGTCAGCTAGGTCGATGAACATCCTAAAAATATCTTCCTGCTTACTCCAAAGATTCCTGTCACGCACCCAGTATCTATCCAATCCGACCTCGCCTACTGCTTGAATCCCCTCTTGATTGGCCTCTATTAGCTTTATTACCTCGAGTGCACCTTCCCGATCGAGGTTGCGCGCCTCCCAGCCGACTGTGGTTTTCACCCATCCGGAAAGCTTAGCCATTTCAAGTGAAATCTTGAGCTCCTGTTTGCTCAGCGCCGAATCCACCACCATTACACCTTTACTTGCACACTCTTCAATGACTCTCACTCTGTCAACTTCGAACTCGCTGCTGGAGAGGTGGGCGTGACAGTCAACTGCTCTAACGCTGTTTAGGATATCTGCGACCATCAGATGTCACCACATAGGTTTGCTCGCCGTCGTTATATCGTCTGAGGCTTGCTACGAAGGGTGCCCTATTTATTTCGTCGAGCACGAAGAATAGGTCTGGCAGTACATGTTCGAGTGAGTCTATGTCATCTTCACGCATCCAGAAGTTTTGGCCTTCAGGTGTCGTCTCTAATAGGCTGCCTTCGTATCCTCCTGCCTTAATAACGAAGAGTACGAAGTGATTGCTCATTGCTTGTTTGTCAAAATTCACTTCAGAGTAAACACCGCTAGCACTAGCCTGAAAACCCTTCAACCCAGTTTCCTCTCTAAGCTCCCTTAGCGCCGCATCCACGATGTCTTCGCCGAATTCGACTTTACCCCCTGGCAGCCCAACGTAACCCTTGAATAAACCGCTTCTACGCCTCTGAAGTAGTATTCTACCATTCTCATCCCTAAGATACACAATAGCGCCAACGATTATGCTATTCACGGTCAAAAACCCGGAGCTCAAATAAATGCCTTCTCATCACGTATCAGCTTAACTCTGATATTTCACAGCTCCTGAATCATAATGGCTGCGCCGATTCTTAATTTTTTCTCCTTACCCCTACTTCCTTACTTGGTCACTAAATATGGGTAGCGTAACTCCCTTCTGACCTTGGTACTTCCCACTATAAGGCTTTTCGAGGGGTGTTGTTAGTTTTGAGAACACTATGTGAACAAACCTCTGACCGCTATACAACTTAACAGGGAAAGATGTCCCCCTTACCTCTATTGTTATATTGCCGTCGAACCCAGCGTCTATTATTGTGGGAGGTAGGAGTAGTCCAGCCCTGGCAAAAGAAGACCTCAGTTGAACGAAGCCCATTAGGTCTGATGGTAGCCTCACTCTCTCTAGGGTTGTTATTAGGATTTTTTCATCGGCCTCTAAGATGAACTCTTCAGCTTCGATTATTCTATAAAACTTTGAAGTGTCCACGTTACCTCTGGTATCAAACACTTCCCTGGTTGAGACCAGCCTCGCTATCTGAGAGCCAATACGTAGGTCCACGCCGTTTTCGCGGATTGTGTCGTCGAACAACGGGTCTATGTAGAGGCGTCCACCGGCGATATAGTTCTTTAAATCAAAGTCGGATAGAATCAACTCCTATCCCACCACTAACCATGAGCCCGAATAAAGCGTTTACTCAGATTAAATGTGACCAGATAGCTAAACGCGGCTCAGCTCGGCTCTTCAACTTCATTTAAAGGGGATCCGTGTGAGATCGGGATCATCACAGCCGCGTGTGAGCTACCCGCCATGGATGGTGGAGCCTCCAGCATCAACCACCCGACTCGCCCCTGCTAGAGGGTTACGCTAGTCCCGGTTTCCGTAGGCGTGGATACCAACTCATCACAGGCACTAGTGGCTCTAAAACGGGCTCGTCCTTAAGGTTTTCGTTAGCCATCCCCCACCACTAGAAGAGGCAAACTAAAAACTATGTGAGTTACCACACCCTGAAAAGCGAGGCTTTGGAAAACTTATAAACTCGTCGGCTTACGTGCCCTGCTAAACCTAAGGTTTAACGGAACACGTAACGGTAACGGGCTTAACTTCCGGGTTCGGAATGAGACCGGGTGTTTCCCCGCTACCTATGGCCGACGAGCTTAATTTGAATCCGTCTGCGAATGGTATAAGCTTTTCGCGCCTTTAGAGATGGTGTGTAGATAACAATTCTCCACGATTGGCCGTCAGGCTTACCGCCGCCTAATTCGGGTACCTTCTCCTAGAGAACAGTGAGTATAAAACTATGGGGATCTATGAAAACCCAATTTGTATTGTGACCCACCCTATGTATAAAGCTGGTGTGTTTAGAGCATACCAGTGTGCTGGGTAATACTCTTGTTGCGCTAAGCATCAACCTTCTTTGCATGTTTTCTTCTTGAGGTTGAAGCTCGGAACCAGTATACAACCCCGCCATAAGCGCATATGTCGCCTAATATTAGTATTAACCCATACAATCTGTATGGATGGTTTATGCCGCATGGGAATGCGCATGTGTTTGAATATGAGGTATATGTAAGGAGTGCTAACCCTAGAATAAGGGGTATAAGCAAATAGGTGAGTGTGCGGAAATAGGTTGACCTCCTCGTTTGCTACACCCTTTGTTTCAACTGTTTTATGAGCTCTGGAACAATCTTGTAGAGGTCTCCGACAACGTAGTAGTCTGAATTGGCCGCCATCGGCGCATTTGGATCCTTGTTTATGGCCACGACAATCTTTGCATCCCTCATACCCGCTATGTGCTGTATCTGACCACTTATCCCAATGGCCAAATACAGTTTGGGTTTTACTTTGTGTCCTGAAAGGCCTATCCATTGGTCGTCTGAGAGCCATCCGAGGTCAGCCGCAAGAGGTCTGGAGCCCCCTATTGCCGCATGCAGCACTTCTGCCAACTGCCTTATGAGCTCCAGGTCCTCCTTTCGCTGCAGCCCCCTCCCAACGGCGACTATTCTTTCGGCTTCCTCGAGTCTGGTCGCAGATGTCTCCGACTTTCTTCTTACCTCGAGGGTTTGAGTCATTGGCTTAACCTCCACACTGAGTTTCTCAGTTTCTCCTCTTTGCGGGTTCTTGCTAGGCTCCACGATACCCGACTGCAGTGTTACAATGGCGGGCGTCCTACCAATAATCTCTGTGGAAACACCGTTGCCGCTGAACACCATCCTCTCAACCTCAATTCTGCCATTCGTGAAACTAACACTTCGACATTCAGTGGCAAGTGGAGCATCGAGTTTTGCTGCTAAACGCGCAGAGGTTTCCTTCCCAAATTTTGTGGCTGAAAGGATGATTAGCTCCGGCTTCTCCTTATTATAGGCTTCAAAGATGGCGGCAGAGGTGGTTGTAGCATCGTACAGGTTGGTACTTTTGGACTCTGTTAGGTAAACCCTGCTAGCTCCATACTCGAATGAAAGATCAACCAGCTTGTCATCCGATATAACCATGGCGACTCCACCCCCTTCAGAAAGCTGGTTGGCATACGTTAAGAGCTCAGGTATGTGTTTAGGGCTATCCGAATACACTAGTATACGGTGAGTCAATTATATCACTCCCTCCTGTGTGAGGTGTTTGATAAGTGTCTGCACCGCCTCTTCTGGTTTAGAGCCGTCTATTACGACTTTTTTTCGTTCAGTTTTAGGTGGAACCACGGTTTTTATCGTGACCACCGGTTGCAGTATATCGGCTCCTATTTCAAGCTGGGATGGTGAGACCACGTTGATGGGTTTTTTGGATGCGGCGAGTATCGATTTGAGTGTGGGGAGTCTGGGTTGATTTATCTCTTGAGCCACGGTGACAACGCAGGGTAGGGGGCTCCTAACAACATGGAAACCATCCTCTAGGTCCCTCTCAGCGACTACGCCGTCCCCAGAGTACTCAAGCCTGCGGGTGTATGTGAGTTGAGGAAGCTTTAGGAGTTCGGCAACCCTAGGCCCCACTTGTACACTGAAGTGGTCAACACTCCCTTCACCCATAATCACTAAGTCAAAAGGGCCGAACTTGGTGTAAAATTTAGAGATTAGATATGCGACAGCGCGGCTATCGAATTCGGCTGTAGACTGATCCGTGATGAGGTATGCCTCATCTGCACCCATAGCTAGAGCCTCTTTCAACACATCGCGGCTACTTTGTTGGCCTACGCTAACAGCGACAACTTTCCCCCCATGTTTTTCACGAATCCTTATTGCCTCCTCTAAGGCGTTCTTATCGAAGTCGTTCATCTTTCTTGGAACCCCAGCTGTGGTTATAGTGTTTGTAGTCCTATCAATCTTAAGCGAGTCAACATCAACTACCTGCTTTACTGTTACCAGAATGTTTGGCATTTGGTTCAAACTACGCTCAGGCTGCATCAAAATTAAACTTACGCGTTGTAGATTTCAGCGCTTCGCGAGTCTAAGGAAGTTTCCAAGCACTTGTTTACCGTGCTGTGTGTGTTCAACTTCCACATGAAATTGGACTCCATAAATCATTGAGCTGTCATTCCTTACCGCTTGAAACGCACACTCTTGGCTGTCTGCGAGCACCTTAAAGCTTTTTGGGAGCTTTACTACTTCGTCGTTGTGGCTCAGCCAAGCAGTAAACGTGCTTGGTATGTCTTCAAACAGCTCATCCCTCTCAATCACCCTAATCGTGGCTGGACCAAACTCTGGCTTAGCTGATGGTGCAACAACCCCCCCAAATAAATGGGCTAACAGTTGGTGACCATAGCATATTCCCAGAACGGGTATCTGTGTACTCATTAATACATCCTTTAGAGATTCGGACACATTGTTGTCTAGGCTCAGTCTACCCGGGCCACCACCAATTATTACAGCACAAGCGTTACGCAGTGATTCAGAGTCGATCTCTAACTGGCGCATGGATGCCTCATACCCCAGTTCGAGGACTCTTCTAAATATAAGGTGATTATACTGCCCCCCAGGCGTGAGTATGTATACTCTTCCCACGTGTAGAACTTAAAAACACATAGGTATATGGTTTTCCAAATCCCACCGAGTCGACTTCAACCTTCCGGTGGTGCTATGTTATACCAAGAACAGTAAAACCCCAATCACTGCCCCAAGAAATGTTGCTAACACGTTTACTGCGTCGTTATCTAGATGCTCAACTCCCCCAACAAGCTTTGACTTGACACCGCAGTGCTCGGCTCGCTCGGTCCTCTTAGAGCACACCCCACACACATACTTGGCTTGGAGCGTCGCGCCTAGAATGCTATCGAGAACAGCCCCACAGAATCCCCCAGCACTTATCGCCAACGCGTACCTCGTGATCCCACTGGTGGGGATAAATGGGTCGTTTGAAGTGAGCAGCCTCAGTTGGGGGAAACCGTATATGGCGTGCACAACATAAAGCCCAATTATACCTATGCTTATCGCGCCTATCACCCCACCAACTAACCCAAGAGCGGTCACCCCACCAGACACCCCCGGTTCAACGCTCGAAAGATTAGTTATAAGCCTCGGCTTTGAACCGCTCAGCAGGCCAACCTCCGTGGACGCCGTGTCCGCTGAAGCCGCTGCAATAGCGCTCATAAAGCCTACAACTAGGATTTGACGATAGAAGAGAACACTGAGGACCGCGAATATCGTTGCTGATAGCCCGTTTGCGACGACACTCCTCCAAGTTCTAGCCCCACCTTTAGGTTCAGCCGCGCCCAGCAACGCCTTCTTAACGTAACCCATCTTTGTGAACAGGCTGTTAACCGTTAGGAATATTATCAGTACACCTAGGAATACTGGACCCATCGTGAAGCCCACCGCTAACCCTAGAATGCAAGCGGTTAATGTACCCAATTCATCGAGAAAGCGCACCTTATACGCCACGGGCGCGGAAACACCCACCATCAAAGCTGAAACTAGGAGGTATTCAAGCATTTTAGCTATTAGATTGGCACACATATTTTTTTGTTATGTTAAGGTGGGATGCAGTATAACGACGCGGTTTAGTCTTGTCGACGCCGGCGATTCTCGAAGAAACTCTGCACGAACCCGTATAAATCTAGGGTTTCACCGTGTATTCCTCTATGATGGCGTAGTTCTGGTCTTAGGAAAACTTAATTTGTTGGTCTACAAGTGTTCTATGGCGATGACTGCTCCGGCCTAGCTGACTTGGTGATGTGGATCTTGAGTGAGCGGAGCCCCCATAATATGTGTGTACTGGCCACATCGAAGCCGGGGAGGTCCCATAAAGCGTTGGTCGAGTTCTTGGACCTAGTTATCCTAAGCGGATGCGGTGTGCCGACCCCTCTCTCAAACAGCTCTCACACAGCGTTTGTGGTGGGTTTGACTTCTGAGTGCGTCAAAAATTTAAGGTCCCTGGTAAGGAGTAGGGGTGTAGAGGAAATAGGCTCACTCAAGCTCTGCAGTGGACCCTACAAGGCGGCTGAGGAAGTGTATTCAGCCATCGGTGATAATAGTTTTTCCATTAACTTTAGGGAGAGGTCAAGAAGTTTCGAACAGTTAAAAGCCAAGTCGAACAGTCGAGCCAAGATAAGCGTTGAAGTTTTCGGGGAACAGGCTTTTATATGCTGGGAAAAATGGCTATGAAAGGAACACAAGCAGCACGCCATCACTTGTCGGGAATCTAAACCTACGTTTACCTGTCTGGACCAAATGTTTTACCCACACACCGCGGAGTTTAATATGAATTAGTGTTATCCATGTTGGCCCAGTACCCGGTTAAACAACACTAATTATGTTTGTGGTCAAATAGTTAGTGTATGCTCCTCAAACAGGGATTAATATATAGAAGCATCGTTAACCTCCATAGGATTAGTCGAGACTACCTACCCCCCACACTCCCGTTTAGAGACTTGGAGTTAAGGTGGCTTGGGGATGCACTGGGGGCATTCGTAAAGTCCCCCGACAAAAACACCGGGATAATGGTTGTTGGCGACCCAGGGGTTGGTAAGAGCTCTGTGGTGGAGATGACCGTAAGAGTTCTTGCTTCTTCGCCGACCCTAAACGGTGATAGGGGCACGTGTTTCGTCCACATAAAAGACACCGTACCTAGAACCGTGCATGGATTTCTCTCCGAGATTTTGAATTATTTGGCGCCGTTTAAGACAACGGTAGGTGTCTCCGATAACGAGCTTGCGAGGGTGTTAGGCGAGAGCTTGGTTGAAGGTGGCTTACGTCTTATAGTCTTACTGGATCAATTGAGGTTAACTCAAGGAACCACGAGTCTCTTAAATAGGCTGATTGAGCTCAACGATGGTGTACGGTCTAAACCGATTTGCTTTATAGTCTCCACTCGCGTGGCAACCACGGATTTGCAGGGCTTCGATGTGACTAGAACCCTAGAAGTCAAGCCTTACAATAAGACTCAGTTGGATGAAATCCTTACGTATAGGTTGCGTCTAGCGGGTATTGAAAGTATGGTTGACGACCAAGCAAAGGAGTACATAGTTTCACAGGCCGCATTAAGAGGCGACATGGGATACGCCATGGGGTTGCTCGCAGGTAGCCTTACCCTATCATCCCAGCTCAAGGAGACTAGAATAAGACTAGAACACGTCACCCAAGTTGAAGCATCTTATCTAGATGTTTCAACGGCAATGGCTGTGCGGAGGCTGGATATCCACGAGAAGTTGTTGCTCTACTCTATTTGTACACTGCTCAGCGCGAAGGAAAAAACAAGAGTGAGTATGGGCGAAGCTGAGTCCGCCTACTCTGACCTCTGTCTACGCCTGAATCTTAAGCCTAGAATGCACACCCAGCTATGGTGTTATGTGCAGAAGCTATACGATTTAGGAATCATAGACACTTGGGTTGGAGGTAGGGGTCAAAGGGGTAGGACCACCAATATATCCGTACCCCACAGTTTGAACCCGCTTATCAGCGAGCTAAGAAGGCAAATAAAAAATATGCCAAGACAGTATGAACACCGTGTATGACCAGGTATAAATCAGGTGAGCCTCAAGAGTTAAAACTTGACGGTAAAGTGTACTTTAAACTCTTCTACGATGGCGCCCACTACGCAGGATGGTCGAGGCAGAAGGATAAACCCACGGTTCAGAGCGCTCTCGAGAGCGCCCTACTCAAGACCGGCTGTGTGGTTAAGCGCATAAAGGCCTTCAGCCGGACGGATGCTGGAGTTAGCTCTCTTTCCCAGATTATCGCGCTCGAAGGATTCTCGGTGAGGCCGTTGGCGGTTAACAGGGTTCTGCCGAATGATGTAGCCATCACCCACTATGCCACCCGCTTAGGAGAAGTGTCATCAAAAACCTATGTGTACGTTAAAAAAGGTCGATGGATACACCCTGAAGTGGTTAATGAGGCCTATTCCAAGCTTAATCGTGAAGGCGGTTTGAGTAAGCTATACAAAAAGGGTGGAGCTCCGCCCTCCGAGAGTTGCCAAATCGAGTTCCTCTCAACCACTACAAATGAGTTTATCTTTTTCAGGGCTAGAGGGTTCGGATACCAGCAGGTCAGAAGGATCGTTGGCTACTTAACCCTAGCTGACTCCATGGGAACACCCCCCACACAATTTTCAAGTGTGCATTCAGCTAAACCAAGAGGATTAATCCTAGTTAAAATCGATGATGCCACTAACTGGGTGGTGTTAGAGGAGGGTTTAATTAAGATGAGACACTATCTCTCATCTAAAATCTCAGACTTAGAGTGGTCATTATCACTCTACAGGTGTATGCTCGCCCTTATCTAATAGTCTCACGATTGTTTTTGCGGCCTCTGGGCCGAATCTGCGTTCGAACCATTCAGAGAAAGTTTTATCTGCACTCGTAAAGAGGGCTATAAAAGGCATGTCGGAATCCACATAAGAGTTTTCGGATGCGTGTAGATATACTGAGAGCATGGTTGAGAGAGTGTTGAGTTTCATCCTCATTTCCCTACTCCTTGAAAGGTACTTTAATCTCAAGGGGAATTCGAGCTTCCTGAAAGGTTTCTCACCCAAAAGCTGAGGGGCGTAGCACATAAAGTCCTCAGCAAACTTTCTCTGCTCATACACGCGGAACCTATCTGCACGATACGCGTATACGCTAGCCTTACTGAGCGCATCACAGCACTCCTGTATTGTTTCGGGGGGTTTAGTGTAAGCTGGCAGATTCTCAGCGAGCCAAGCGTAAATAGTATCCCAATCGGCTACACTGTTTGTAACGATGTTTTTAGCAGTGTAAATAGACTGTGAGCGTATAAGGTCGAGCACGGTTTTGTATGCGTATATCTGAGTGTCCCTCCTCGTCACCCAGTTGATATCAGAGCTCCTCACAACCTGCTCACCGGAGCACACAGCCTGCAGGTCGTTTATTGCCGCTCTCAGATCCCCACCCGCGTTTTCAGCTATATCCTTTAACACCTCCTGCTCCACGCTCACACCCTCAGAACGGCAAATCTTGCCAAGTAAAGCTTGTATTTGGTCTGAGCGAACCCGGTCGAACTTGATTTGGGTGCAATACTCCTGCCTTAGATAGTAGAGTTTGCGGTTAGAGTAGAGTGAGTCTTGGTCGTTCATTGTAAACACAACGGGGACCCTGGTGTTTTTGAGAACCTCGAAGAGGCGTTCCGCTTCAGTAAAGGCGCTCAATGTTACCTCTACCTCTTCGATTAGAATAAGTTTACGCGATGCGCCGAAAAGTGTGGCCGTGGTTGAAGCCGCCTCTGAGAGCTTCTCGAGTGTTACACCTACACCTATGTTTTCGCGGTTTACCTCTATCACATCTAAGCCAAGAGTTTTGGCCACAAGGTAAACCAGCGTGGTTTTCCCAACTCCAGGTGGACCTATCAGCAGAGCCCACCTGTTTTTAGGGGTCCACTTATCGACCCACTCATAGAAAGCGGTCTTCGCCTGTCTGTTGCCCACGAATTCCTCCAAGGTTTTCGGGGCGTACTTCACGGTCCACATCGCTGTGCTCAACGTCTAGCTCACTTCTTAATGGAAGCCATCTTTGCTAGGAGTGCATCAAGCTGGACCTCCCCATCTGAGCCCTGTACTAGTCTGAACTCGACCTCCCCCAAGTAGCCAAGTACCTCCACCTTCACCTTATCTGGCAAGCCACTCTTGACTATTTCCCGGTATATTTGTCTGACCACGTCCTCAGGGGGGATCGCCTTTAAGTAGAGCACATCCTGAAGCTTCCTACGTGCATCATTGAATCTACCTTCGAGTGAGAGGTCGATGATCTGGCTTATATCGGCTGAGTAAACAGACCCCAAAACCTCTAACACGTTCTGCTTATCCACCTTTTTGTTGAGTACCGCCAGACTCTGAAGAGTGTTTATACACATTCTAAGGTCCCCTTGATGCTCGTCATAGATCGCCTCCAAACCTTCGCGGTCAAACTTCAACCCCTCTTGCTCCGCGATATACCTCAGCCTCTCCACGACATCATTCTTCGACAGCCTCGTGAAGCGGAAAACCGCACACCTACTCTGTATCGGCTCGATTATCCGGTTAGAATAGTTGGCTATAAGTATAAATCTGCACACATTAGAGTATATCTCCATGGTTCTACGCAGGGCTTGCTGGGCTTCTGGCGTCATATTATCGGCCTCATCAAGCACCAGTATCTTGAATGGTATCCCGCCAAACGTGGTTGTCCTAGCATAGTCCTTGATCTGGGTTCTTACAACATCAATCCTATTATCCGAACTGGCGTTGAGCTCAAGATAACCCTCCCTAAAGTGTTCGCCCAGAATATCCCTTGCGAGACAAAGGGCAGCCGTGGTCTTACCCACACCCGGTGGACCTATGAAAAGACAGTGTGGCATATTCTTTTGACGAGCAAACTGTTTGAGCCTGAGCACTACAGCATCATTTCCAACGAGGTCGTCAAGCTTCTTGGGCCTATACTTCTCAGTCCAGATCATCTCTTCGTCAGAGCTCATAAACGCTGACCAGCTATCAATGAATATCCTCTTTTAAGAAATAAACTTTTGTGTATCCAACACACATGTCACCATGGTCAAATACCCCTCAACTTCCCCACACTGCGCCACCGATCCTAGCAGCTGTGGAGTTTGAGCTTGCAGTTTATACCTAAAATAAAAAGCGCGTTTTAACCACTCCTACAAGCAAGTTACTCTAGCTCCGGCTACCGCTCGTGGTCTTCAGAGCTGAATAATACTTGATGTGGGCTCCGCCCCTATTAATGGGGGTTTCCACTCTAACCACCAGTAGGCTCCGCTTGCTCCTAAGTATAAGTTGGCTCAGCCAGTATTCGGAGGATTGGGTCCCCCTATTGTCTCTATGGATACAGGTGATTCTAGTATGGGCTGCGTTTTTTGGTTTTTAGTGGAAAACCCAACTTGAAGGTTTTTAACGAAGGAGCGGTAAGCCTTACCCTCCACAGTAGACCAATAACCTGTGCCCGATTAAAGGGAACGCCAAAGTATTTTTTGAACTACGCTCACGGTGGGGAGGAGGTCTGAACGTTATAAACTGAGTTTATTAGTTTCCGGGAATATTATATTTCGAGGATATGACGCGTGATTTTAGGCTTATACATAGGTATGTTCTGTTGCTGTATCTTCAAAAACCAGTTATGGTGAGGTTTAAGAAAACCATTCAGGGGTTGTCTGACTATTCTCCTAGTCTCCCTGAACCCGTAGAGGAAGGCTATGAGACGAACGTTCCGAGATGGCTTGCAGAATGGCTCGTAGATAAGGGTTATGCGGAGTACACCTCTCAGCAAACTGCTTTGAGGCAGCAGCTAGCAAGGAGTATATGGCAGGAGGAGCAGGGTACAAACCCTCAAAAGCTCGCAGAGAATTACTACGCTGAGCTTAAGAAGCCGATTGAGGATATGTTGAAGTCGAATGACCCTAATTTCGCGGCAGCCCAATCTATGCTTCAAGACCTCCTGCGGATGAGGATTAAAAAGATTAGGCGCATGGCTGAATCCAATGCAAAATCTGAGGCATTTGATGCACTATTACCTGAAGAGAAAGCCTGGTATGAAGAGTATCGAAAGCTTTTCCAAGACTGGATTGACCCCGTCTGGTTTATGTATCCCACAGGGTTTAAAGTGGATTTCTGGATGAATCTAAATGAGTGAAGTAACGATAGACCAGCTCCCCCTCCCTCCCCAAGTAAAGGAGGTAATGTATGAGAAACACATAGAGAAGCTTTGGCCTCCGCAAGTTGAATCCATAAAGGCTGGGTTGCTCGACGGGGAATCCATGACCGTTAGTGCACCTACATCCAGTGGTAAAACACTGATCGCCGAACTCATGATAACCAAAGTACTGCTTGAAAAGGGTGGGAAAGCCCTATACCTTGTTCCGCTTAGAGCTCTCGCCGCGCAGAAGCTAGAGGAATTAAAGAAGTGGGAAAGGCTTGGGATACGCGTGGCGTCGAGTACGGGTGACTTTGATAGGTATGACAAGTGGCTAGCTGACTATGATATAGTGGTTTTGACTTATGAGAAGTGTGACTCGATTTTGAGGCGGAGGGCCACGGAGTCGTGGGTGACGGAGACCAACGTTGTGGTCGCTGACGAAGTGCACCTAG
The DNA here is from genome assembly GCA_035294065.1 of bacterium. Lineage (GTDB taxonomy): Archaea > Thermoproteota > Thermoprotei_A > Marsarchaeales > Marsarchaeaceae > ECH-B-1. The sequence goes on along the minus strand of DATGLQ010000002.1, from coordinate 11,564 downwards.
TTGGCGACAGGTCACGTGGACCAACCCTTGAAGTTGTGTTGACAAGACTTAAGAAAATTAACCCCGAGATAAGGTTCCTCTCCCTTAGTGCAACCATAAGCAACGCTGCACAAATCGCTCGGTGGCTCTCCTCTAAGCTAGTTGTGAGTGACTGGAGACCTGTTCCTCTCAGGCAGGGAGTCTACTATGGGGGTATAATCCACTTTGATACAGGTGAGAGGGTGAATATCAAACACGCTGGGGATGAGCCCGTGGTCGACCTCGCGTTGGATTCAATAGGCAATGGAGGACAAGTTTTGGTGTTCGCCTCCACCCGCCGGCAGGCTGAGAGTGTGGCTAAAAAGTTCACCGGGAAGCTTAGCCTCTCTGAAAACGAAAAGAAGGAGTTGAACGAGCTCGCTAAGAAGCTTGGCTCATTTGATGAGCTAGGGCCAACCCACGATGAGTTGGTCTCACTCATAAAGTCGGGCGTAGCCTTCCATCACGCAGGGCTATCGTTTGATGCAAGAACAACCCTCGAGCAGGCGTTCATGGCTAGGAAGGTGAAGGTTTTGGCTTCGACCACCACGCTTGCGGCCGGCTTGAATTTACCCGCGAGACGTGTGATAATATATGATGTTACAAGATACGAGCAGGGTTTTGGGAGGGTTCGCATCCCTGTATTGGAGTATCACCAGATGGCGGGTAGGGCGGGTAGACCTGGTCTTGACCCATATGGTGAAGCAGTGCTTATAGCCCGTAAAGCGGATGAAGTTGAAGAGCTACTGGAAGAGTACGTGCGCTCCAAACCAGAACCCGCTGAGCCACAGCTCTTGGATGAGCTGACCCTGTTACCCCATGTGTTATCAAATGTAACCTCTGGTTATGCTGCCGATGAGCAGAAGCTCCGGGAGTTTTTCTCTCAAACATTCTCTGGAACCCTTTCCTCTAAGCCTTCTATGTGGAGGTCTATTTCCAGAAGTCTCAAGTTCCTCCTCGATAATTCTTTTCTAACAGATGAAGGGGGTTACCTTCTGCCCACGGCCTTCGGTAAGAAGACTAGTGAGGTCTACTTTCACCCATATACCGCGATCTTGGTGCAGAGGGCTGCTGACTATGCCGTTAGTGGTGTCGACAGGCACAGCCTCCACTTGGTTTGTTTGAGCGTCGAGGTACCGAAGCCAAGATTGGCTATGAAGGAGAAAGAAGATTTGAGCTACGAGATCGATCAGGAAGAGGATGAACTACCCGTCTCGCTCGAAGAGTACGTGGAGACCATGATGGAACTATCACCAGACCCCTATGAGGAGTATCTGAGCGCTTGGAAAGCCGCAAAGGTTTTAGAGTGGTGGGTTAACGAGGTGAGCGAAGCGAAGATAGAGGAAGCCGTCGGCGTACAACCAGGAGACCTCTACCAACTATACACCACCGCATCGTGGGTGAGTAGGGGTATAGCCTCACTTTTCCAAACACTAAAGTCAGATAGGAGCCTTGTAAAAGCCTATACCGACCTAAGCGTCAGGCTCGAGTCGGGTGTAAAATCCGAGCTCCTACCACTCGTTGGACTTAGAGGTATTGGTAGAGTTAGAGCCAGGCAGCTTTATAATAGTGGTATCAGAACGCTGAGGGATGTCGCCGAGGCTCCCATTGAAAAGCTCACCCAACTGAGAGGTGTGACAACCCAGCTCGCCTTGAGCATAAAGGAACAAGCCTCTAAGCTTTCATCATCGGTTTGAATCGAGGTTCAGCCCTAGTTTTAATGTTTGCTGCATTGAGCGCGTCCTGATTTTTTGAATGTCCTCGTTAACCAGTGGTCTTCCAGACTCCATAACCTTAATCATAGCTGGCTTCATGATTCCCCCACATTTTGGACACTTCTCAACCGAGTCCCCCCAACCAACAACCACATCGGTTAAACAGTCGGCACACCTATAGACGTTTTTCACACCCGAAAAGCGCCCCCTCTTCGATACAGGTTTCCCTCCAACTTCGCACAGATCCATTGAGAAGTCGATGACTCTTGCAGCGGCTATGCTTGTGCCCACACCGAACATGTCGGCGCCAGCCTTCTTTAAGCCCCGAATACTCTTTTCATCGAGTCCACCGGAAACCATAATCCTAACCTTTTTGAAACCTAGGCGGTCGAGCTCCCAGCGCACTTCGCGCACAATGTGTTCAAAGTCCCCCCTCCTGCTTTTAGGCGTGTCCAGTCTTACCGCCGAAAGCCTAGCCCCGAGTAGTTTGGCCGCCCTAATCACTTCGTCCTTCTCATCTGAAAGAGTATCGCAGAGAAGTGTGCGGGGCACATCGGGTGGCGCGTATTTGTCGAATGCTGACCAGGCATCCTCCTGGCGCCCATAAATCAAAATAAATGAATGCGGCATTGTGCCCACCGGTGTTATTCCAAGTCTCCTACCAGCTGCCACACCACTAAAGCCATCCACACCACCTATGTACGCGGCTCTATCAGACACGGCGGCGAGGGCGGGGTGCATGCGCCTAATCCCAAAGGCGAAAACCGGGGCGCCTTCCGCTGCGACCTTAACACGTGCAGCAGCGGTGGCCACACCGCAGTTATATGATAGAATACCTAGGATGGCTGTCTCAAGAAGGGCGAACTCACTGTATGGGCCACTAATCACCATAACAGGTTCCTCAATACCATTCACGTCTTCTCCACGAAACACACTTCCTTCGGGCAAAGCCCACACATCCACTCTTCTCCCATTTAGCAGCCCCATGACCTCGTTCAACCCAGCGAAGACACCCCACTCGTATCCGTCTGGCAGGTCGCCTGAAAACTCAGCCCACACATGTGTATCCGCCTTGCCATCTCTGCGTAGAGCCTCCATCATCCTCTCCAAGTAAACATCCGTTGTGAGGCCGGAACGCACCTCTTCGAACCCACAGATCCAGTCATCAACAGCCAAGTTAATCAAGAAACATAGTCTTGTAAACATTAGAGTCTTTCGTAGGTGCGTGTTAACACATGGCTCCATGTCTGCATGTAAGCCACACGTGTTGGTGGGGATTTAAATGGTGTAGAGATAGAGTGTGCGCCTGTCAAATCTCCTGTACCCGAATTCTCTCACCCGCACGGGTTCAAGCATTGGTAACCCAAAATCATGCGTGACTATACGTAGCTGGCCAGTGGGACTAGGCTGGCTTAGTATGTCTTCGAGCACAGCTATGTTGCCCCGTGTTGTTAGGTAGAGTGTTATGACGTTGAACTCCCAGCTCTTTACCGCCTTATAGTCACCCACAACTAGGTGCACACGGCTCAGTAAACCCAGCTTGGCGCACCTCTCCCAAGCTTGACGCACTAGGCGGCCCTCTATGTCCACCCCCACCGCGACGGCGCCCAGCTTAGCCGCTTCCGCTACGATGACTCCATCGCCGCAGCCAACATCAAGTAGCCTCTCACCTTGTCTCAGACCTGCGAGTTTGAGCATCGCTCTCGCAACAGTTGGCGGTGTGCGGTCGAATGGGGCGAGGGCCATAAGGTAACTATGTGAACGCCTTCCTTATTGACTCTTCATAGGGAGGTTCCAATACGCCTTTCTCTGTTATTATCCCACTGATAAGTGTAGGTGGCGTGACATCGAAGGCCGGGTTCCACGCGTCAACACCGTCTGGAGCGGTCTTTACACCGTTAAACCCACGCACCTCCTCAGGGGAGCGTTGCTCGACTGTTATTTCGCGTGAATCCAGATCAAACGTGCTGAGCGGCGCCGCAACGTAGAATGGCACACCGTGTTGTCTGGCGAGAACCGCCAACGTGTACGTCCCAATCTTGTTGGCTGTTGACCCGTCGGCGAGTATACGGTCGGCTCCAACCACCACTAAACCCACCTTCTTGGTGCGCATCAGGTATCCAGCGGCTGAGTCCACTATCAATGTAACCGGTATCCCCGCGTTTACCAACTCGAGGGTGGTGAGTCTGGCGCCCTGTAGAAGGGGGCGGGTCTCTGTGGCGAACACCCTAAACCTCTTACCACGCTCCCATGCAGCTCTTATTACGCCCAGCGCTGTGCCCATTCCACCCGTGGCGAGTTGACCAGTGTTGCAATGTGTCAGAATTAGGTCGCCATCCTTGATTAGCCCAGAACCGTAGCCACCGATCAGCTCGTCGCGCTCAACTTCTTCCCTAAGTATTCTGTGCGCTTCCTCCAGCGTTGCCGCCTTAATCTCCTCGACACTTCCACATCTTTTAGCTACTTCTAGCACTCGGTCGACACCCCAAAAGAGGTTTCTGGCGGTGGGTCTAGTGCTCTTAATAAGGGCGCCCGATTTTTGGAGGAATTCAATGCATGTGTTAACATCATGGCTCATGCATCCCTGGGCGGCGAGCGCCACAGAGTACCCGCCAACTATACCTAGCGTTGGAGCCCCCCTGACGGCCAGCGTCCTTATCGCATCCGCGACCTGCTCGACTCTGGTACACCTAATCCTCTCAACTCTAAATGGAAGGAGCCTCTGGTCTAATATTGAAACACAACCCGCCTCCCATTTGACTGGTGTTAGATCCATCATCAATACGCTTTTTAGCACATGAGTTAAAAAGTGTTTTGTGTGTTGATATGTCGGCACAGAAACCGTTTGAGATCACCCCTAATGGCCTGTTTGTGAGGCCACCCCTCTCCTCCACCCTCCTGAATAGTGGTTTCGGAACGCCGAGGGGCTCCGGTGTGGAGCTGGGGGAAATGGAGGCGGTCTACCTCATACTTCGGGGTAGAATAGAAGTAGACAACCCAGAGGAGGTCGTCAAGGCTCTATCCTCCCGTAAAAGGGGTTTCTGGACTGTTTACGCGGTTTTCGCAGACCTCTCCAATCAGGGTAAAAAAGTATTCTATGACGACGAGCTGGGTATAATACTCCAGAGGGAGGGTGAAAAAATGGTTTATATTCCTCTCAGCCTGGATAAGCCAATGACCCTTAAGAATCTGTTGGCGAGGGCTAAAACCTATGTTGAGAGGAGCTGGACACCTGTGCTAGCGATCGTGGATGAACATGGTACACCCACCTACTATTCTGTTGACACGAGGTCGCCATCAAAGGAGCTACTAACATCTGGCGAGGAGGGTGCGCCGTGAGGTCTAGGATAACTGCATTAGCTGGGATGATTAGACCCTTAAACGCCCTAATGACCTCCGTGGCGGTATACGTAGCGGTGACTGTGGCCCTCCACCACCTCGCGCCACCCACATCCAAACTAGCTGCGGCCTGTGTTACGGCGTTCACCATAGCTGGGTTCGCCATGGTTGTAAACGACATATACGATATAGATGTTGATAGAGTCAACGAGCCTGGTAGGGCTCTGCCGAGTGGAGTGATATCTATTAGGGGTGCTTGGGTGTACGCCACAATTCTTGCTGTGGTTGGTCTAAGTTTGGCTGCCTACGATGGAGTGGTCGAGTTTGGCTTGGCCGGCCTTTCATGTGTTCTTTCAATCCTCTACTCTAAGACCCTTAAACTAAGGGGTTTGAGTGGCAACTTGGCTGTGTCCTACAACGTGGCCTTGCCTTTCCTATACGGTGGTCTAGTTGTAAACAAGCTAAGCATTGTGCTAGCCACGTTTTTCCTCCTAGCGTTTCTCTCAAACACGGGTAGAGAAATCATTAAGGGGATAGCAGAAGCCGAGGGCGACGCGCTTAGATCTGTTAGGACCCTAGCTCGGGTGCGTGGTCCAAGGGTGGCAGCCAAATTTGGGTCAGCTTTTTCGCTTATCGCAGTGGGGTTGAGCCCTGTCCCCATCTTCGTGGGGGGGCTGTCACCTCTGGGATACTTACCAGTGGTGTTTGTCACCGATATTCTATTCGTATACCTCAGCGTTAAGCTTCTCATGGATGTCTCATCGGCTCAGACGGTTAAAAAACTCTATAAGTTCCCAATGCTTTTGGCTATGGTGTCCTTTATCACGGGCGCACTTGTTTAGCTCACTTGGTGGTGAAGATGACTCAATTCACAACTCCGCGGGGGATGAATGATATAGGCGTAGAGGAGATGGAGCGGAGGCTCTGGATTCAATCCAAGATTGAGCCCGTGATTAGGTCGTATGGCTTCCGACGGGTTGAGCCAACATTCATTGAGCATTTGGACACGCTCAAAGCCAAGAGTGGCGAAGCGATTCTCCAGGAGATCTATTACTTCAAGGATAAGGCGGGAAGGGATCTTGGACTAAGATTCGACCTCACTGTGGGTATGGCTAGAATGGTTGCCAACGACTTCAAAACCCCCGAACCCATAAAGCTCTACGCTATATCACCCATGTGGAGATACGATGAGCCTCAAGCTGGGCGTTATAGATGCTTTTGGCAATGGGACGTCGAAACATATGGACCAACTGAAGCCTACGCTGACGCAGAGGTGATTTCACTGGGACTGGATGTTATGGAGTCGGTTGGTCTCAAAGCCACAGTGCATGTCTCACACAGAAAACTGCTTGAAGGCATAGTGAGGGTTCTTGGAGCCAAAACCGAGGAGCAGGTCAAAAGATGCTTTAATGCGCTCGACAAGGCTCAGAAGATAGGTCGCGATGAGCTGAGTCAACTCCTGCAGGGTGCTGGGCTACCGGCGGAGAGCTCCCAGCTTCTACTCGACTTGGTCTACTCTAGAGCCGACTTAGACGGTTTGAAGGCTAAACTAGGAGGAGGGGTGCTAAGCCAGGTTGAGGATGCACTCAAAGAGCTCGATGTGCTCTGGGACGAGCTTGGCTCACTGGATAAGAAGCAGAGTTGCATGCTTGACTTGAGCATCGTGAGGGGATTAGACTACTATGATGGAATAGTTTTTGAGGGCTACACTGAGGGGTCAAACCTCTCCCTGTTTGGGGGTGGCAGATACAATAACCTCACCGCCATATATGGGTCCCGACAGCTGCCGGCAACCGGTGTGGCTGGGGGTATAGAGCGACTAATGCTGGCGCTCGAGCAGGCGGGTGTTTTCTCCAAGCTGGAGGAGCAGAAGCCCGTGCGAGTATTCGTGGCCAACACGGATGAACAGACGAGGCGTGACGCTATCGGCGTCGCGACCGCGTTGAGAAGGAGGGGTGTAGTGGCTGAGTACGCAATAAAGGATTGGCCTTTAAGGAGGCAGCTTAGCTTCGCTGGTTCTGGAAGCTACACTCACGCCCTCATCGTCGGCAAGAAGGAGGTGTCCACAGGGGTGTACACCTTAAAAGAGCTTAAAAGCGGGCTTCAAGTTGAGAAATCGCTGCAGGAAATACTCGATATGCTCACGCCCCCGTAGCTCAGCATGGATAGAGCGACTGCCTCCTAAGCAGTAGGTCGGGAGTTCAAATCTCCCCGGGGGCGCTGCACGTACAAACAAGGCAAACGGAGTGTAATCTATGTGCGCTGCGTATGGGTGGTGGGTTCTTCACCATCAAGTTATTAAGGTGTATGCATGTGTTGATAAGGATCTCTGATTCCCTGAAAAGGCTGGGAGTCCACGTAGCCTACTCTGTAATAGACGCCGTAACCGTGGCGGAAAGCGGTGATGTGTTCACCAAAGAATTGGGAGAGCTAGAGGAGGTCATTAGACGTGAAGGTGACACAAAGACCAACCCCGTGGCCCAGGCGTACCGGAGGTTCTACTGGAGTATCGGCCTTGACCCTACTAAGATTAGACCGGCAGGTGAAGCCCTAAGGAGAAGGGTTCTTAACGGTGGGCGGCTTCCCAAGATAAATAGCGTTGTTGACGCGGGAAACTATGTGAGTGCCAAGACACTTGTACCAATAGGGCTATACGACACTCTGACACTCTCTGGCAACCTTATGCTCAAACACTCAGAGGGCGATGAGTTATTCTTGGCGATAGGCTCAAGTGTGGAGGAACGTTTACCCCCAGGTGTACCAATTCTTATAGATTGCTCCGAAGCCAATCATGCACTTCACCTCTTCCCGCACAGGGACTCACAGCGCACGAAGATAACCAATCAGACAAAGAGTGTTCTGGTTGTGGGTGCAGGTGTTGAGGGCGTAGACCCAGCCATAGTTCAGCGTGCGGTCAAATCCACAATAGAGCTCACAGTCAAGTACTCTGGAGGGTTTCCCAACCCAATTATGGTGGCCTGAATACCTCAAGCATAAGCGCAATCATGTTGATTGGGCTTCGAGCTCGATAACATCCGATGTAAACATGTGTCCCCGTTGAGTGGGTGTAAACCAAAATTTTTTCACCATTGATGATGAGCATTTGCATATTTCTTCAGAATAGTGTAGTATACCCTTTAATCAAGCATTAAGATTGCTCCATAGTAGGAGGTGTTTTGTTTAAGATAGTTGATAATCACCAATCTCACTTGGAGTCTCCGTGCCCGCCAAGCGACACCCGCTTGCGCGGGTACACACGCGCTAAGTGCAGCGATTAGGCTTTTTAGATATCTTCCCTAATATAGCACCGCTCGTCCTCTCAGGTGTCGTCATCTTCAAGTATTATTAAGCCCACGTTGAGAAGTACACCAGTAAGCGTGATCCAGTATGCGGCAGCTAAACCTAGGAACATGACTCTTATGCGGACAAGCTCTAGTATAAGTGTGAGTAGTCCTACTTGCATTAGCCCCGTGCCTATGCTCCTTGCGGCTTTAACCCACCCGCCTGTCTTTACTGAGAAAACCACTATGAGGATGGCGCTGATTAGGCCGAGCGCTCCCAATATGAATATATTTGTAAAGCTGTAGGCGACGGTGAGCACAATGAAGATAACCGTAGAGGCCCTCTGAGCAGCTGTGAAAGCCCTGCCTATATTTACCAAAACAATCGTTAGTAGTTCACATGGGGCTAAAATGAGCTTAACTACACGTATAGATGAGTGGCAAAGAAAAACTGATATACCTTTGTGTATAACACAGTTTTGCGGGAGGTAGCTCAGTGGTAGAGCGGCCGGCTGTAGGGGAAACCGCGCGTGTGAGTGGCCTAAAGGCATCTATGTGCACGCGTCAGCCGCTGCCACCGGCGGGTCGTGGGTTCAATTCCCACCCTCCCGACGCCACAAGTGAGTGTTACGATGGGCTTTTAAGTATGCTTAAAAATAGATAGTGCTTGAGCCCACGTCGTCTAGTCCGGTCCAGGATAGGGGACTGTCACTCCCCTGACCCGGGTTCAAATCCCGGCGTGGGCGTTCAGTAACTCTAAACCAGCGTTCCTAGCCGAAGCTTCTAGGAATTTTGTTTGCCTACTTAAATGAAGAATTAGGCCGCATAAACGATCACTAAAGTGTTTTCAGACCGTTACCCGTTAGTACTAGGACATTTATCAAACCTTTCTCCGCGTACTTTTTGGCGGCTGCTAGGGCTGTGGCCGAGCTGTACTCCACAAGTAAACCCTTCTTTTCAAGCTCGTCGTGAGCTTGGATTATTTCCGTTTCGCTTACGGTAACGCTGTCACCGCACTCTTTTAGAGCGCTCACCATCTCGTCGAGGAGTGTTGGGTTGGTTGATACAAGCGCGTCCGCTATAGATGTCACCCTTTCCGGTGGCGTGTAGCGTATACCCTTAAGTGCGCAGTGGACTGGTGACACCTGTTCGGTCTGCACCGCGATGAGCCTTGGCATAGCGTCGATGACGCCGCTGCTCAGCAAATGCTTAAACCCCTCGTAAACCCCTAAGAGGAGGGTGCCGGCGGACGTCGGTAGGAAAACTGTGTCGGGTTTTCTCCAACCCAAGTCCCGGACAATTTCATATGCCAGCGACCTTATCCCATCCCTGAACTCGGGTTGCCAAACGTGTGATGCGAAGTAGCTATCTGAATTCTCCGCGGCTTTGGCTACATCACCCCTCGAACCCTCTACACGCGTGACCTGTGCGCCGTAAGCTTCGATCTGCCTTATTTTTTGACCCTTCGCGTTGGCGGGTACAAAAACCGAAACACGCATGCCCGCTTGAGCCCCATAGGCTGCAATACTTGCACCCGCATTACCCGAAGAGTCTTCGCTTATCCTAGTGACGCCGGATTGGTGGAGCCTTGATATCAGAGTGACGGAGCCTCTGTCCTTGTATGAGCCAGTGGGATTCAAGAAATCAAGCTTCATATAATAGCCACCCACGCTTATTAGAGGGGTGTCCCACTCGCCGAGGCTCACCCACTTGGTCACATACGGGAAATTACGCCTAAGCTCCCGGGAAAACTCGCCTTCAACGATTAACCTAAAAGGCCCGTTACACGAGGCGCATCGTACCTCTAGCCCCTCCCTCTCCCTTGAGCAACGAGCACATTTAACAGTTATGTCCACATCCCTAATAAAAGACCAGTAGAGTTTAAAGCGTTTTGAGTGAATAAACCCCCCTGCTTATACGAGTGGTTATTCGCTGGGTGAAAAATCGGGGCCAAATTATGGATACAATGATTGCATCGTGCGGAATTCAACACGTCGTTACTGTTTTTCCTCTTTAGCCGCTGTCATATTCTTGTCTTCGGCCTGTGTTGCTTCGGACTGCTCTTTGCGTCGCCTGCTTGTGCGTTTGGGTGTTCCAGCTTGCTGTTGGCGCTCCTGGTGTGGCTGGCTCAGGTATTCTTCGAGTTGGGACTCCGTGAACCACACAACCCACTGGGGCAACGAAGCTATGAACTGATATGCCTCCGACCAACCGTCGAGGCCAAGCTTCTCAGCGAGTGTGTCAAGCGTGTAGCTATTCTTGATATAGTCTTGGACAATCCTGTAGAGTTCTTGGTTTATCTCTATTTCCTTATCTCCCAACTTGATGATTCTGTTACTGCTCGTCTCCGCTTCAGACATTTCCGACCAAATCACATCTTTCGGGGTGACCATTAAGTTTGGCGTCCTTAACGCGATGAATAAAGTGTACTTTTTTGGCGGACGAGTTTTTCGAGTCGACCTAAGCTAGAAGGAGTTTTTTGATATTTTAGGAGCACAACAATCCTTTTTGGACCATATGTGTGCTGGTTGTTTAGTTTCTCCATGCATGCGGATGCTTAGCTTAAGACCCCAGCCCTTCTGTGTCACCCCAATTAACCCCCACCTTCGCGTGTGTTTCTCTTCTAGTCGTAGAACTTGTTGTAGAGAAAACGCGCACTATAAATTGAGTGGTGTATATATACGGTTGTTAAGAGGTTACGTTTATATCTTGCACGATGTAACAATCGAAATATGCTGGATAGCCTGAGCGACTGGTTGATATTCATTGTGGTCGCCCTCCTCTTGTTTGGGGGTTCAAGCAAGATCCCAGAATTGGCGCGGGGTTTGGGCAGGGCTATGGGTGAATTCAGAAAGGCTCAGATTGAAGTTGAGAGGGAGATAAACACAATGGTCAATAAAAAAGAAGAGGGCAGACCAGCCGAGTCAACTCTTACCACCGAGGTGGTAAACCGAGCGGAGAAGCCCACAGAGACGCCTACTACCAGTCAGTCATCCATAGATACGCGTATAAAAGAACTTGAAGCTGAAATAAATGAGTTGAAGCGTATGCTAGATAAGCGTTAGGCATCTATGGTTGTGTTATTTTTATTGCGTGGGTTGGGCAGACGTTTTCGCATGCGAGGCAGAATATGCAGTCTGATTCTCTGATTGGGTCTGATTTGTCGCATGCGTATTTGGCTTTGAGGTCTGGTTTGTCTGTTAGGTCTAGG
>DATGLQ010000001.1:0-7965 GCA_035294065.1 bacterium | reverse complement strand
CCCTTAAATGGTTTAAGGCTGAACTTACCCTCATGCCCCCTTCTACCATAAATAACGCCCTCAGTACTTCGCGAGCCAGCCGCCAAATTATATGCCTCGAAATTGAGTCGATTGTTACGCATGTTCCTTTGTAAAACCGCGAATGTCCCAATACTAGGCTCTAAGGCATAAACCATGGCACCAAGCTTTGCGGCTCTAACAGCGTACCCCCCAACATTGGCACCTACATCCACAAACACACTACCTGGACCAATTAACCTTCTAAACCACCTACGATATTCATGGTTCTCGAATCCATGACCGAGTAGAGGTCCAAGTCGAATATCCTCTGAATGTTTCCTCACAACCCACTTTAACCCTTCCAACTCAACCATGATGAACCCACTGTCACGATCATACAGCTTCGCGCCGCATCGAGCCAAGCTCGCAACCCAACCCAACCACCTCAGCGGAACGGCGTCCCATCCCCGCCCGACCACCTCAATATCCTCGGAGTAATTTATGGGGGCAAGAATACGGAGTTGTCCACCAATTTGAGAGAGTCCAAGCAATGCTAGACACCTAGCGAACAACATGCATTGCCTAATACTCCTAGGGTCAACCTTAACGCGCAACTCTGTACCTCTAACTTTTACGGGGACACACACACCACTAATTCTCACTACAAGTATCCTAGGCCAATCGCTATAAGCTAGAACGCAGTAAGTGAAAAGCCATAGTCGCGTAGCCAAACCACTAAGACGCAACCCTGCTCTTCTATCCCGGAGCATTCCCATCACCAACACGCTATTTTTATATCCAGAATCCACAAACGATACCTAAAGATAGTCCTATATTACTTTATACCTTCTTAATCAAACCCAGATTTCTACTATCACAACAAGGATACGTAAAATATCACATATGCCGTGTCCCTCTAATAGCCGTGAATAAAGATCAATTTTTACAGTTTAAGCCCAATCCTAGGTTTTTAATATACACGAATTATTCGTGCGTACTCCCAAAGACCCTATTAGTTTAACGTAGGAGGTAATAAAGCTAGGGTTACTATAGTTCATAATACATATATACAAAAAAGGGAACCCAGACGTGTGGAAAACATATCCCAAAAAGAGAAAACAAAGAAGCCACTGCTGTCACTAATAATACTAAACCACAATGGGCTTACCCAAAACAAAGAGATGTTAACACGGTGCCTCAGAGATGCTTTATCTGTTAAGCTAAACAAAGAGGTCATATTCGTTGATAATGGTTCAACGGACGAAAGTCTGAGGTATATCGCGGAGAATTTTTCAAACGGAATTCGACTGGTCAAACTCGACAGCAATCTGGGTTATTCACGCGGTATGAATGAAGGCGCCAAATGCTCCTACCGAGACTCCAAATATTTATTCTTCATAAACAACGATGTAAGCTTCTCGGAGGATGTTGTTAGAGGTATGGTGGAAACCCTAGAGAAAAACCCGGATGTCGCAATCCTAGGAGCGGGTATCTGGCACAGGGATAGGGTCTTCGTGGGCTCCATGCTCGACATAAGACTCACACACCACACCCCAAAAGCCAATGATCCACCCTACTGTGTGAGTGCAGTCGAAAACTTTATAGCCGTAAGGAAGGAAGTGTTCACGAAGATAGGGGGGTTTGAGCCCAACATATTTCAGGTTTACGACGAGGCAGACCTGTGCCTGAGAGCATGGCTAGCTGGCTACCGCGTAATGTGTGACCCAAGACTAGTAGTCTACCACAGACACAAGTTACCCATAAAGAGAGGTAACCCTGAACGCGTACTAAGGTTTATGAAAAACAAATATCTAATAATGATAAAATACTACGACCTAAGCTATCTCGCCATATATATACCACTCAAAGTCCTAACAGACATATGGTGGTCCATAGCAAACCCAAGCTGGAGGAGACGCAGATCAATAATAATGGTGTTCAGATCTATAATCGACCTAACAGAGAACCTAAGAACATACTGGGAAAGAAGGTGCGCCGCAACCGTAATCAAGAAGGTTGGCATAAAACAACTCATTAAAGCAGGCGTAATCTACAGGTAACCGGTTGAAGCACCCACTATTCTCCTTCAAAAAGTTCATTCACACGCTTCTGTTTCACCAAGCCATCCCTCGGCGCTAAACTAACCGTTTCAGGGAACACCTTGTCCGCAGCGCTATTAAGCTCCTTTAAAACCTTAATGGGATCCACATCCAACGGGTAATCCGGATTACGCTCGTAGAATTTCTCCATAACCTTATATAGGAAGAAGTCATCGGGAGGCAGGTTCTTGGCACGGTAGCAATCCCACAGAGAACCCCACACGGACTCTGAGTTAAGCTCCAGATAACCAATTGCACCCTTAAAGCGCTGAACATCACCCCAAACATCGAAGCTAAACCTCTTAGTCGCAGGGCTCAGTGAGCTGATCAACGAAACCTTCCGCCTCAGATACTCATTCGGTGCGTATGTGAGCTTCTTAAAGCCTCTCGCCGCCAGCCTCTTAATCAGATATAAGTCAAACGGGGAAACCTCGTCAGAAAGCCTTTTACCCCTAAGCTTCACATATAAACCAAGACCCCAACGTATTAGAGAGGAGTCTTGCCCAAACCTATCATACCTCCACCTACCAAGTAACACGTCGAGCTTAATATATCTACGAGCCTTCGACCAATAAGTCTTAGAATTCACATAGTGAATCATTTTATACTCGGGAGGAAGACTTCTAATCGAACCTCTAACAGTGGGTTGCTCATGCACCAAGCCGAAAAACTGAGCCCTCGACCTTCTGAACAGCCTAGTCTTATACCATGGTATACCCTGCGACCCTGAAGGTGTCTCACCCCGGGACTCATCCACAGGTTGGCGCTGAATCATCAACGCGTCAGCAGAGCTCTCAGTAACAATCCTCCTTATATCCCTCTTAAGGGCATCGTTTATCCTCTCATCGCTATCAAGTAGGAGAACCCACTCACCGCACACCTTACTCAAGGCGTAAGACCGGTAAAGCTCCGCGAGACCGAGGGGGGGTAACCGTAAAACATGTGAGTGACCAAAAGCCTTCAACGGCTCCTCTAAATCCTTAATGCTCCATTCATCACTGCTATCAACCAAAACAACTTCATCCACAACACCCACCAAATCCCGCAGCAACTCCCCAGCCTTCGCCGATTCATTCCTCGTCACAAGCAACAAGCACAATTCACTGCAAACCAATAATACCCAAAAAAGTAATCGCGCCCACTATAAATTTATACTGTAAGTTACCCACCACTCCTCTATACTTAAAAAGCACATGACCGATTACTCACACAAGAAACGACTGAAAACAAAAAAGACTTTCTAAATAGATATCAACTGATCAGGAAAACCCCAGAGCCCAAAACCATGGAAGAGTGATACTAGGTGTTCATAAGGCTAGTCTAGAAGCAAACTTATGA
The DNA here is from genome assembly GCA_035294065.1 of bacterium. Lineage (GTDB taxonomy): Archaea > Thermoproteota > Thermoprotei_A > Marsarchaeales > Marsarchaeaceae > ECH-B-1. The sequence goes on along the minus strand of DATGLQ010000001.1, from coordinate 4,528 downwards.
TATCCTCCACCGACTTAATTTTCGCAGTAATCGGACACATGAGAGCCTACAAAGGGCTCCATATCTTGGTTGAAGCGGTCGAGGGGCTCGGCGGGGAATGGCAACTCATCGTTGCGGGTTCACCCGACTGAAACTACCCCGCGCCAATATATCCAAGACTAAAGAACATAGAAATGAACGCACACGCAAGGCTGACTCCAAGGTCACCGAGTAAGGAAGAGCGCGTGACATGCGTATCCACCTGCGATCTGGGTGTCATCCCAAACATTTAGGTAAGCGTACCGTCATCCACTTAACTCTTTGTCTTCCTAAACTTGCCGATAGCCTTACCGTACACTACCAGCCATCCAAGAATGCCTTACATCACGAGACTGTTTATACTTCGAACACAATAACCCAGAATGTTTCAGAAAACTGTTAAATCATCATGAATCAAGACCCACAAATCATTAGGAACATTAGAGCACAACCTCCATCCAAAAGGCGTTACCAAATGGGGGGAACACCGTGAATCTACACTACTAAGGTATATTTATCAGGTTTACCTATTAAATAAATTCATCTCTCGAAAACAGTTGAACCACCTAGTTAGGCACTCAAACACGCTAACACACGTGAGGTGAAATCACACATAGGAAACCAAACAGTATAAAGCACGCGTATGTCAGAATGCGTTTGTATTGAAGGCTACAGGTCTTGCTTTATATTCACTGTTCAGCTAATGTTGTAGTATGCTTGGCAAGTTCCACCTAACCTAGCAACAAAAGCAATTAGTCAGCGCTCACAGCCTACTAACCGTCCCCCAACCTCCCAACACGCATACACCCCCTCGCATATGATTAATGGGTAAAAACGTTGCAACTATGCGGTGGTATTCTAAGCCTTGTATAGATTTGTGATCTCATAAAGCGTAGTACACCATAGTGACAAATGCTTTTAGAGTTGCTTTAATACCAGAAGACTATAAGGAACTACACTAGACGGGCCAGTGAAGGTATCTTTAGAAACGTTCTAATTATAATTTTATCCCAAAAAACTCTTCTTATAGTTAGTGGCCTGCGTATGTAGACGCTGAGTGGTATCACTCTGCTTCCGAAGCCGTGCTTGAAAAGATATAGTCCGTAGTGAGGGTGGTTTCTTTCTTCTGGGCCAGGTGAAAGCATAAGGTCATACTCCTCCATACCCTCTCTTATAGCATCCTGCATAGCACGCCAGTGCATAGCATTCCAAGGGTAGAGTTTTAGATATTCTCCTAAGGCGCATCCCAGGAAACCATGAACCTTTTTCCCGTAGCGCAGGACTATTAGGGCCGCAACGGGTTTTTCATCATAGTAGGCGCAGTAAAATCTCGCCATGTCACGTGGCACAAGAATATCCCAGATCCCTTGAATAAATGAATAGGGTTCCGGTCTTATTCCAAGCCTTTGAGCTTGGGCTACAAGTATACCGTGGTAAACCCTTGGGAAATGGGGGTCGGTTACCACTTCAACTCGGAGCCCCGCTTTTTCCGCTTTCTTAACCCCACGTCTACAATCGCGATCAAAGCTTTTAAAGAGCTCATCTGTACTCTTTCGAAGGTCGACCACCGAGGCAACACTAACCGACCAAGATTTTTTATATCCCATTCGAGTCAGAATGTCTGCGTGGTCGCCGTAGCCCACATAGTAGTGCGACAAATAGCCAGTCTCAGCCATCTTCCTGCACGCGTAGGAAACAATTTGCCTATCAACCCCCGCGTACTCAGGTAAAAACAACGGCCCGTAATTCGAGCGGATCTCCGTGAACAAACGTAAGGGTGCTATTCTAGAATTACCCAAGACTATGTTTGAAAGTAACCCTCCCACTATTTCACCATCATCCTCGGCGACAACGAGAAAAGGCTTTGAAGAAACATACTCTAATACCTTCGACATATAAGTTGTCTGCAAAATGTTGCCATTAGGAGCACTATGCACAAATTGATTCCAACGAGCGTAATCCCCGCGTCCCCCCACTCTGATCCTCAACGTCATGATTATCTTAATACGTGTATTGGCTATATATTAAAGAATTATGAAAGACTTTAGGGCTTATACGACGCGGTATCAAGCTACCCTCCAACACAGCTTCGAACACAAACCACAGGAGCACCCGCTCACAGCTATAAGGCGTGGAAGCCACAAGCCACAAACCTACTAGTGCGCACAACCTACACGTCAGGTCAGGGCTAACTACGGCAGTTTAATCAAGAGGTGATTAATTAATCTGGGCTAGTATTCTACGATGAGGAGAAGCAACGCTGTTGCTGGTCAACACACCCCACCCGTCAAATCAAAAAAGTCTGCATGTAGCTCAGCTATAATCCAGGTTAATTTCTAGTGACGAGAAGAAAGCTAACAGTAGCATTCGTCAGTAATCCTTAACAATTAAAGCCGACACCAAATAGATATGCACAGGATATTTAAGGGAAACTTCTATGTCTACTAACGAGTATCTTCGAGAGAAAGAAAGACCAAAAGCCAAGTGTCGGTGGCTATGGGAATTTGGCTGGGGTAGCCATTTTAGCTTTTTATTAATTATAGGTGACACAACCCTTTTCTGAACATCTAATTATACTTGTCAAAGCTGGAACATCTGACTTCAAGCCTCGTAGTTGACCTGCGTTATCAAGTGTTCTCTGACGCCATCGGTAGCCTGAGCGCCCGCCAAGCCCAGTTAACTATCCCTCTAAGCCTCGGGGGGAAGAATTCGGCCACCTCAAGGTAGTCGTCTTTATGGAACAATCCTACAACCTTAGCCATCACAATTCCCGTGAGGGATCCAACTAGGATGTATATGGGGAGTAGAGGATACCAGAAGTCTGTGTAGTGCTCCAATGTGAGTGTTACGGAGATTATACCCAACGTGACACCGAAGGTTTTGAGGTAGTCGCGCCACCTTATGCTGAATAGCCCAAGTCTATAGACCCTTGAGCCCGTGATTATGAAGCCCACTATTCTGGCTATGACGTAGGCGAGCGCCGCCCCCACCAAGTATAGCTTCGGTATGAGTGTCACCGCGAGGATGGCGAGGGCGAAGCTACTCACCACCTGCTGCACAGCCAAAACCCTTGTCTTCCTCTTTGCAAGTAACACCTGTGTTATGGGTATGTCTAAACTCATCGCCCCCCCACCGAACACGAGTATCGAGAAGGCTGGCCAAGCGTCGCTGAAAGCCCTGCCCAGGAAAACGTAGAGAAGGGGAGCCCCCAAGGCGGCGACCAAGCCTAGAACGGGCAGGTTGATGAGCGCCATATACCTAACAGCCTTCGAAACAACATTCCTAGTTAAAGCCTTCTCCTCCTCGTACTTTATCATCACAGGGAACAGTGTGCTACTGACCGAGCCTGGTAGCATCTTGGGAATGTTTGAGGCGATGAGCAGGGTACCATACACCCCGAGGCTCACTGTGCCGAGGAACCTCAAAACGAAGAGCCTGTCGACATTCTGCAGAACCACCACCAAGCCGCTTGCGATGAAAAACGGTAGAGAGTATGTTATCACGCCTCTCATCTCAGCCTTGATGGACTCACCCACCAAGAATGAGCGTGAAAAGTGCAGGTAGGCCGCTATGCTGACTACGTCCGACGCGATCCATCCAAGCAACACACCCCTCAGCCCAAACCCTCCCAAGAGGAGTCCGACGCCGACCCCTACTCGCGATACGGTTGACAGAACCTGCACAACACTCCCCCAACCAAAGATCCGCCTAGCACTTACAACTATACCAAGAAAACTGCTGTAAGTTGTTGTAACAAAGTCCACAACCACTAGATAATAGAGGAAGATATAGTTCGACTGCCCAGTCAACAGTTTGGTTACGAATGGCGCAAGTAGCACGAGTACTGGTGTAGCGCTAGAGGTGATAAGTGTGGCCATGAGAAGTCCTCTTCTAAACAGATACCTAGCCTCACCCACCCTATTCGTCTGATAGTAGCCCACAATAAAACGTGAGAATCCGCTTGGAAGCGAAAGCATTAGAAAAGTTACCATAAAGGAGTCGACAACATTAAAAGAGTAGAGAACGCCCAAGTCACGAGTGTCGAGAAGATGTGTTATCGCAATATAGAAAACAAACATAAGCAGGTTAGCGAAGAATGAGCTTGAAAACACGGCGGTAGCTCCCCTGGCTATCCTAGTCGTCTCCTTAGTCAATCAGCAGCTCACCAGCACCAAATCCTCATAAAGCAAGACTCAACTACACTTAAGTTTATACTATTTCAGCTAAGATATGTAAATAACATATATAGTATTAATACCCTAGAAAGGAATACCTTTGTTGCGGCACGATAAAAGTGTGCGACCTACGATTGGATTCTATAGGACATGATGATTAAGCGCAGTGGGCACAACAAAGTTAAATCAGCGGATTAACTGTAGGGTTCACTACGCACATCTTTGAGCACTTAGGAATCTAAATTCACAGAAACAATAAGAGAATCTACAAAACTCTAAATCGTAACCATCTGGCTCAACACTTTTAAACTAAGCTTCCCCTATGAAAGGACCAA